>MGBT01000201.1 GCA_001788395.1 Candidatus Rokubacteria bacterium GWA2_70_23
AGCAGGGGGAGGCCTTCGGGACTCAGCCCATCGGGACGGGACCGTTCAGGTTCGTCCGCTGGGAGCGGGGCAAGGAGATCGTCCTCGCTGCCAATCCCGACTACTTCGACGGGCCGCCCAACCTCTCCCGCATCGTCTACCGGGTCTTCCCCGGGGCCCAGCTCGATGCCATGTACGAGGAATTCCACAGGGGCAGCCTCGAGGATGCTCCGATCCCGACGCGCGACTACCGCCGGATCGTGGCCGACAAGAGCCACGTCTACGTGAAGCGCCCGATGATCAGCGTGCGGTTCTACGGGTTCAACACCCGGGTCAAGCCCTTCGACGACCGCCGGGTGCGCCAGGCGCTGATCCACGCCATCGACCGCGAGGCGCTGATCGAGGAGGCCTTCCTGGGGCGCTATGCTCCGGCCCGCGGCATCCTGCCACCTGGCATGCTGAGCTTCAACCCGAGGCTGAAGGGCTACGCGTACGATCCAAAGGCGGCGCGCGAGCTGCTGAGCCAGGCCGGCTACCCGGGAGGCCGGGGCCTGCCGCCCATCGTCTTCTGGTCGAGCGTCAAGCATGAAGGCATCATCCGCGAGCACGAGCAGATCCGGGAGTACCTGGCGGCGGTGGGGGTCGAGGCGCAGTTCCAGTACCTGACCGACTGGCCGGCCTTCTCCCGGATGCTGGCGGAGGGGAAGCTGCTCGTCTTCCTCTACGCCTGGTTCGCCGACGTGCCGGACCCGGACAACTTCCTTTTCCAGCTCTTCCACTCGCGGAGCCCGCGCAACTTCACCCGCTACGCGAGCCCCGCGGTGGACGAGCTGCTGCTCCAGGCACGCCGGGCAACCGATCTCTCCCGGCGGACGGAGCTGTACCGCCAGGTCGAGCAGATGGTGATGAACGACGCGCCCGTCATTCCCGTGTGGCATTACACCTACGAGCGGCTCTTCCAGCCCTACGTGAAGAGCGTGGAGGTGAACGGCCTCGGGGACCCCTATATCCCGCTGCGGAAGATCTGGCTGGAGGGGCGGCGATGACCGCGGCCTTCCCGGCGCGCCGGCTCCGCCTGCGGCCGCGGTCGCTCCAGGCGCGGTTCCTCGTGGGCACCGTGCTCGTCCTCCTCGTGGTCATGGCGGGCGTCATCGTCGTGGTCGAGCAGCGCCAGCGCGCCGCCATCGTGGGCGAGGTGCTCCGGCGGGGCGAGGTCATCGCCGGCGACCTGGCGGCGATGTCCTCCGGCCCGCTGCTCCTCTACAACTTCACGGCCCTCGAGCAGAACGCGGCCCGGGTGAGCGCCAACGACGACGTCGTGTACGCCATGGTGCTCGACGCCGAGGGCGCCGTGGCCGCCCACAGCGAGGACCCCGGGCTGGTGGGGACGGCGCTCGCCGGCCCGGTGGACCGGCGAGCGGCCGGGGCAGAGGGGTTCCTGGTTCAGGAGACGGAGCCCGATCCGGGGAGCGAGGCCGTCTACGACTTCGCCGTCCCCGTGCTGGTGTCGGCGCAGAAGTGGGGCACCGTCCGGATCGGGCTCTCCCAGCGCCGCATGGAGGCCCAGATCAGCCGGACCCGATGGGAGCTGGCGGTCCTCGGCGCGGCGACGCTCCTCCTCGGTGGGCTCGTGGCCGCCCTTGTCGCCCGGCGCATCGCCCGGCCCGTGCGCCAGCTCGCGGCGGGGGCGGAGGCCATCTCCAGAGGCGAGCTCGACCAGCGCATCGCGCCGTCGGGCTTCGACGAGATCGGCCAGCTCGCCCTGGCCTTCAACCACATGGCGGCGCAGCTCCTCCAGCAGCGCTCCGATCTCGAGGCGACCCACGCCGAGCTGCGCCGGCGCTTCGAGGAGCTCGCCGACCTCAAGAGCTACACCGACAGCATCTTCGGGTCCTTGACCAGCGGCGTCGTCACCCTCGACCTCGACGGACGCCTCGCCACGCTCAACCCCGCCGCCGAGATGCTCTCGGGGCTCTTCGCGGCGGAGGTCACGGGCCGGTACGCCACCGAGGTGTTCGCTCACACGCCCGAGGTGGGCGAGATCCTGCTGGAGACCCTGTCGAGCCGGAGCGGCAGGACCAACCTCTCGCTGACGCTCAGGCGCCCCAATGGCAGCACGCTGCCCGTGGAGATGAGCACGGCGCCGCTGCGCGGCGTGGAGGGCAAGGACCTCGGCGTCGTCGGCGTCTTCGGCGACGTCACGGTGGTCCGCGAGCTCGAGGCGCAGCTCCGCCGCTCTGACCGCCTCGCCGCGCTCGGCACGCTGGCCGCGGGCCTCGCCCACGAGATCAAGAACCCGCTCACCTCGCTGCGCACCTTCACGCGGCTGATCCCGAAGAAGTTCGACGATGCGCGCTTCCGGGAGTCCTTCCAGGAGGTGGTGCCGCGGGAGCTGGAGCGGATCAACGGAATCGTCGAGCAGCTCCTGGAGCTGGCGCGGCCCGCGCGCCTGCATCTCCAGCCCGTGGTCATCCCGGTCCTGCTCGATCGGGTGCTCGAGCTTTACACCCACGCGCTCGAGACGCGGCGGATCGTCGTCTCGCGCGAGTACGGCCGCGACGTGCCTGCCATCCCGGCGGACGCGGATCAGCTCTACCAGGCCCTCGTGAATCTCGTGGCCAATGCGCTCGAGGCCATGGCGCCGGAGGGGCGGCTCACCGTCCGCACGGGATGGCATCACGGGCCCGACCCGTTCGGGGCCGGCCCGCGAGGGGGGCTCGCGCGCCGCATCCGGATCGAGATCGAGGACACCGGCCCCGGCATCGCGGCGCAGGACGCCGACAAGGTGTTCGACCCCTTCTTCACGACGAAGGCGAGCGGCACCGGCCTCGGGCTCGCGCTCACCCACAAGATCGTCGAGGATCACGGCGGCGCCATCAGCTTCACGAGCGCTCGAGGGCGGGGAACGACCTTCCGGATCCTCCTCCCGCTCGTGAGCGAGCGGGCCGTGGAGCGCGGCGATGCGTGACCGCCCAGCGCTCCTCGTGGTCGAGGACGACCGGGTGTTCGGCGAGCTCCTGGAGGAGCTTCTGAGTGCCGAGGGATGGCAGGTGCGCGTCGCCCCCGAGTGCGCCTCGGCGCTCGAGGCGCTCGCGGAGGAGACCTTCCAGGTGGTGCTGATCGACCTCGTGCTCCCCGGAGGGGACGGCTGGGACATCGTGCGCGCGGCCAGGCGCCAGCATCCCGGCAGCCGGGTCATCGTCATGTCGGGCGCCATGGGGCCGGAGGACGTGGGCGCGGACGCGCCTCAGGTGGAGGCGTTCCTCGCCAAGCCCATGGATCTGGATCGCCTCCTGGCCGTGATCGGGGCGCTGGGCCCCGGGTCGCGCCGTGGCTAGCGTCGACAGTGCCAGACCCGACTTCGAGGCGCTCAAGCGCGCCCAGCAGGCGCTGCGCGAGAGCGAGGCTCGGTACCGCGGGCTGGTGGAGGGATCCATCCAGGGGATCTCGATCCACCAGGACTTCATCGTCCGCTTCGCCAACCCGGCCTTCGCGCGCATGTTCGGCTACGAGGCCCCGGCGCAAGTGATCGGCCGGAACGCGCTCACCCTGGTCGCGGCCGAGGACCGGGACCGCCTCGAGGCCTACAGCCTGGCGCGGCTGCACGGGGAGCCGGTGCCTTCCCGCTACGAGTTCCAGGGCATGCGGCGGGACGGCGCCCGGGTGTGGATCGAGGGTGTCATCTCGCTCACCACGTGGGACAGCAGGCCGGCGACGCTGGCAACGCTCTTCGACCTGACGGAGCGAAAGCAGCTCGAGCAGCAGTTCCTCCAGTCGCAGAAGATGGAGGCCGTGGGCCGGCTGGCCGGAGGGATCGCGCACGACTTCAACAACCTGCTCACCGTCATCCTGGGGCGGGCGGAGCTGCTCCTGCACCGGCTCGGGGCCGAAGGGCCCGGGCGCCGCGACGTCGAGCTGATCCACGCCACGGGGCGGCGGGCCGTGGCGCTGACCCAGCAGCTCCTGGCCGTCAGCCGCCGTCAAGTGCTCAAGCCGCAGGTCCTCGACCTGAACGCGGTGGTGAGCGGGCTCTCGCCGATGCTGAGGCGGGTGATCGGTGAGGACCTGGAGCTGGCGGTCGCGCTCGACCCGGATCTCGGGCGCGTCGTCGCCGATCCCAGCCAGATCGAGCAGGTGATCCTCAACCTGGTGGTCAACGCGCGGGACGCGATGCCCGGTGTCGGCCGGCTCACCATCGAGACCGGCAACGCGGATCTGGATGAGACCTACGCGCGACAGCACGCCGGCGCCCGGCCGGGGCCGCACGTCATGCTGGCGGTGAGCGACAGTGGGGCCGGCATGGACGAGGCCACGCGCGCGAGAATCTTCGAGCCCTTCTTCACCACCAAGGAGTGGGGCACGGGCCTGGGCCTGGCCACCGTGCACGGCGTCGTCACCCAGAGCGGCGGGAACATCTGGGTCTACAGCGAGCCGGGGCGGGGCACGACCTTCAAGATCTATCTTCCGCGCGTGGAGGAAGCGGCGAGCCCAGCGCCGGCGGTCGAGTCCACGGTCGAGCGGCCGCGCGGCTCCGAGACCGTCCTGCTCGTGGAGGACGACGACGATGTGCGGGGCCTGGCGCGCGAGGCCCTCGAGGAGGTCGGCTATACGGTGCTCGACGCCCGCGCCTCGCAGGAGGCCCTCACCCTCGCGGCCCGGACGGCCGGGTCCATCAGTCTCCTCATCACCGATGTCGTGATGCCCCGGATGGGCGGCCGGGCGCTCGCCGCTGGGCTCGCGCGGGTGCGCCCGGGCATCCGCGTGCTGTACGTCTCCGGCTACGCGCCGGACGCGATCGTGAGCCACGAGATCCTCGAGCAGGGTGTTGCCTTCCTGCCGAAGCCGTTCACGCCCCTCGCCCTCGCGCAGAAGGTGCGGGAGGTGCTGGACGCTCCCGGTGCCGGCGCCGCCTGAGGGCGCGCGCCTCAGGCGAGCCGCTCGAAGGGGGGCTGCTGGATGTAGCCGATGGCGCAGTCTTCATCGGCTGGGTCTCCCTGTGTCATCATGGTGCCCGTGAGGGCACTGGCCTATCCGGCGCTGCTCGTCGCCTGCGCCGTCGGCGCCTTCGCCGTCGCGAGCCTGCTCGCGTTCTGGATCGCGGTGCGTCCGCCCCGGATCGCCATCCCGCTGGCGCCCGCCGACTACGGTCTGGCGCCCGAGCCGGTGAGCATCGCGGCCGACGACGGGGTTATCCTGTCGGGCTGGCTCGTCCTGCGCCCCGGCGCGCCGGCCATCGTCTTCCTGCACGGCTACCCCGCCGACAAGCGCGACATGCTCCCGCTGGCCGCAGCGCTCTCCCCGCGCTTCACGACGCTCCTGATGGACCTCCGCTACTTCGGCCAGAGCGGTGGGCACGCGACCACCCTGGGCCTGCGCGAGCGCCGCGACCTCGCGCGCGTCCTCGACTTCCTGGCCGCGCGCGGCATCTCGCGCGCCGGCGTCTTCGGTTTCTCTCTGGGCGGCGCGGTGGCGATCATGACCGCGGCCGAGGACCCCCGCATCCGCGCCGTGGTCGCCTACGCGCCCTTCGCCGACCTCGAGAGCCTCGGCCACGAGCTCTACTTCTGGCTCGGGCCGCTCAAGTATCCGCTCGTGCGGCTCATGACGCTCTGGGGCCGGCTCTTCCTCGGTGGCGACCTCATGCAGCCGTCGCCGCTCGGCGCCGCCCGCGCGCTGTCGACTCCCGTGCTCCTGGTCCACAGCCGGGAGGACGAGCAGATCCCCTTCCGCCACGCCGAGCGCCTCCGCGCAGCGCTCGCGGCGAATGCGCGCGCCGAGTTCTACTTTCCGGAGCGGGGCCGCCACGGTGAGCTTCCCCCCGACTTCACCGCCCGCGTCGCCGCGTTCTTCGCCGCGCATCTCGGCCGGGATGGCCGGGGTCCCGCCCTCAGCCACAATACCCCAGGGGCTTCGGGCGGGAACCCCGGCCCTGCCGACCGAACGCGCTGAACGACCCGGGCTGGCGGCTGCCGCGGCCACAGGGTAGTTGCAGCGCCGCCCGGGTGTCAAACGCGCCGGCCGCGCCGGCGCCCTGTTTGGCGTTGACACGGTCTTGCCACCGGTGCTAGGAAGGCGGTGCTCGTGCTGAACACAGCCTCCGCCGCCTCCGCGGCGCTGGGCTTCAAGGAGCCACGACGATGACGAGGCCGGCCGCGGTGGACATTCACGCCCATTTCGTCCCCGAGGGATATCTCAGGATGATCGAGACGGACGGCGAGGCCCACGGCGTCCGCCTCAGCGCAGGTCCCGACGGCCCGTCCATCATGGTCGGCCACATCCCCTTCGGCCCGATCACGCCGCGCTACCACGACCTGGACCTCAGGCTCAAGGCGATGGACGCGCAGGGGGTGGCGGTGCACGCGCTGTCGCTCATGCCTCCGATGGTGTACTGGGCCGACGAGGCGCTGGGGCTCAGGCTGGCGCGCCTGGTGAACGACGCGATGGCCGAGGCGGCCCGGGCGCATCCCGATCGCCTGGTCGGCCTGGCGACGCTCCCGCTCCAGGCCCCCGGGGCCGCCGCCGAGGCCGAGCGCGCGGTGCGCGAACTGGGCTGCCGCGGCGTCTACCTCGGCACCAACGTGCGCGGCCGGGACCTGGACGATCCCGCGTTCCTGCCGGTCTTCGAGCGGATCGGGGCGCTCGGCGTCCCGGTCTTCCTCCACCCCATCAACGTCATCGGCGGCGACCGCCTGAGCCCGTACTACCTGCACAACCTGCTGGGCAATCCCTTCGACACCGCCGTGGCGGCGGCGCGACTGATCTTCGGCGGGGTGCTCGACCGCGTCCCCGCCCTGCGCGTCTGTCTGCCCCATGCCGGGGGAGCGCTCCCGTACCTCCTCGGTCGCCTGGACCGCGGGCACGCGGTGCGCCCCGAGTGCCGCCACCTGCGCCGCCCACCCTCGGCCTACCTCTCCCACTTCTTCTTCGACACCATCTCCCACTCGCCTCAAGCCCTCCGCTACCTGATCAGCGTCGCCGGGGCCGAGCGGGTGATGCTCGGGAGCGATTACTGCTTCGACATGGGCGACGACGATCCCGTGGGCGCGCTGCGGGCGGTGCGGCCCATGAGCCGCGCGGATCGGGAGCGGATCCTCGGCCGCAACGCGCTCGGTCTCCTCGGGCTTGGATAGGGTCGGCCTCCGCCCTTGCCCGCCACGATCTTCGTGACCCAGCCGGTGCCGGAGAGCGCGGCGGCCCGCCTGCGCGGGCTGGGCGCCGTCGAGATGAACCCCGACCCGCTGCACATGGTGACGAAGGCGGAGCTGATCGCCGCGCTCCAGCGGAACGAGTACCTGGTCTGCCTCCTCCACGACCGCGTGGACGCCGAGGTCATCGCCACGAGCCCGCGGCTCAGGCTCATCGCCTCCATGGCCATCACGCCGGCCGGCGTCGACGTGGAGGCGGCCACGGCCCTGCGCATCCCGGTGACCACGATCCCGCCGCTCGTCACCGAGGCAACCGCCGACCTGCACTGGGCGCTGCTGCTCGCCGTGGCCCGGCGCGTGGTGGAGTCCGACCGGGGGCTCAGGACGGGCCTCTTCCCCGGCTCGCAGTCGCTCTACTATGTCGGCGGCGAGGTGCACGGGAAGACGCTGGGGATCATCGGGCTCGGGCGCATCGGCGAGGCCGTGGTGCGGCGGGCCCAGGGTTTCGGCATGCGGGTGCTCTACACCAAGCGCCAGCGGCTGGCGCCGGAGCGCGAGGCCACGCTGGGCGCGGCCTACCGGAGCCTGGACGATCTGCTGCGGGAGTCGGACTTCGTGTCGGTCCATGTCGCGCTGACGCCGGAGACCACCCATCTGATCGGCGCAAGGGAACTGGGGCTGATGCGGCCGTCGGCCTTCCTGGTGAACACGGCCCGCGGTCCCATCGTGGACGAGCAGGCCCTGGTGCGCGCCCTCGAGAGCGGGCAGATCGCAGGCGCCGCGCTCGACGTCTTCGAGCACGAGCCGCGCGTCGAGCCCGGGCTCATCGCCCTTCCCAACGTGGTGCTGACGCCGCATATCGGCAGCGCGGCGCGCGCCACCCGCGAGCACATCGCGGGCATCGTGGCCGACAACGTGGCGGCGGTCATCGAGGGCCGGCGGCCGCCGAACCTCTACAACCCGGAGATCTACGGCTGAGCCCCTGATGGAGTTCTGGGTCATCCAGACGTTCAACGGGCTCTCCTACGGGGCCTTGCTCTTCCTCCTGGCCAGTGGACTGTCGCTGATCTTCGGCGTCATGCGCATCGTGAACCTGGCCCACGGCTCCTACTTTCTCCTCGGCGGCTACGTCGGGCTGTCCGTCGTCTGGCGGACGGGCAGCTTCGCGCTGGCGATGCTGGCCGGCGGACTGGCCGTCGCCCTCATCGGCGTGGGGATGGAGCGACTCTTCCTCCGCCGTCTGCAGAAGCAGGAGCTGGCCCAGGTGCTCATGACCATGGGGTTCGCGCTCATCTTCCAGGACCTGGCCCTGCTGATCTGGGGGGGCGATCCATACTCGATCCCCACCCCGGCCTGGCTCACGGGCTCGCTCCGCGCAGGTGAGCTCGTCTTCCCCCGCTACCGCCTGTTCGTCATCGCGGTGGCCGCGGCCATCGCGCTGGTCCTCTGGCTGTTCCTCGAGCGGACACGCGCCGGCGCCGTCATCCGCGCCGCCGTGGATGACGAGGAGATGGCCCGGGGCGTCGGCATCAACGTCGCGGCCGTCTCCATGGGAGTGTTCGCCCTGGGCGCCTTCCTCGCCGCCCTCGGCGGGGTCGTGGGCGGGGGGTTCATCGGCGTCTACCCCGGCTCGGACTTCGAGATCCTTCCCTACGCGTTCGTCGTGGTGATCGTCGGCGGGCTTGGCAGCCTGGAGGGCGCCATCGTCGGCAGCCTGCTCGTCGGCCTGCTGGACAACTTCGGCAAGGCCCTGTTCCCCGAGCTCTCGTACTTCACGCTGTTCGCCCCCATGGCCGTGATCCTGGCGCTCCGGCCCACGGGGCTCTTCGGGCGGGCGTGATGCCGGGCGCCGCGCGGCGGGGCGGGTGGGTGGTGGCAGGGCTCGGCACGGCCGCCGTCCTGCTCGCGGCGGCTCCCCTGTTCCTGTCCTCCTACCCGCTGACGCTCCTCACCCAGGCCCTGATCTACGCCATCTTCGCCATGAGTCTCGACATCCTGCTCGGGTACACGGGCCTGCCGTCGCTCGGGCATGCCGCCTACTTCGGGGTGGGGGCCTATGCGGTGGCCATCCTGGCGACGGAATTCCGCGCGGGGTTCTGGACATGCCTGGTCGCGGCGGTGGCGGCCGCGATCCTCGCCGGCGCCCTCTTCGGCCCCCTGGCCATCCGCGCGGTCGGGACCTACTTCCTGATGATCACGCTGGCCCTCGGCATGCTGGTCTGGGGCCTGGCGTTCCGCTGGGTCTCGGTGACGAAGGGGGACAATGGCATCTCCGGACTCGAGCGGCCCACGCTGGGCCCCTGGTCCTTTGCCGATCCGACGGCGTTCTACTTCCTAAGCCTTGTCACCTTCGTCGTGTCGGCGGCCTGCCTGGTCGTCGTCGTCCGGTCTCCCTTCGGCATGAGCCTCATGGGGATCCGCGAGAGCGAGGCGCGGATGCGGAGCCTCGGCTACAACGTGTGGCTGCACAAGTACCTGGCCTTCATGCTGGCGGCGGCCTTCGCCGGCGTCGCGGGCTTTCTCTGGGCCTACTACAACGGCTTCGTGAGCCCGGTGGAGGTGCAGCTCGTGACTTCCGTCGAGGCCCTCCTGATGGTCGCGCTCGGGGGGTCGGGGACTCTCGTGGGTCCGGCGCTGGGGGCGGGCCTCATCGTCTTCCTCAAGAACTTCGTGAGCGTGTACACCAAGCGCTGGCTGCTCATCCTGGGCGGCGTGTACATCTGCGTGATCCTGTTCGCCCCCGGCGGCATCATCGGGGCGCTGAAGCGAAGGCCGCGGTAGGCCGGCATGAGCGAGATCCAGCCGCTCGCGCTCTCGGGCCTCTCGAAGGCGTTCGGGGGGCTCCACGCCGTCGCGGGCGTCGATCTCTCCGTGCGGCCGGGGGAGCGGCGCGCCATCATCGGGCCCAACGGGGCGGGGAAGACCACGCTCTTCAACCTCATCAGCGGGGACCTGATGCCGTCAGGCGGCCGGATCGTCCTCTTCGGCCACGACGTGACGCGGCTGCCGTCCTTCCGGCGGGCGGCGCTGGGCCTCGCGCGCACCTTCCAGATCACCACCCTGTTCCCGAGCCTCAGCGTGCTGGAGAACATGCTGCTGGCCGCCCAGGCCCTGGAGCGGACCAAGCTCATGTTCCACAGGCCGCTCGGCTCCTACGGCCACCTCTACGCGCGCGCCCGCGCCGTCCTCGAGTCCGTGGACCTGGCTGGCAAGGAGGGGGAAACGGCCAAGAACCTCTCGCACGGGGAGCAGCGCCAGCTCGAGGTGGCCCTGGCGCTGGCGGGGCGGCCGCGGCTGCTCCTGCTGGACGAGCCCACCGCCGGGCTGTCTCCGGCCGAGTCGCAGATGATGGCGGCGCTGCTCCGGACCCTCGACCCCGCCATCACCATCCTCATCATCGAGCACGACATGGACGTGGCCTTCGGCCTGGCCGACCACGTGATGGTGCTGCACAACGGGCGGGTCATCGCCGACGGGAGCCCGGAGGCCGTGAAGGCCGACCCGCTCGTGGCGGAGATCTACCTGGGGACCGACTGATGCTCGAGGTCGAGGAGATCCACACCTATTACGGGGAGAGCCATATCCTCCAGGGCGTCTCCCTGAGCGTCGCCCGCGGGCAGGTGGTGGCGCTCCTCGGGCGCAACGGCATGGGCAAGACGACCTTGATCCGCTCCATCATCGGCTTCACGCCGCCCCGATCCGGACGCGTGACATTCGCCGGCGCCGAGATCACGCGGATGAGCTCCGATCGCATCGTGGGGATGGGGATGGCGCTCGTCCCGCAGGGGCGACGGATCTTCCCGTCGCTGACGGTGCTCGAGAACCTGAGCGTGGCGGCCCGGGCCCGCACGAGCCAGGGCTGGACCCTCGAGCGGGTATTCGCCCTGTTCCCGAGGCTCTCGGAACGGCTGACCCACCGGGGGAACAAGCTCTCCGGTGGGGAGCAGCAGATGCTCGCCATCGGCCGGGCCCTCATGACCAACCCGGCGCTGCTCCTGATGGACGAGCCCACCGAGGGGCTGGCGCCGCTCCTCGTCCGCGAGGTGGGCCGGGCCCTGGCCGAGCTGAAGGCACAGGGCCTCTCGATCCTCCTGGTCGAGCAGAGCCTCCCCTTCGCCCTCAAGGTGGCCGACCATGTTAATGTGCTGAGCCGCGGGCGCGTCGTCCACTCGGGATCGCCCACGGAGCTGTGGGCGAACGAGGAGGTCAAGTCCCGCTACCTGGGGCTGTGAGTTCACCGGCGCCACGGGCTCGCTGCCCGGGGGCGCGAAAGGAGACCAACATGCGAAGGACACTGGGGATCGTCGCGCTGGTCGTCGCGGGGCTGCTGTTTCTCCCGAGCACCCCAGCCTGGGCCCAGAAGGGGCCCATCAAGGTGGGGATGCTCGTGCCGCAGACCGGGCCCCTGGCCGCGAACGGCAAGGATATGATCAACGCCCTCGAGCTCTTCTTCGAGGAGCAGAAGTACCGGCTGGCGGGCCGGGACATCAAGCTCATCATCGAGGATGACGAGGGCAAGCCCGCGACCGGACTGACGAAGGCGCGCGGGCTCGTGGAAGGGCAGGGCGTCCATCTCATCACGGGGCCCCTGAGCGCCGCCGTGGGCTACGCCGTGGCGCCCTACATCGACTCCAAGAAGGTGCCGGCCCTGTACCCGATCGTGTCCGGCGAGGACATCACACAGCGCAAGCGCAGTCCCTACATCGTCCGGGTCGGCTGGTCCAGCGGCCAGCCCTCCCATCCCTTTGGTAAGTGGGTGTACGACAATCTCAAGTACCGGAAGATCGCCATGATCGGCTACGACTTCGCCTTCGGCTGGGAGGTGGCCGCCGGCTTCCACCGCACCTTCGAGGAGGCCGGCGGGCAGGTGGTCCAGAAGCTGTGGCCGCCGCTGGGGACGGCCGACTTCGGCCCGTACCTGGCGCAGCTCCGGCGGGATGTGGACGCGATCTACGCCGTCTTCTCCGGAGCCGATGCGCTCCGCTTCGCCAAGCAATTCGCCGAGGCCGGGCTCAAGGAGAGGCTGCCCCTCATCGGCGGCGGCACCTTCACCGACGAGCACGTGCTGCGGAGCATGGGCGACGAGGCCCTCGGCATCGTGACCGCGCTCCACTACTCCGCCGTCGTGGGCACGCCGGCCAACCGCAAGTTCGCCCAGGCCTACGAGGCCAAGTACAAGCAGGCCCCCTCCTACTACGCCGAGGGCACCTACGTGGCCGGCGTCGCGCTCAAGGCCGCGCTCGAGGCCACGGGCGGCGACATCGAGAGCGTGGACAAGTTCCTGGCGGCGCTCCGGCGCGTGGACCTCTCGGACGCTCCGCGCGGGCCCATGCGCTTCGACGACTACGGCAATCCCGTCCAGAACATCTACGTCCGCAAGGTCGAGAAGGTCGGCGGGCGGCTTCAGAACACCGTCATCCACACCTTTCCGAACATCTCGCAGTTCTGGACGTACAAGGCCGAGGACTTCCTGAAGAACCCCGTGTACTCGCGCGACTACCCGCCGTGCAAGAGCTGCTGATCGGCTGATGGCGACCATCGGCCTGGTGGGCCTCGGCCTGCTCGGCCACGCCGTGGCCTCCCGCCTGCGGGCGGGGGGCCACGCGGTGGTCGGCCATGATGTCGTGCCCGAGCGCGTCAGCGCGCTCGTCTCGCTCGGCGGGACGGCGGCCGGGTCGGCGGCCGAGGTGGCGCGCGTCTCCGAGGCGGTGTGCACGCTGCTCCCGTCGCTGGCCACCGTCGAGGACGCGATACTCGGCGAGCAGGGGATCCTGGCCGGGGCGCGGCCCGGGCACACCGTGATCCAGATGAGCACGATCTCGCCCGGGCTCACCGAGCGACTGGCGCGAGAGACGGCCGCCCGGGGCCTCGCCTTCCTCGACGCCCCGATCAGCGGCACCAGCGCCATGGTGGCCCGGGGCGAGGGGCTTGTGCTCGTCGGCGGCGAGCGGGCCGTCTTCGACCGCTGGCGTCCCGTGCTCGAGTCCGTGCTGCGTGCGGCCTATGTGGGCCGGGCCGGCCAGGCGATGGTCCTGAAGCTCGCGGCCAACCTCCTCGTGGCCCTGCACACGGCGGCGGCCGCGGAGGCGCTTCTCATGACCCAGAGAGCCGGGCTCGACCCCGACGTGGTGCTCGAGGTCCTGACGGGCGGCGCGGCCAGCTCGCGCATGCTCGAGGTGCGGGGCCCGCTCATCATCCGCCGCGACTTCCCAGCGCAGATGAAGCTCGAGCTGTTCATGAAGGACCTGCACCTCATCCAGGACGCGGCGGCGGTGGTGGGCGCTCCGGTGCCGCTCACGGATGTGGCCGAGCGCCTCTACGCCGCCGCCGATGCCGGCGGACACGGTGCCGAGGACCTGTCGGTGGTGGTGACGGCGCTCGAGGCGCTGGCGCGGGGCGCGTCAGGGGAGGGAGGCGCGCGGGGCCCTGCAGTCGATCTGTAGCGGCGGCGCCATCGGCGATCGCGCAAGCATCGCATTCGAGTGGCGCGTGGCGATGGCGCTGCCCGTGTTTCGCCCCCTCGGGGAGCCAGCGCCGGGCCCGACCCCGCCCTCGTGGCGGCCTCCGGGGGGCAGCGCCATCCTCGTATCGAGGATGGCCCATCCTTGCACCCGCCGTGACGAGGACCTATAGTGTTCGCATCGTGGCGGAGCGGGCCAGCGTCCTGATCGCAGACGGCATCCGGACGGTCGACCGGATCCTCGGCCCGTGGCGCGCCTGACTCTCGGCCGGTGCTGCGCCCCTTCGGACCCGACTGGACGGTTCCGCAGAGCAACGATGCCGTCCGCGCGACGGGCTGCGGCAACGTGCCCCCGTTCCATGCTGATCTTGCTCTCAGAGTACCAACCCCCTCGGGCCGCGATACTGCAGCGCGCGCTGCGTCACCGTATCTGGATGGTTCCACCGAATTCACGATCGCCCCACGGGCACCGCTTGACCTGGAGGACAATCGTCTATACGCTGGTGGGGTGCGGTTCGAATGGGATCCGCCAAAAGCGAAAGCAAATCTTCGCGCCCACGGAGTCAGCTTCGCTGAGGCGGTCACGGTGCTGGATGATGACCTCGCACTGACCCGGGAAGACCCCGACGCCGCCGACGAGTCTCGATTCGTGGCTCTGGGGCTGAGCGACGTTGGGAACCTGCTGGTGGTCGTGTACGCGTATCGAGAACGCGACACGCTCCGAGTGATCTCTGCCTGGAAGGCGAACAAGCGCCAGAGGGAGCTCTATGAAAAAGGTCGTAGCTGAGGGCTATCGCGACATTGATTTCTCGGCCGCTCGGCGCGGGCCGGCTGTCCGGCCTGAGCCCGGAAAAACCAAGATCTCGATCCGCCTGAACAACACCGTCCTCGAGTACTTTCGCCGGGTGGTAGACAAGGCGGGCGGCGGCAACTACCAGACCCTCATGAATGAAGCCCTGCTGGAGTACGTCCACCGGCGCTCGACCCTCGACGTCGTCCGACAGGTGGTGAGAGAGGAACTCGCGCCCTACGGTGGGGGCCGGAGGCCGAGCTCCGCAGTCCACCGGACCGGGGCTCGCGTTGCTCGCTCCGGCCGGTGACCGCGAGCGTTGAACTAAACCGCTGACGCGGTCGTTCGACCTTCGCAGCAAGGGCCGGGGCGCTCGTCCGTCCGGGTGCGTCGCCTTCGACGCGCCACTTCGGGCAGAATCACCTCCGTCGCTGTGGGCCGGCCGGACCCCGGGGGGGCCCCGCCGCCCGCGCGCGGGCGACCTGCGGCCAGCGTCATCTCCGTTCAGCGTGAGATTCGGATCGCCAAGCAGGACTACAGCAAGCCCATTGTCGCCATTCGACCGTGGGCGAACGAGCAAGTGTCATCCGTCGTGTCTGACAACGCGGACCGGCTCGTGGGCTGGAACACCGATTCGATCGTGTCGGCCATCCGGGAGCTGGCCCCGTGACGCAGGAGCCGCCTGCCCCGCGTGATCCCTTGGTCATCACCCTGGCAGGTCTGCCACAGTCCGAATACGGCGACGGCTATCGCGAGCACAGCGTTCAGATCTACAAGACCTACCTCGAGATGGCGGACCGCATCAGCGAGCGGCGCGAGAAGGCCAACTCCTTCTTCCTTGCCGTCAACACAGCGTTGACCGCGCTGTTGGCGAAAGATGCTCTAGGCACAGGCGCGCCAGCAGCGCTTGCGGTTCTCGCTCCACTTGCGGGTGGCATTCTCTGCTACCTGTGGCATCGGATCATCAGGTCGTACCGTGACCTGAACTCTGCCAAGTTCAAGGTAGTGCATGCCATTGAGCGTCAGCTCCCGCTTCGGCCGTACGACGCCGAGTGGGAGGCAGTCGGACGAGGGAACAACCCGAGGCTGTACCTGCCCTTCACGCATGTCGAACTACTCGTTCCTTGGATCTTCATGGTGTTCTATGTGCTCTTCGCGGGGTCTGCCATCCCTTGGGTGTCCCTTGTCGAGAAGGTCCGCGGGGCTGGCTAACGGGTCGGTCAGCCGCAGGCCCTTGGGCTTTCCCGGTCGTCGCGCTACTGTCGAGGAAGTCTCTTCGTGGTGGGCACGCGGAGCTGAGGGCCATGGGTTTCGTAACCACGCGATTCTATGCGAGACACTCGCTTGGGTCATCGAAGTTATCTTAGCGGCGATGGCCCTTAAGCTCGCGACTGACATCGCCGAGTCCGGGTGTCTTGCGAAAGGTTGAGGTCATGCGTGTAACTTCGCGCTTGAGCGGGTGCGCTCCGCGCGCCGCTCACCGCGCGATGGCCGGGACGCTTCGCGCCGCGCCATCGGGGGCGACGGATTCGCATCCGCATGACGGGCGTCACTGCGCGCCACCCATCAGGCGGCTGGAGGGGACGGGCGGTCCTGAGAGCAAGCTCGCGGTTCCTCCCGCCGCTCATCCGCCGCCCCCGTTAGGCGGCGGCTAGTTGAGGCGTGTCTTGCATGGTCTCAGCTCTTGTTGATGTAGTCCTCGCCGATCTGAGCCATCTCGCTGGTGAACTCCACCAGCAAGTCGATGACCACTCGCTCCGTCGCAGTTCCGCAATCCTGCGTCGACTTCTTGTTGACAACGATCTTCAGAAAGCTTGGAAGGCCGCGGGGCGTCCTCGCCAGCCCCTTATCCTCGCGACTACGTTGGAGCCGATCCTTGCGGCGGTTCCCCAGGGCAAGATCGCACTGGCCGCCGCGGGTGGAGCTTTGTATCAGGGAATGGGGTTGATGGGAATGCTCGAGGTCGGCTACGTCATGCCGGTGGCCGAAATGGAGAGCATTCGTGCGAAGGGAATACTGAGACAGCAGCTTCCTCTGGATCGATATGTTGGGTCAACGACCATGATTGTCCACGGAACGTCAGTCAGCCGCCGGGTACTCATCAAGTACGTCGCGAACAAGCTCGGCGGCGCTCACTTCGATCCTAGGCGCCAGAGCGATGCCGAGAGCAAGGCATTCCGTTTGCTTGACTACGTTGGAGAGACCTATCAGCTTGCCGGGAAGAACGCTGTGTATTTCGAACTGCTCGCGATCGGACAGGCCCTCGTAATGTCGACATCGATTCGGGCTTGGCTTGGTCTCCCTCCACCGGAGGGACCATTTGCTGCCGCGTAACCAACGTTTGCAGCCGACGGCGGCTGGTGCCATCATGAGCCGCCGCGGCTGAAACGCGATCGTTGTGCGGACAGCCACCGTTGGCGCAAGTCTCGGTGAATCGTGCATGCGGAGTTGCGGTACGGCAACGGGACGGCTGGTGACGCGGGACGTGAAACCCGGAGCGCGTGTACAGTGGGCAGTGCGGCGGGTCGTAGCGGGCCGTCAAGCGCGCCAGCGCCGTAGCGCATCGAGAAACCTGCCCATCGAGCGGCTCGTGACACCCGGTTCGTCAACGCATACATCCTGAGCAGGGCCAGCCCACCGGGGACGTCATCGAGGCGCGTCGGACGGCCCAGTTCATCACGCGCATCTCCAAGCCGAAGAGCACAAGAGAAGCGCGGGGCAGGAGCGCCTGGGGTCCGCTACCGTGTCGATCGGCGGCGCGGCATCAGCAACCCGAGCCTGTGGGGCGGGACGCCGCCTGCACTTTTCGCTTGACAGCCTCGTGCGCGAGGCATGGCCGCGGATCGGCTGTGGTCGGCGGATGCCGGCCCAGCGGTCCGCACGGGCCCGACGATGGGTGGTCGGGAGCGAGCGGACCGGAAATCGTCGCTCGCCTCGCCATCGCCCGTCCTGGACGCTCCCAGGTGGCTCCGAAACCGGGGTGTAGAGTCGCCTCAACAGGAGGAGGACTCGCCATGCAGAGCCACGCGCAAGCGCTCCACGCCACCCCGCAGCGTGTCGCGGCGCTGGACCGGCTGGGCGACGAGATCGCCGAGCTGTCGGCGCATCTGGAGGCGGCCACGGCCCGCCTGCTCGAGCTCATCCGCGAGTTCGACGCCCGGGGTGGCTGGAACACCGGCTTTCGCTCCTGCGCCGCTTGGCTGAGCTGGCGGGTGGGGCTCGACCTGGGGGCGGCCCGGGAGAAGGTGCGGGTGGCGCGCGCCCTCGGGACGCTGCCGCTTCTGGCCGAGGCCCTCGCCCGCGGGGAGCTGTCCTACGCCAAGGTGCGGGCGCTGACACGGGTGGCGACGCCCGAGACCGAGGCGCGGCTCCTCGCCGTGGGCCGGGCCGGCACGGCCGCGCACGTCGAGCGGATCGTGAGGGGCTGGCGGCAGGTGGATCGGAAGGCCGAGGCGCGGGAGAGCGCGCGGCGGCACGCGGGCCGGGCGCTTCACGTCCACCAGGACGAGGACGGCATGGTGGTGCTCCGGGGGCGGCTCACGCCGGAGGTGGGGGCCCTGCTGCTGCGGGCGCTGGCAGCGGCCCGCGAGGCGCTGTACCAGCGGACCCGAGGGGCGGAGGCGGCCGTCTTCAAGGCTGAACCGTGCGTTGATCGCCCGACCACGGCCCAGCAGCAGGCCGACGCGCTGGCGCTGCTGGCGGAGACGGCCCTGCACCAGGGGCTCGATCCCGGCGCTCCGGGAGAGTTGGACTATGAATCGTGCACGGTCCTGAGGACCGAGGGCAGGGCCGCCACCACCTCCCTGAGGCACTGGCGAACACGGGCGATGTTCTCCTCCGCTTTCTCGGGGATTCCTCCTCGCGACACATGGGCGATGAACTCCTCGCGAGTGGTCGTCATCAACAACGACGCGTTGATCTCCAACTGGATCGCGTGGACGCACCGGGTCCGGGGTTGACCAAATGTGGCCACGATATTGCCACCGGCATAGCCACTGACGTTCTCGTGCACCTCGAAGCCGTGGCGGGTGAACATCGTGGCCACGGTCGCCGCGAGTTGCGGGGCACACGTACCATCGTGGCGCGTGCCGATGATCACCTGATGGTCTTTCATCCGGCGCGGGCTACCCGTGTGGCCATCGAGGAGGATCGCGTACCCGTAGGCGTGACGGAGCTGGGTGAGCAGGTGCTCCAGGGCCGAGTAGTAGGGATCGTAGAGCGTCTGTAGTCGCTCCTCGAGGTCGGCGAGCCCGAGCGGGCGCGCAAAGATGGGCGCATCGCGCATGGTATGGGTGCGCACCACCCCACGCCGGGAGCGCACCTCGCCGTCGTGGTGTTCAAAGTCATCGCGGCGGCGATTGACGTCGACGAACATGCGCGAAAACGGCGTCGCGAGGACGGTGGCCCCCCCCTCATGCAGGTCGCTGTAGAGATCGCCCACGAAGGTATCGGCAAATCCGTAGGCGAAGGTTTCAAACCAGGGCTCGCAGTAATCGTCGCGGGTGATGTGGGGCAATGGCTGCGTGCCGTAGTGGGGCACACTCACCAGAACCGGCGTGCGCGTCCCCGGCACGGGGTGTCTGACGATTGGGAATGATTGCTCCATCGCTAGCTCACGTCTCGTCCTTCATCTTCGTCTGAGCGCGCGCCCGTTACTGCAGCGTCGCCGGGTGGAAGAGCAGCCACTGGTCGGCGCGGGGGGTCCAGGCGAGTCGCTCGCGCGTCGCGTAGATGTCCACCTGCTGCATGAGGAACACCCACGTGGCGTCCTCGACCATGACGCGCGCCAGATCGCTGTAGATCTTCTTCCGCCGGGCGGCGTCGGTGGTGCTGCGCCCCAGATCGAAGAGCTCGTCCACCTTCTCGTGCTTGTAGTAGAGCCCACGCCCCTTGGAGGAGACGAGGTTGAACAGCTCGTCGCCGTCCTGCATGGGGCCGCCGAGCCCGAGGAGATAGGCGTCCTGCATCTGCTTGCCGAGGTAGCGCTTGAAGTAGGCGCCCCACTCGGCCACCTGCACCCTGGGCTTGAATCCCGCCTTCTGCCATTGCCCGCCCAGCGCCTCGGCGATCTCCTTGTCACCCTGGTAGCGCCCCGCCGGCGCATCCAGCGTGATCTCGATCCCGTCGGGGTAGCCGGCCTCCGCCAGCAGCCGCTTCGCCTTTGCCGGATCGTACGGGTAGCCCTTCACGGACGGGTCGTGGCCGAACATGTTGGGCGTAAACGGACCGTGCTGGCGCCGGCCGTTGCCGTCCATCACGTTCTTGATGATGGCTTCCACATCGGTAGCGTAGTTGAGCGCCTGTCTCACACGGACGTCGGACAGCGGCTTCTTGAAGGCATTGAGCCCGAGATAGATGATCCACGTGCTCGGCACCCGGTGGACCTTGATGCCCGCCACCCTGTCCAGCTCGCGCCCCAGGTTCGGGGGCACCGTGGTGATGAGGTCCACCTCGCGGTTGCGCAGCGCCGCCGCCCGCGTGAAGGGCTCGGGGATCGGCTTGTAGACGATGCGGCGGATCTTCGGGGCCCCGCGCCAGTGCCGGTCGAAGGCTTCCACGATCATGTGGTCGTCCTTGACGAGCTCGACGAACCTGAACGGCCCAGTGCCCACGGGGCGCAGCGCGAGGCCCTGGTTGCCCTTCTCGGCCGTGTACTTCGGCGGCACGATGGCGAAGTCGATGAGCCGGTTGATCAGCGGGGCGTAGGGGTTCTTCGTGACGAGGTTCACCGTGTAGTCGTCGAGCACGTCGATCTGGACGATCTCGGAGACGGTGGCGCGGTTCGGCGACTTCTGCTCGGGGGCGAGCACGCGCTGGAAGGTGAAGCGCACGGCCTCGGCGTTGAACGGCTCGCCGTCGTGGAAGACCACCCCCCGGCGCAGCCTAAACTGCCAGGTCCGGTCGTCCAGGAGGCGCCAGGACTCCGCCAGCTCCGGTACGATCCGGTTGTCGGCGTCCCGCCCCACCAGCGAGTCGAACATGCTCACGCCCACCTGCGCCCGGATGGAGGACAGGTTCATGGTGGGATCCAGGTTCTCGGGCGTCCACGGAATGGCGACGCGCAGCTCGCCCTGGGCGGCGGCCGGGCCGGCGGTCAGCCAGGCGGCGAGAAGCAAGGCGGCGAGACCCACGAGCGAGCGGATCTTCATGACAGGCTCCTCACGCTCCTGACGACGGCTTCGAGATGGGCCTCCGGGGTGTCCAGCGGCAGGACGCATCCCGGCGCGACGATGAGGCCCAGGCCCCCGGTCTGGCGGACGGCATCCCGCACCTCGGCGGCGATGGCCTCCGGCGGACCCTGCCTGAGCGTGGTCCACTCGGCCAGCCCGCCCACCACCGCTCCCTTGAAGCGCCGCTGCGCCTCGCCGAGCGACGGCTCCGTCACCCGGTCGTGCCAGTTGATCGCATGCGCGGGACAGGCGGCCACCTGGTCGAAGAGGATGTCCTTGCCGTGGATGTGAAGCAGGGTGAAGGGGGAGGCGCCCTCGATGGCCTCAAGGACACGGCGAGTGTACGGGGCGGAGAAGCACAGGTACTGCTCGGCGGTGAGGACCTCGCGGCTGGCGGTCTGGCTGGCGAAGAAGATCCCGTCGGCGCCAGCGTCGAGCGCGGTCAGCGCGTAGCGGATCACGGTCTCTGTGATGGCGTCCAGCGCTTGGAAGACGGCGTCGGGGTCGGCGAGGAGATCGTCCGTGAGCCTGTCACCGGCGAGCTTCCGCGCGATGGTGAGCGGCGAGAAGATCGTGTGGAGCACGGGCGCATCGTCCCCGCGGCCTCGCGCGATGAGCTGGAGCGCCTCCAGCTCGCGCCCCAGCGCGCCCGCGCCGGGGTCCAGCGGCGTGATCCGGGCCCAGTCGCCGAGGGCGCGGACGGCGTGCTCGGTGCACTGCTTGGCGCCGCCGGGCGAGCCGGTATAGGCGACCCGGCACCCCCAGTCCTCCACGCAGTACACGCCGCTCGACATGATCTTGATGAGGTCGAGGTCCCAGCGCCGGTGGAAGGCCAGCATCGCCTCGGCGAGGCCCGCGGCGGTGTGATCGACGTCAGGGACGTGGCGCCAGAAGGCGACGGGCGGCCGGTCCACGGGCTTCCGCGCCAGGGTGGCCGCGATGCGCTCGCGCTTGGTCATGGGGGCCATGCCGCCGAGTGTACCATCCCGCCCGCGCACCCGGCCCGCGGCGCGTCCTCGGCGGCCGGCGGGCATCGGCCCAGGGCGCCGCGGTGTCGCTCAGCCGCCGGCCGGGCCGGGGCGCGAGCGCGCCGCGCGCTTCAGGCGCTCGAGGTCGGGCCGCACCTCGGCCTCGTAGCCGTCGGGACAGATGCCGCGGGAGAGGGGGGTCCGGGCCACGTGCTCCCGGTACTCCTCGATGGGAACCCACTGCCGGTCCTGGTCGCGGATCTTCTTGCAGTAGGCGCAGATGCTCAGCAGCCCCTCGAGCGCGCGCACCTCGCCCTGGAGCGCCAGGATGCGCTCGGCGACGCGCAGCCGGGCGGCGAGTCCACGGCCAGCCGTGCTCCGCGATATACTCGGCCATCGTGACCGCCACCGGCCCACTCCCTGCCGGCGAGGCCCTGCGCGCCCTCCTGTCGCCCCGCGCTATCGCCGTCCTCGGGGCCTCCGATGACCCTGTCAAGATCGGCGGCCGACCGCTGGCCTTCCTCCTGCGCCACGGGTATCGCGGCCGGCTCTTCCCGGTGAATCCCGCGCGCGCCACGGTGCAGGGCCTCCCCGCCTTCCCGAGCCTCGACGCCATCCCGGAGGCCGTGGATCTTGCCATCGTGGTCGTGCCGGCCGAGCGCGTGCTCGAGGCCCTCGAGGCGGCGGCGGCCAAGGGCGTCCGGGTCGCCATCGTGTTCAGCAGCGGCTTCGCCGAGGTGGGGGACGCAGGCCGCCGCGAGCAGGCGCGCATGGGCGACCTCGCACGGCGCACCGGGTTGCGCGTCATCGGGCCCAATTGCCAGGGCTTCGCTCATCTGCCCTCGCGCCTCATCGCCACCTTCGCCTCGCCGTTCCTCGACGAGACGCTCCACGTGGGCCCCATCGCCATGGTGAGCCAGTCGGGCGCCATGGCGGGCATGCTCTACGAGATGGCGCGCGAGGCGGGGCTCGGCTTCAACTACTGGGTGAGCACCGGCAACGAGGCCGACGTGCAGGCGGCCGAGATCCTGGCCGAGGTGGTGGAGGACCCGGACACGCGCGTCGCCCTCTGCTACGTGGAAGATATCAAGGACGCGGGACGCTTCCGCGAGGCGCTGAACCGGGCGCACCGCCGCGGCGTCCCGGTCTTCATCCTCAAGTCGGGCCGGAGCGCGGAGGGACGGCGGGCCGCCTCTTCCCACACGGGGGCGCTGGCGGGAGAGGATCAGGTGTACGAGGCCGCCTTCAGGGAGTGGGGCGCCATCCGCGCGGCCGATCCCGCCGATCTCCTCCACCTGCCGCAGGCCTTCCTGCGCTACCGCGAAGCCGGACCGCGCGTGGCGATCCTCTCCAACTCGGGCGGGCTCGGCGTGCTCTCGGTGGATCTCTGCGTGGACCTCGGGCTCACCCCCGCCGTGTTCACTGACGAGACCACGGCGGGGTTGCGAGCCGCGCTGCCGGGCTTCGCCCCGGCGCAGAACCCCGTGGATCTCACGGCGCAGGTGCTGTCCGACCCGGGCTTGCTCATGCGCGTGCTGCCGCTCCTCGAGGCCGATCCGGGCGTGGACGTGATCGTGTTCCAGATCGCCCTCTTCGGCGCGGCAACCGACGTGGGCCGCGTCGCGCGCGAGGTGGCGACCGTGGCGGGACGCACCACCAAGGTGGTCGCGGCGAGCTGTCCCCAGCGTCGCGTCGTGGAGGCCTTCCGTCAGGCCGGCGTGCTCGCCTTCGACGATCCGACGGTGGCGCTCCGGTCGCTGGCCTGCCTCGCTCGCACCACGCGGCTGCGCCCGCGCTGGCTCGCGCGCACCAGCGGCGCCGTGGCGCCCCCGTCGGGCGCGCCCGAGATCTTCCGCGCGAGGGCGTCGGCGGAGGATTTCCTGAGCGAGTGGGAGAGCCGCCGCCTGCTCGAGCCCTTCGGGCTGCCGCTGGTCCAGAGCGCGCTCTGCGCCGATCCAGACGCGGCCGCGCACGCCGCAGAGAGGCTGGGCTACCCCGTCGTCGTCAAGATCTGCTCGGCGGACCTGCCCCACAAGTCGGAGGCGGGCGGTGTGGCGCTCGGCGTGACGGACGCGGCGGCCGTCGCGGCAGCCTGCCGCCGGATCCGGCGACGCGTCGCCGAGCGGGCGCCGGGCGCGGCCGTCGAGGGCTTCCTCGTCCAGCGACAGGCCGCAGGAGCGCTCGAGCTCGCGCTCGGCGTCACGGCCGATCCCGTCTTCGGGCCGGTGGTGCTCGTTGGCGCCGGCGGGATCCTCGTCGAAGCGCTCCGCGACTTCCGCCTCCTGCTCCCCCCCGTTGACGGCGCGGCCGCCGAGGAGGCGCTCCGCGCGCTGCGCATCGGCCCGCTCTGGGATGGGGTGCGAGGCGGCGCGCCCCTCGATCTGGCCGCGGCGGCCGATCTCGTGATGCGGCTCGGCGAGGCCGCGCGAGTGCTCACCGGCCTCGTCGCCGAGATTGACCTGAACCCGGTGCTCGTGGGCCCGCGGGGCGAGGGCGTGGTGGTGCTCGACGCCCTCGTCCGGCTGGTTCATGCCGAGGGGGCTCACTGACTTCTTGACAACCGCGCGGGAGAGGAATGTAGTGGAAGCGTGATCGGGCGGCATGGAGTCGCCCGTCGCGCGGACTCTCACCCCGGAGGTCAGGGATGGATACTCCACCGGACTCGCTGGCCGCGTCATCGGAGAGGTGCTGACCCGGACCCGAAGTCGAGCCCGGGTGCCGCTCCGGTGGCGCCCCCCCAACAGCACCACAACCCTCCCGGCGCTAGCCGGGCCGCGCCGGTGAGTTGGCGCGGCACACCACGGGGGCATGGGTGGGAGTGACCCTCCCGCCCGCCCTGACGATCATCCCGCCGCCCCGCGATTCTTCCCGCCCACCCCGACGTTCCTCGTCACTGACGGCACCAGATCTTGACGAATTGTGATAGTCTCCCTCCGCCCACGCCGCCAGCCCCCTGCGTGGCGCGCAAGAAATGCCAGGCTTCTCGGGGTCATAGGGGGCGAAGAGACTGCGCGGGAGAGGTCGGGCATCGGAATTGCTCTGAACGGATGGGCGGCGGCGCTGGGCCGTCACCCTTGCGGAGGGGACGCGGAGGGCCGGAAGGCTCCCGGGTCGTGCCTCGGAGACTATAGGGAAGATAAGGGATAGAAAAGCGTCGGGTTTCGCGCTAGATTCATGCGGGTTGGGTCACGGCCGCGGGAGCAGGCAGCGAATGGTCACGGACCAGAAGGGGAGGCGACGGTGCGCGTGAGATCGTGGATTCCAGCGGGTGCGCGGACGGTGACGATGCTCTTCGGCGTGCTGGCTCTCGCGCTCGGTGGCTGCGGCAGCCTCTCGGGAGGGCTGCACAGCGATGCGCTTTCTCTTGCCGCGCCGCCATCGATGGTGGCGGCCGCGACACCGGACGAGGCCATCGCGCCCGCGCGAGACACCGAAGCAGCGGTGGTGGACACCGAAGCAGCGGTGGTGGTGGACGCGACGTCCGTCGAGCGCGTCGCCGTCACGGACCTCGCTGTCGCAGTGGGCGAGAGCGTCGCGACGCCCGCGGCCTTCGACATCGTCAGCCTCGAGCCGCTGCGTGACGAGCCCTTCTCCCCCGTGTTCCTGGCGCTCGATGGCTCCATGATGGTCGCCCAGGCGCCTTCCGGGAGCCGCCCCTCGCAGCCGCCGCTCGACCCGGCCATCGAGGAGTACGACCCGTGGGAGTCGTTCAACGAGTCGATGTTCACCTTCAACCGGAACCTGGACACGTACGTCCTCAAGCCGGCGGCGCAGGCGTACAACTTCGTCGTGCCGGACGAGCTGCAGCAGATGATCGACAGGGGCTTCGAGAACATCCGCGTGGTGCCGCGCGTGGTGAACAACCTCTTGCAGGCCAAGTGGGCGGGGGCCGGCCGCGAGATCGCCCGCTTCCTCATCAACTCCGTCGTCGGGATCGGCGGCCTCTGGGACATGGCCAAGCAGGAGTGGGGCATCGAGAAGAGCAAGGAGGACTTCGGCCAGACGCTCGGCGTCTGGGGCGCTGGCCCGGGGCCCTACCTGATCCTGCCGTTCTTGCCTCCCATGACGATCCGCGATGGCATCGGCACGGCCGTGGACGGGGCGATGGATCCCCTGAGCTACTTCCTGCCCTTCATCTGGGAGCGCTTCGCCATGAAGGCGGGCGACATCGTCAACGACCGGTCGCTCAACCTGGAACTGTTCGAGGGCGTGGAGGAGACCACGGTGGACCTCTACACCGCGGTCCGCAACGCCTATCTGCAGCGGCGGGCGCGCCAGATCAAGGAGTAGCCCGGGGCTCGCGCTCACCCCCGCGGGCGCAGACGCCCGAGGGCGCGTGCCGCGGCACGGGCCTTCTTGGGGAGCCGGCGCGGGTTGCCCTTCCTGGGCCTCGCGGAATCCGTCTCGTCGCCCTCGTCCTTGTCCGTGGGGCCGTCCTCATGCGCAGCCGGCGACGGGACGCGCAGGCGCTCGAGCCTCGCCAGGAAGTCGTCGGTGCTGACGGCCACGGCGCCCGCGCGGGAGGCCGCCTGGAGGACGGCGCGATCGTTGGACACGACGGCGCCGCCGCGCGCGGCCATGCGAGACAGCACGCGGTCGGCCGTCTCGCGCGCGCTCGAGAACACCACGTGCACGCCGGCGCCGCCCGACCCGGCCCCTCCAGCCCCCGCCCCGTCGAAGACCACGGTGAACTGATCGCCCGACGCGCGGGCGACCCCGGCCAGAACACCGCAGAGGGCCGCCCGCCCCGCGGCCAGCCCCTGCGTCTCCTTCGAGGCCAGTTCCGGCGAGCGCCGGATCACGTTGTAGCCGTCCACCAGCCAGCGCATGGCGTGCGTATTGTACCCCTCGGTCAGCCCATGACGCGCTGCTCAACGATGGGGAGCCCGCATTTGGGAATATTCTCTCAAGCACTAAATAAAGGTTGACCTCTGCGGGACCACCACTATATCTTGGGCATCGCCCCGCAACCGCGGTGTTCGCTCTGTCAGTCCGACAGCACTCAGGGGTCCGCTTCAGGAGGTTCGTATGAAGATCACCCGCCGGCTCACCCGGGAAGGCCAGAGTCCCTACGCCGGGCTCGAATTCGACCTGCGCAACTCCGAGATCAAGAACCCGGACGGCTCCACGGTCTTTCGCCAGGAGGGCGTCTCGGTGCCGGCCGCCTGGTCGGCGGTGGCCACCGACATCCTGGCCCAGAAGTACTTCAGGAAGTCCGGGGTGCCGCAAACCGGTCCGGACGGGAAGCCCCTCCTCGACAAGGAGGGACGCCCCGTCCTGGGCGGCGAGCGGGATGCCCGGCAGGTCTTCCATCGGCTGGCCGGGTGCTGGACCCAATGGGGCGAGCGCTACGGCTACTTCGACAGCCACGCCGACGCCAAGACCTTCTACGACGAGCTGTGCTACATGCTGGCCGCCCAGATCGCGGCGCCCAACTCGCCGCAGTGGTTCAACACGGGGCTCTCCTACGCCTACGGGCTCACCGGTCCCGCGCAGGGGCACTACTACGTGGATCCGGAGCTCGGCACGCTGACGCGCGCCACCTCCGCCTACGAGCGCCCGCAAGTTCATGCGTGCTTCATCCTGTCCGTCTCCGACGATCTCGTCAACGACGGCGGCATCATGGACCTCTGGACGCGCGAGGCGCGCATTTTCAAGTACGGGAGTGGCAGTGGCTCGAATTTCTCCGCGCTGCGCGGCGAGAACGAGCCCCTGTCGGGCGGCGGCAAGTCGTCCGGGCTCATGTCCTTCCTCAAGATCGGCGACCGCGCGGCCGGGGCCATCAAGTCCGGCGGGACCACGCGGCGGGCGGCCAAGATGGTGTGCCTCGACCTCGATCACCCGGATGTGATGCAGTTCATCCGCTGGAAGGTCGTCGAGGAGCAGAAGGTCGCGGCCCTCGTGGCCGGCTCGCGACTCGGCAAGCGCCGGCTCCAGGCGGTGATGACGGCCTGCCGCGTGACGGGACCGAACGGCGAGCAGATCGACGCTGATCCGAAGAAGAACCCGACGCTGCGCGCGGCGCTCCGCGAGGCGCGGGCGGCCATGGTGCCCGAGGCCTACATCCAGAAGACGCGGCAGCTCGCGGCCCAGGGCGTCACCAAGCTCGCGTTCCCGGAATACGATACGGACTGGGACAGCCAGGCCTATCTCACCGTCTCCGGCCAGAACTCCAACAACAGCGTCCGCATCCCCAACCGCTTCTTCGAGGTGCTCGAGCGCGACGGCGAGTGGCTGCTCGTGCGGCGCACCGACGGCAAGGTCTCCAAGCGGCTCCCGGCTCGCGAGCTGTGGGAGGAGATCGCCTATGCCGCCTGGGCCTGCGCCGACCCCGGGTTGCAGTTCGACACCACCATCAACGAGTGGCACACCTGTCCCGAGGAGGGCCGCATCAACGCCTCGAACCCGTGCGTCACCGGCGACACCCTGGTGGCCACGGCCGGCGGCTGGCAGCGGATCGACGCGCTGGTGGGCCGGTCGGAAAGGATCATCGGCGCCGACGGCCAGCCGCATCTCGTCACCAAGATCTTCCCCACGGGCCGCAAGCCCGTGTTCGTCCTGACCACGCGCTCGGGCTACCGCGTCCGCATCACCGGCGACCACCCGGTGCTCACGGTGGGACGCGGGGACGTCGCGGTTCGCGACCTCACGCCGGACGACCGACTGATCCTCCAGGGACCCGGGTTCGGCCGCCGGACGCTGGCCGGGAACCTGGCCCTCGGGATCGGCGTGGCGGTGGGCGACGGCTGCCTCACGAGGGCCACGATCGGCGGCCGGGAGCAGCAGTCCATCATCCTGACCATGCACGCCGGCGAGAGCGCGGTGCTGGCCTCCGTCGCGCAGGCCGTCAACGAGCAGAAGGCCGCCCTCAAGGCCGTGGGCTCGGTGGGCCGGAACGACGGCGTGCACGTCATGCGCGGCGCGACGGGCGCCCGGCTGGCCTTCGGCTCCCGTCCCGTGGTGGATCTCTTCCGCCAGCTCGCCGTTCTCGATGAGGGATCGGAGAGGAAGCGCTTCACCCCGGCCGTGTTCGAGCTGGACAGGCCGGCCCTGGCCGCCATCCTGCGAGGACTCTTCACGGCCGACGGAACCGTGGCCAACTACGGCGAGAAGTCACAGTACGTCTCCCTCGACTCCTCCTCCGAGACCCTGCTCCGCCAGGTGCAGCTCCTGCTGCTCTCCTTCGGGATCAAGTCCAAGCTCTACGACGGTCGCCGCGGCGATACGACGACGGCCATGCTGCCCGACGGCCGCGGCGGCAGCCGCGAGTACCCCGTCCAGCCCATGTTCTCGCTCAGGATCAGCCGGTCGTCGCGCTTCATCTTCGAGCGCGAGATCGGCTTTCACGCTGAGAGCCCGAAAACGGAGGCGCTGGCCCGGCTCAACGCCGAGGTCGCAGCCTACCGGGATGAGCTGACGGACCGGGTCGCCTCCATCGAGCCGGCCGGCGAGGAGGAGGTCTTCGACCTCACCGAGGACGCCACGGGGCACTTCGTGGCGGGCGGGCTCGTCGTCCACAACTGCTCGGAGTACCTCTTCCTGGACGACACGGCCTGCAACCTGGCGAGCGTCAACCTCGTCAAGTTCCTCCGCGAGGACGGGAGCTTCGACATCGAGGGCTTCCGCCACGCCTGCCGGCTGTGGACCGCCGTGCTCGAGATCAGCGTGCTCATGGCGGCCTACCCGAGCCCCGCCATCGCCCAGAAGAGCTGGGAGTTCCGCACGCTCGGCCTCGGCTACGCCAACATGGGCACGGTGCTGATGCGCAAGGGCATCCCCTACGACTCGCCGGAGGCCGTGGCCACGTGCGGCGCGCTCACGGCCATCATGCACGGCGAGGCCTACGCGACCTCCGCCGAGATGGCGCGCGACCTGGGCCCCTTCAACGGCTTCGTCCGCAACCGCGACCACATGCTGCGCGTGATCCGCAACCACCGGCGGGCCGCCTACAACGCCTCGACGGCCGAGTACGAGCAGCTCAGCATCCCGCCGCTCGGGATCGAGCCCGCCTCCTGCCCGGCCCCGCTGATCCAGGCGGCGCGCGAGACCTGGGACCGGGCGCTCGCGCTGGGCGAGGCCCACGGCTACCGCAATGCCCAGGTCACCGTCCTGGCCCCGACGGGTACCATCGGCCTCGTGATGGACTGCGACACCACCGGCATCGAGCCCGACTTCGCCCTCGTGAAGTTCAAGAAGCTGGCGGGCGGCGGCTACTTCAAGATCATCAACCAGAGCTTGCCCGTCGCGCTCCGCACGCTGGGCTACACCGAGAGCCAGATCGACGACATCATCGCCTACGGCGTCGGGCGAAAGACCCTTCGCGGCGCCCCGGCCATCAACCACGAGACGCTCCTGGCGCGGGGCTTCGACGAGGCCGGCATCGCCCGGGTGGAGGAGGCGCTGGAGGGCTCCTTCGACATCACGTTCGCCTTCAACCCGTGGGTCCTCGGGGAGGGCTACGTGGCCCAGCAGCTCGGGCTCAACGAGGCGCGGCTCGCCGAGTGG
>MGBT01000202.1:0-1109 GCA_001788395.1 Candidatus Rokubacteria bacterium GWA2_70_23
GGCGGCCCACGTGCTTGACGAAGGGCCCCGCGGCATTCACGAAGCGTCCGGTGGAGATCGTGCGCTGCCCGCCGCGCTCGGCCACCGTGACCGACCGGACGCGGCCGCCCGTCGTGTCGACCCGCTCCACGCGCCCGTCGATCAGCCGCACGCCCTTCTCCCGCGCCCGCTCGAGCAGGTACATGCCGAGCTGCTGGCCGCTGAACCACCCGCACCGCCGGGCGTGGAGCACGGCCACGGTTTCCTCCGTCAGGTAGGGGAAGTGGCGCCGGATGAGGGCGCGATCCGTGATGATGTCCGCCCCCGTGGGCTCTCCCTCGAAGCCGTCGGCCGGAGCCGGCTGGTACTCGCCTCGGGGGCTGCCGTGGACGCGGGCGGGGCCCGCACCAAGCGCCGCCGCCTCGTCGGCCCGGCGAAGGAACTCGGGCACGCGCTCGGGATCGGCCGTGGCGAAGAGGTAGCCGCGCCGGTTCAGCCGGAACACGTTGCCGCTCTCGCGCGCGATCTCCTCGAGGAGGTCGATGCTCCGGTTCATGAGCGCGACCATGGCCTCCCCGGGGCCGGGCCACCAGTTCCGGTAGCACTCGGTGGACTTGTCGCTGGTGAGCGACAGCGGCGGGCGCTCGTCCACCAGCACGACGTCCGTCATGCCACGCCGCACGGCCAGATGATAGGCCGCGGCGATCCCCGCGATCCCCGCCCCGCAGATCACGATTTCCGCAGTCGTGTCGCTCATGCCGACTCCTCACCTCTCCCGTTCACGCGATGATCTGCGGAGCGTCCGCCTGGCGGACCCCAAGAGAGACTGGCAGACGTCCAACCCGAGGCCCCGCGAGACAGCATACTACGCATCCCACAGCCTGATGTCGGACCCGGGCGAGCTGAAGAGCCTCCTCGAGGCCATCCCGCACCACGTGGCCGGCGTCGTTGCGGTGGTGTCAGGGCTGGTGCGGAGTGCCCACCGAGGCGTCAACGCCCTCGGGTGACGAGACCTCATGACCGGCGGCGACGAGCCTCGCTTCGAACTGGCGCGCGGGCTGCTACAATGCGCCCATGCGCTACGAGGGGACGATCTACCGGCCACCCAGCGAGGCAGATGCCTACATCCT
>MGBT01000202.1:1135-2115 GCA_001788395.1 Candidatus Rokubacteria bacterium GWA2_70_23
ACATCCTCCAGGCGACCATCGGGTGCTCGTGGAACGCCTGCACCTATTGCGACATGTACCGTCTCAAGCAGTTCCGCGTCCGCGCCCTGGACGAGACGCTGGCCGACGTGGAGCGCGCCCGTGAGCGCCTCGGCGCCCGGGTCGAGAAGGTGTTCGTCGCCGACGGCGACGCGCTGGTCCTCGATCTCGCGCAGTGGGAGGCCATCCTCGAGGCCTGCCGCGCGGCCTTCCCGCGCCTGCGCCGCGTCAGCGCCTACGCCACCGCGCGCAACCTGCTCGACAAGTCTCCCGAGGCGCTGACGCGCCTGCGCGAGCGGGGGCTCTCCCTCCTCTACATCGGCCCGGAGTCGGGCGACGACGTCACGCTCAAGCGCATCGCCAAGGGCGCGACCTTCGCCGACCACGTGGCCGCCGCCGAGCGCGCCCGACAGGCCGGGATCGTGCTCTCGGCGATCTTCCTGCTCGGGGCAGGCGGCGTGGAGCGCTCCGCCGAGCATGCCGCGGGGTCCGCGCGGCTGGCGACGGAGATGGACCCGCGCTTCGTCTCGGCGCTCACGCTCACGGTGGCGCCGGGCACCCCGCAGGAGCGGCTCCAGCGCACGGGACGCTTCACGCTCCCCGCCGTCCCCGACCTGCTGCGCGAGCTCCGGACCTTCGTGGCGGAGGCCCGCCCGAGCGGCGCAACCTTCAGGACCAACCACGCGTCCAACCACGTGCCCCTCGCCGGCACGCTCCCCGCGGACCGGGACAGGCTCCTCCAGGTCATCGACGCGGCGCTCGACGGCCGCGTGCCGCTCCGGCCCGACTGGGCACGCGGCTTCTAGCAGGCTGCTGAAAAAGGCCCATCTGCTTCGTTGGCGCCCTCGGCCGCACGCTCAACGTGGCTCCCTCACGCTCGCCCGGATCTCCGGATCCGCTCACCTCGCCTCCGGCTCGGCTCGCCAAGCGGAGTACGCCTCGCGTGCGGCCGTCGGGCGCCG
>MGBT01000202.1:2169-4638 GCA_001788395.1 Candidatus Rokubacteria bacterium GWA2_70_23
AGCTGCAGCCGTTGACCTCGCGAGGCAGCGAAGTCTGGAGGGAGCTCATGGAGCTGTACGATGTCATGCGCACGACCTGTTCCGCGCGACAGTTCACGGATGACCCGCTGCCGGACGAGACCCTCGTCACGATCCTCGATCATGCCCGCTTCGCGCCCAGCGGCGGCAATCGTCAGGGATGGCGTGTCATCGTCGTTCGAGACCGCGCGACCAAGGAAGCGCTGGCGGCGCTGAGCGCGCCGGCCGCCAAGCGCTACGCCGCCCAGGTGCAGGCCGGCGAGAACCCGTGGAACACGATCGACCCGACCTCGGTGGACGCCGCGACCATCGAGCGGACGCCGGCACCGGCAGCGTTGACGGAGCCGTTCCTGCGGGCGCCCGTGGTCCTGGTCGTCTGCGTCGATCTCAAGGTGGTCGCGTCCATGGACCAGGACCTGGCGCGCGTCGGCATCATCAGTGGAGCCTCGATCTACCCCTTCGCCTGGAACATCCTGCTGGCGGCGCGCCACGAAGGGTTCGCCGGCACCATCACGACGCTGGCGGCGGCCCAGGAGCCCAGGCTGCAGGAGCGCCTGGCCCTCCCCCGGCACGTCGCGGTGTGCGCGGTCATGCCGCTGGGCCGCCCGGTCAGGCAGCTGACGAAGCTCACGCGCAAGGCCGTGGCGGAATTCGCGATGCTCGAGCGCTGGGGCGGCCCGCCGCTCACGGCCCCGCGGCGCGGCTGACCGCGACGCCTGCCGACCCCGTCACAGCCGGCCGCCGCGCAGGCTGATGAACTCACCCGTCAGGTACTCGGGCGCCTCGGCGACGAGGAACCGCACGACCCGGGCCACCTCCTCCGGACGCCCGAAGCGCCCGATGGGGAACTGCGCGCGCAGCCGATCACGCGCCCCGGCATCCTGCGCGATGGCGTCCAGCATGTCCGTCTCGATGACCGACGGGAGGACGGCGTTCACGGCGATTCCGTCCCGCGCCAGCTCGCGGGCGGCCTTGGCCGTGAGCGCCAGCATGCCGGCCTTGCTGGCCGCATAATGGGCGCCGATGGCCCCGCCCGTGTGCGCCGCCCCCGAGGACACGTTCACGATGCGCCCCCCGCCGGCTGCCTTGAGCCGGGGCACGGCGGCTCGCGTGCAGAAGAAGGCGCCGTCCAGGTTCACGGCCAGCGTGCGCCGCCACGTCTCGTCGTCGATGTCGGTCAGCCGGTCGAACCGCTGGGCGACGCCGGCGTTGTTCACCAGCGCGTCCAGGCGCCCGAACCGCGCGTCCACGGTCGCGAACATCCGCGCCACGGCGTCCGGATCGCTCACGTCCGCCTGCACCGCAATGGCAGTTCCCCCGGCGGCTGCGATGGCCGCTGTGGTGACGCCGGCGTCGCCCTGGCGGGACGCGAAGTTGACCACGACGGCGTAGCCGGCATCGGCCAGCGCCTGCGCGATGGCGCGTCCGATCCCGCGTGAGGCCCCCGTGACCAGCGCGACCCTGCTCATGGCTCTCGAGTATAGCCGTTCCGCAACATCGTCGCTCGCTCGATCATCGCAAGATCGGCATTGACCGAGGCCGGCCTCGCGGCTACATTCTCCGCCCGGAGCACCGGCGCGAGCATCTCGACGAGATCGAGCGGGCGCTGAAGGCATAGCCTTCTCCGCGCGCCGGCCCGGATCGCGCGGGCGGCAAAAGAGGAGAGGGAGCATGCGATCTCACTCGCGCCCGAGCCCGTACGCTAACGCCATGCGGATCGCCCGGGTGCGGCCCGGCCGGCTCGACGTTCCCGTGTCCACGGACGCCGGCGGGGGGTTATACTCCCCGACAGCGCCGCCCCTCGGCGCGCAGCGAACGAGAGAGGAGAACAAGAGTTGGCACTCACGGCCACCGTGTACCACGTCGATCTGACCCGCGGCACCGTCGAGACGAAGACCCTGCCCGAAGACATCTACCGGAAGTATCCCGGGGGGAGCGCGCTCGCCGCGTACCTCCTGCTGCAGGCGATGCCGGCGGGCGCCGACCCCCTCGGCCCGGACAACGTGCTCGTGATGGCCGTGAGCCCGCTCACGGGCCTGGCCATCTCCGGGCAGAGTCGCATGACCGCCTGCGCCCGATCCCCGCTCACCGGCGCCATCGGCGACAGCCAGTGCGGCGGCTTCTTCCCCGCCGAGATGCGGAGCGCCGGGGCCGACGCCATCGTCTTCACCGGCCAGGCGCCCGAGCCCGTCTACCTCTGGCTCCACGACGGCCAGGCCGAGCTCCGACCGGCCAGGCATCTCTGGGGCAAGGTCACCGCGGAGGTCGATCGCCTCCTCAGGGAAGAGGTCGGCGATCCGAAGGCCGAGGTCGCCCAGATCGGCCCCGCGGGCGAGAACCTCGTCCGCTTCGCCGCGATCATGAACATGGTCAACCGCGCCAACGGCCGGACGGGCATGGGCGCGGTGATGGGGTCGAAGCGGCTCAAGGGGGTCGTCGTGCGCGGGAGCA
>MGBT01000202.1:4646-6164 GCA_001788395.1 Candidatus Rokubacteria bacterium GWA2_70_23
ACGCCCGCGAGGCCGGAAGAGTTCCGCGGGCTGGTCAAGCGGCTCAAGGCACTCCAGGAGGCGAACCCCGGGATCGTCTGGTTCGGCGAGTACGGCACCCCAGGCGTCCTCGCCATCCAGGACAAGATGGGCGGCCTGCCGACGCGCAACTACACCGAGGGCACCTTCGAGCACGCCGGAGCCATCGATGGCACGACGCTGGCCAAGACGATCCTCAAGGAGCGCGACACCTGCTACGCCTGCGTGGTCAAGTGCAAGCGCACGGTCGAGGTGAACGACCCCGACGTCCAGGTCCCTCCCGTCTACGGCGGGCCTGAGTACGAGACGCTGGCGCTGTTCGGCTCGATGTGCGGGGTGGGCGACTTGAAGCTCCTGGCCAGGGCCTCGGCCGACGCCAACATGTACGGGATGGACTCTATCTCCTGCGGGGGCACCATCGCGTGGGCGATGGAGGCGAAGACCAAGGGACTCCTAGACGACGGCGGGCTCGGGCTGGCCTTCGGTGACGGCCAGTCGGTACTCCGCGCCATCGAGGCCATTGCGCTCCGGCGCGGCGCCGGGGACCTCCTCGCCGAGGGGAGCCTGCGCGCGGCGCAGACGCTCGGACCCGCAGCCGTCGATCTCACCGTCACCGTCAAGGGCCAGGAGCTGCCCGCCCACATGCCCCAGCACAAGCGGTCGCTGGGATTGATCTATGCGGTGAACCCCTTCGGCGCCGACCACGAATCGTCCGAGCACGACACGGCGCTCAGGGCAAAACCCGGCACCCTGCACCGCCGGCGTCTCGCCGAGCTCGGCATCACCGACGACCTCGCCCTCACCGATCTCTCGGACGCGAAGGTCCGCTTCGCCTACCACACCCAGTGCTTCTACTCGGCCCTCGACTCCTTCGGCCTCTGCCAGTTCGTCTGGGGCCCCACCTGGCAGCTCTACGGCCCCTCGGAAACCGTGGAGCTCGTGCGGTACGGCACCGGGTGGGACGCGACGCTCGAGGAGCTGATCCAGGTCGGCGAGCGGCGCATCCATCTGATGCGGTCCTTCAACGCGCGCGAGGGGATCGGCAAGGCTGCCGACGTGCTCCCGAAGAAGCTCTTCCAGCCGCTGGGCGGCACGGGGCCGACCGCCGGTGTGGCGCTGACCATCGAGGAGTTCGAGCGGGCGCGCGAGGCGTATTACCAGCTCTCGGGCTGCGACCCCGCGACAGGCTATCCGACGCGCGCCAAGCTCAGCGACCTCGGCCTCGACTGGCTCGCCGAGAAAGTCCCGGCGCCGCGCTGAGGACGAACAGAACCCGCCCCGAAGGAGGGACAGTCATGGCCATCGCATTGCCGCAGTCCGTGAAGAAGATCCTGCAGGACAAGGCCTACGGGCACGTCGTCACGTTCAACGCGGAGGGGAAGCCGCAGCTGACGATGGTCTGGGTGGACGGCGAAGGCGACGAGGTGCTCTTCAACACCGCCGACGGGCGGCTCAAGCCGAAGAACCTGCGCCGCGACCCCCGCGTCATCATCTCCGTGC
>MGBT01000203.1:0-719 GCA_001788395.1 Candidatus Rokubacteria bacterium GWA2_70_23
TGGGCGGCCGGGCCCTTCGATGCCCCCGGCTTCACCAAGGTGTTCACCTGCACGGCCTGTCACGGGCCGGCGGGCAACAGCCCGTCCGACAGCATGCCGATCATCGCGGGGATGCCGCCCGCGTACTTCAAGAAGCAGATCGCGGCCTACGCGACGGGCAAGCGGCCCTCCCCGGAGATGGCGCCCTACGCCAAGATGGTGATGCACCTGGGCGCGGACGACGTCGCGGCCTACTTCGCGGGGCAGAAGATGCAGCCGGCGAAGAGCACGGCGGATCCCGCCGCCGTCGAGCGGGGCCGCAAGGCCTCGGACCAGTGCATCGTCTGCCACGGCAAGGAGGGCAAGGGCGATGTCGACAAGGGCATCCCGAGCCTCGCGGGCCAGCCGGCCGGCTTCCTGCGGGAGCAGATGCTGCTGTTCAAGACAGATAAGCGCAATCCCGGGGACGTCCAGCTCAAGGCCATCAAGGCCATCATGGCCACGATCCAGGACCCGACCTTCGCCGACCTGGCCGCGTACTACTCGAGCCTGAGGTAGCAGGGCCCGGGCAGGTCGGCCTGCGCGAGGGACAGGCATGATGGATCGCGGGTGCGACCTGCCCGAGGAGCTCTGGGACAACGCGTAAACCACCCATGAGTAAACTCACGGGCTTTCCCGCTTCACAGGCTGGCTTACAAGCGCCTCGGCCTCCACGGGCAGTACTCCCGGCGTTTCACCGG
>MGBT01000203.1:760-15592 GCA_001788395.1 Candidatus Rokubacteria bacterium GWA2_70_23
GGAGGGTCCTCGTGTCAACCCGCGAGATCGGCGCTTCCTCCCGCGCCCTGAAGGGCGGGGTGTCCGCGCCGAGGAGGTTCTATGAACGGCTGATGCGGCGGGCCAGCGCGACGAAGCGAACGCTATCGAGGCGGCCCTGCCGCCCGATCACGCCCGAGGGGATGCCGCCGGCGGGGTAGGAGCTAACGGCTGGGTGGCGCTGGCCGAACGACGAAGAAGAGCTCATCGAGGACGTTGCCGTTGATGAGCGCCTTCACGACGCACTGCCGCCCGGCCGGCAGTTGAATCGGCGGAATGTTCAAGGCGATCGGCATGATGAAAGAGGTGCCCTGAACGGCACCTGGTGGCCGTCCTACTTCGAATTCGGCGGGAATCCGGAACGGCTCCTCGCCGGCCAGGGTCGAGGCGAGGACCGGCTGACCGTCCGCATCCTCGAAGACGATCTCAAGCCGGTGCTTCTGGCTGGTCTCGTCCCAGGCCACTTCGACGATCGCCGCGATGGCGAATGGCGAGGGTGCTGGACCGATAGCCGTCCAGCCGGCGCCAAGTGCGTACAGCAAGCTGTTCTGCACCTCGGCAGAGTGGGCGAGGAGCAGGCGGACCTTCATGAGTTGGGCGCGATGGGTGTGGCCTTAGCGATCTCGATTCTTAGGCTCTGGGCGGGGGAACCCGGAAGGGTCCGCGAGATGCCGACATCTCGGAGGGGGTTGACGCCGCTCGCGGTCATGACGAAGGGCGTCGGCGGGACGTCGATGTTTATCCCCTCGCGGTACCGGTCGAAGTACTTCCCCCGCACTCCGCCTCGAATGTCGTACTCGGGCCGCATATCCTGCTGGTTATTGTCCTGACTCATAGGTCCTCCGCTCACTGGGTGTGGGCAACCGCGCACCGATGATGCGGATTGTCGTCTCCTCGCGGTTCGTATGCCAAACGATCACGAGCCTGCGCTGGCGCGACAGCCCCGTGGTGAGCCAGCGCTCCTCGCCGACAGAATGGTCCGGATCAAGAACGGTCGTCGCCAGCCGGTCGCCGAACACCGTGCCGGCCTCTTCGAACGAAACACCATGCTTCGCGAGGTTCGACGCTGCCTTCGCAGCATCCCATTCAAACCGCACGCCCGTCGGCGCCTCCAATCCAGTCTACACCGGGTGGCGCGAGTCTGGCCGATCCTGAGGAGGGTAGTCAAGGGGCTCTAGGGGTCGCCCGGATGGGCCGGGTCCAGCACTAGCCCTGGGGTCACCAGATCCGTCCCCGCCACGCCTACGAACGTCCCCAGTCCCACGCCCGGCCCGAGCCAGTCCCTCCAGCTCGCCGGGCGGGGAAGGCGGAGGAACGTGGCCCTACCGCCCCAGGCTGGCCAGTGCAGCGTTTGCCATCGGCGCTGCATTGCGCCATGCGGCCTCGCTCTGCTGGGTCGAGCGGCTGAGGTGCGCCTTCTGCTGTTTCAGAGCGAGCGGTCCGCGACGAGGCGCATAGGAAACTCAAAAGCCCTCGCGCCGCGCGCGGCGGGAGCCGGGGGGGCTCCGGGAGACCTCGGCCCGCCTCCCCGCAACGCCTGAGCACGCCTGGATCGTGGGGGAACGGGCGCGCCAGCACCCGTCGTTCCCCGTTGGCCTGAGGCGGTGCTGCTCCCGCGGCAGGCGCGCAGTCAAGGAGCGCCCGTGCAGCACGCAACGGTGCCCCAGCGAGAAGGGGCCGAGGGGGTCGGTCAGCGCGGCGGATCTCCCCGATGGCCGCGGGCGGGGATCCCCGCGATGGCAGAGGGATCAGGGGATCACCCGATGGCACAGCACCCCTCACGCCTTCAACTGAGGCAGGGCGCCGCGGATGCGTCCCCGATGAAAGACCATCCCTCCCTCACGGAGCGCCCCGCGGATCTCGGCGGGAGTTCCTCGGAAGAGCCCTCCGGACGCGGCGAGGACGCACGTGCCCACCTCCTCCGGCGGGAGGAGCGAGACGATCTCACGGGCCGAATCGAGGATTCGATGCCACGCGCGAGCCAACTCCCCGGCATCGGGAGGGTCCCCGGCAAAGGAGAGCGCTCGCACCTCTTCGGCGGAGTACCTGCCAGAGCGTGCGGCGCCCTCCAGGATTGCCGCCGGGCCAAAGCCTGGGTCTTTCGCACACGCGGCCCAGGCGACGTAGCCGAGGGGCTGGAGGCGATCGTGGGTCGCGATCACGTCGACCCAGTCGCGCACCTCCAGGCGCCCCACGAGCGCGAGCACCTTGTTGGTGGCGAGATCGAAGGGATGAAGGGTCAACCCGAACTCCTCGTGACGCTGGAGCGGGAAGAATCGAAAGGCGCTATCGCGCGCCCATTCCAGGAGGACACGGTCGCCGCCCGCGGCGACCTCCGCCTCGACGAAGGTCGCGCGCTCCCTCACGAGGAGCACCTCGAAGCCGTTCGCCTCGAGGAGGAGCCGATCGGCGCGCCAGCTCGCCTCGAGGGCCTCGTCGGTATCGTGGAACAGGTCGATGTCCCGCGAGATGCGCGAGGCCGCGATCAGCTCGTTCAGGGCCACACCGCCGGCGACGTAGCTTTCGCCCGACGCGATGCGGGTCTCCGCTAGGAGGCGGCAGACGGTGCGCTGGAGTCCGGTGAGAGCCATCGCTTCAAGGCGGCCGCTTGACAGAAGGCATCGCGGTCGCCGTGGCGCTCGATGTGTCCGAGGACCCGGAGACGCTCCTCCAGCGTGGACGGGTAGTAGTCCGGTCGCAGAAACCAGAGGCACCGGACGCGGTGCTCGTCGACGAGACGATTCACCGCGTCGGTGGCTGCCCGCCCGTCACGTGTCGTTGCGCTCATGACGGTGGTAATTGTACCGCTACATCGGGGCATCCGACCGCGCGAAGATGCTCGCCGAGCGGCCTCGCGTCGAGCAAGCCCTCGAGCAGGTCTTTTGCCGCATGCGCCTCGCAGTGAAGAGGGCTCCTACCGAGCACGCCCGTGGCAAGGTGAGGGCGCCATCTGCTGGCAGGCCCGCTCGGCCTCGAGCGGCATGAAGGCGCCCGCGAGTTATGCGTGTGTGGGCATGCCCGGGAGTTCCTCCCGCGGCCAAGGCATGACGCCTGGTGCAGGGGCGGCGGCTACTTCTTCCCACGCTGGGTGCGCACCGGAACAAGCCGTTGCTTCAGAAGCTTCCGGGCGAGCGCATAGATGTCGGCCGCGTCCCCGTGCTTTCGGCGGCCCACCGCGACAACCACCACGATGACATCCTGCCGCTGGACGCGGTAGACAATGCGGTACTTCTGACCTGCGGCGCGAACACTGCGGAATCCAGCCAGCTCGGAGACCAGGGGTTTGCCCTGGTCTTCCGGGGAATGCGCGAGCTGGCCGGCGCGAGCGTAGATGCCGCGCTGAACCCTCTTGTCGGAGATCGCTTCCAGAAGCCTGGTCGCCGTCTCGGTCCACTTGACGGCGTAGACCGAGTCGGTCACGGCCCGAGACGCGCCCCAACCTCCTCGTGGTTGAGCAGACGGCCACGCTCGATGTCCTCGATGCTCTCACGAAGCGCCGCCACGAGCTCGGGCTCGCTGAGCACGTCGAGCGTCTCGACGATGCTCTCGTAGAACTCCCACGGCAAGACGGCGAGAACCGGCTGACCCCGGCGCGTGATGGTGACCGCGCGCTCGGGCTCGCGCGCGAGCTTCTCCGGTAGGGCGAGGAATCCCTTGCGCGCCTCAGAGATCGTCAGCTGGGTCATGGCTCATCTCCTTGTGCACTTGACTGTACATGCAAGCGCTCACTTCGTCAAGGGGCGATCATCGACGTAACCGCCCCTTGTCGGACCCTCGCCTCGCCGGCCCCCCGGGGCCCCGCGGTCTGGGCCCCTGCCGGCGGCCCCGGCCTGGCCCGGCTTGGCCCCGGGGCGCATCACGGAAGGAGCCGCCAGCGCTATCCGGCGCCGACGATCGTGAAGGAGGAAGCGGAACGGCTTCGTGTTCGTGGAGGTGAAGTCGACGCTGGACGTGGCGGTGCGCGTCCAGGGCGCGGCCGGCGAGCGCCCGACCTCGGGCCGCGGCTACGGCGAGCTGGCCGGCGACGGCGAGTGAGCGGACTCCCGGCCGGCCGGCGCCAGGACGCGGCTCGAACTGATCCCCCGTCACGGCTACGCGCGACAACCCCGGTGCGGGTGCCATCTGTCAGGCTCCAGGTGCTCAGGAAGAAGCAGAAGATCGACGTGACAGCAAAGGTCGCCGAGGTCCCCGACGACCGGCCGAAGCGCGAGGGCCCCGCCAGGCCCGGTGGGCAGTGACTCTCGCGAAATCCCTTGACCGCGAGGCGCCGGGGCCCGGAGGGCGGGGCCCCCCGGCCCCGGCGTTAACGAGCTCCGCGAGAGTCATTGGCAGGATGCCGTGCCGTCTGAGCGGCGGACGCGGGATCAGCGGGCGCGCGGCGGCCCGTGAGGGACCCTGAAGGCGAGCGCCGCCACGACCAGGAGCGCGGCGGCGCTGACGCCCAGCCCCCACATCTGGCTCGATGGCAGAAACCGCATCATCACCTCGTGGCGGCCCCCGTCTACGAACACGCCCCGGAACACGCCGTTGACGCGATGAATGGGAGCTGGCCGCCCGTCGACCGACGCCCGCCATCCGGGATAGAAGGTGTCGCTGAGCACCACCAGGCCGGCGCCATCGAGGTCGACCTCGAGACGGACCCTGGTCGGGCGATACTCGGCGATGGTGGCAACGCCGCCACTGCCGCCCGCGCCGGCTGACGCGTCCTCGATGACGGCGCTGACTCTCGGATCGAAGTCAGGGGACAGGGCGCGCGCCCGGGCCGCCGCGGGACCGGCCGCGGCCTCCCACCGTGTCGCCACGAATGCGCGCGGCAGGGCCGCTCGGTTCTCGTACACCAGCGCCTCGCCGTCATAGACGAGTGGAAACCGATCGGCCTCTCCCGCGGCCGCCCGGTTGAGGTCCATGCCGCGGGGCGCGACGATGTAGCGCACGCCCAGCAGCGAGTACCCGCGGAGCCTCGCCCGCAGGTCCTGCTCCAGCCGAGTGGGTGCGGCGGCATCCGGAGCGAGGGCAGGGCTCCGGGGCGGGCGCTCGGGATCGCCGACGAACCAGAGCGCGTGCCACCAGCGCCGCGGGTGCGTCTCGAGACCCTCCTCCACGAAGCGGTGGAACCAGTCGACAGCCAGCGCGTCCACGTGCCGGACATCGTAGAGCCCGAACACGCTGGCGTAGTTCGGCGCCAGCACCCGGGCGTCCCCCATGATGCGATCGTGCCGGGCCAACCCCTTCAGGACCCGGACTACCGGCGGGGCGGCGGCGGGATCGGCCCGCCTGGGCAGGCCCAGGGGGGCGAAAGGGTCCAGGGCGAGCCCCACAGCCAGCGCCACGACTGCGCTTCCAACGGCGGCCGGCGGGCGGCGGAGAACCACGAATGCGACGGCCGCGAGTCCGAGCCCGACCGGAGCGAAACGCAAGGTGAGGAGGAGCGGCGGATATCCCCGCGGGATCGGGAGCCACCGCTCGATGACCAGCAGGGCCAGGAGGGCCACCGCGAGTCCGGCACCGCGGCATTGCCAGAGCGCGATCGTGGCGAATCCCACCACCGTCGCGGCCAGCAGCGAGCCGCCAATGGCGCCCGGCCAGATGAACTCCCAGTATGCGTCCTGCAGAGGAGCCAGGGCGGTGAATCCTTTGGCCGCGAGCGTACTCACGAGCACCAGGAGCCCAGCCGCCACGAGGAGGATCCGCGCCCTTCTGGTCGCCGTCGGCGGGGTCTCGAGCAGCCGCTGGAGGCCGAATGAGGAGCCGGCCGCCACGGCGAAGCACCAGGTCGGCCCGCCCCATCGCGGCGTCCAGACCTGATCGAAGAAGGGAAGGTAGCCGATCCAGTCGAACGGAGGAAGCCCGAAGTTCTTCAGGAGCAGCCATGCGGCGAGCGCGCCGAAGAAGATCAACGGGGCCCGTCCCGCCGGGCTGGCGCGCCACGGGGCGGCGCCAAGGCCGGCCAGCAGGAGAAAAGCCGCCAGCACGCCGGCGTACCCGCCCACCTGATCCCAGGAGCCGTTGTCCGGCTTGGTGCGCAAGAAGGTGGGCAGTTCGTAGAAGGACGGAACGAAGATCTGGATCGCCAGGATCGGCGGCGCCGGGTCACGCACGCCCATGTCACCGCCCGAGCGGTGCAGGTGATGGGCGTTGGGCAGGTGCGCCGCGAAGGGGAAGAGCTGCACGGCAGCCAGCGCGAAACCGGTGCTCACTGCGACCACGACCCAGACCATCGCCCGCCGGATGGGCACGCGGAGACGGTGGCCGGAGCGCCATCGGACGACCCCGTACAGGCCGCCGGCGGTGAGCCCGTACAGGGTGATCTCGGGCTGCCCGGCCAGCAGGTTGAGGCCCACCGCCAGGGCCGCCCAGGCGCTCCGACGCGCATCCGGTCTCGCGACGAAGCTCTCGACCGCCAGGAACCAGAGCGGGAGCGCCATGGCGGCGTTGACGTACTGCTCGAGGTTGATGAACCAGACGAAGGCCCCCGAGAGCATGTACCCGAGTCCGCCGAATACCGCCGCCGTCCAGCCGAGCCCCGCACGGGACAGGAAGCGATAGGTGAGCCAGCCGGCGGCCCAGAGCCTCAGCAGGAAGAAGAAGTCCCAGAGCGCGGGCGGACTCACATCGAGGGCCATCTGGAAAGGGAAGAAGACGCGGGTCGAGTAGTTGGCCACGACCGGCACGCCGGCGCCCTGGTGCGGATTCCACAGCGGCAGCTCTCCGCTCCTGAGGACTCGGCCGATGTAGCGGTTGAGCGGCCACTCGTAGAAGGCGGGCGTGGCGAGATCGACGTCGAACGTGTTGGCCGGCCGCCGTCCGGCGTACCCCCATGGCCCGCCCGGCACGACCGCACTCGCCGTGTAGAGCGGGGCCTGGAGGGACTTCCCCGCGAACACCACGGGCGCGTAGCACATGGCCAGCACCACGCCCAAGAGTGCCGCCGCTGCGGCGCCCGGCCACCTGCGGGCGACCTCCACCACCGCGCCTCCTCGAGCCCGGAGGGCGCCTGGCGCAGCTGCCCCGGGTGCCATGCTCCCTGGCACAGCGCGCACTACGAGCCGGTCAAGCCCCGACAGGCCCCGGGTTGAGCGACAGGCCCTTGATGGAAGTCAGCGGCTAGCAGGATGCGGAAAAGCTCCGCGGGCTGCTCAAAAAGGCCCAGACGCGAGGCGGCGCCCAACCGCCGCACGCGAGGCGTACTCGCTGTACGTTGAGCGTGCAGCCGAGGGCGCCAACGAAGCAGATGGGCCTTTTTCAGCAGCCTGCTACGCCACGAACGGTGGGATGGGCGGGATCTCGACCTGCTGCGTCTTGACCTCCCGCACTCCGTCCACGGTGCGGGCCACGTCCACGGCCTCCTCGAGGGCGGCCGTCCCCTCCAGCGTCACGACTCCGGCCCTGGCCTCGACCGTGATGCGGTACTTCCTGGTCTCCGGGTGGGTCGCCAGCGCCACCTGGACGCGCGAGCCCAGCGAGCGGTCCGCGACGAGCTGGGCGGCCGCCGGCGTCGTGGCGAGCTCGGGCCGGCGCGCGAGCCCGGCGACGAGATCCACGGCCCCCTCCACCGACAGCTTCTCGGTGTTGACCACCACGTCGTAGAGCGCGGGGTCCCGCAGGTCTACCTCGTACAGGTAGCGCATGCGCCCGGCCTTCTCCGTGTCGTCCCGCCGGACCATGTCGGTGATGGTCCGCGGGTTGGTCTGCTCGCCCATCTGCCCCGACAGCTTCTTGCCCAGGCGCTTCACCCGGAGATCGAAGGGCGCCATGATCCGGATGCGGAGCACGTGGGGGATGCCGCGCAGGAGCCACTGGCCGCCGCGTCCCATGAGCACCACGTTGTCGCCTTCCGCAAGCTCGTAGAGCGCCGTCTGGATCACCGTGATGTAGCGCCGGGTCTCGGCGTCGAAGCGCTCGAAGAGGGAGGGCTTGGACTCGTCCAGGTGGGTGAGCTTCTCCTCGAGGAGCCCGTAGCGGTGGGCCGCGTCCGAGATCAGCTCCTGATCGATGTACCGGTAGCCGAGGCGCTGGCCCAGCAGTTGTCCGATCTCCGGGCCGCCGGCCCCCATTTCGTGGGAGAGGCAGATGATGGCCATGTCCTCACTCCTTCCTGTACTTCGCCCTGAGCGCCGCCGGGGCGATGGCGATGCGCTTGCCGCTCACGTCGTCGAGGACGTAGACCTCGTCGGCGAGCGTGCTGCTGGCAAAGACCTCGAAGACCTCCAGCGCCTCCTCGAGCGAGGTCCCCCCGGGACGCTCGCCCATCATCCGCTCGACCTCGTCCCGCTTGAGCCTCACCCGAGCGCCCGCTCGGCCTTGTCCAGGTTGGCGACGACCACCACGATCTGGGCTGATCCACCCGCACCGGCCGGGGTTGTGGCATAGGCGCACTTGATGTTGATCCTGGCCGCGGCCAGACGCTGGGCGATCTGGGCGACGGTGCCGGGGCGGTCCTCAAGGGTGAGGAGCAGGGCCGGCTCCTCGCCGGACCGGATCTTGGCGTCCGCCAGGGCCTTCTTGGCCTTGCCCGGATCGCTCACGACCATCCGGATCTTTCCCCGCCCGCCCACCTCGGCGGCGCAGATCCCCGAGAGGTTGACGCCGGCCCCCGCCAGGGTGCTGCAGATCCTGGCCAGGACGCCGGGCCTGGAAGGGGTGGAGACCGTGAGCTGGGTGATCCTCGCCATGGCGGCACCTCCTGGGAGTGGCTGGGCCTGGGAACTGGCTTCTCACTACCAGGAAAGGCGGGAGAACACAAGAGGCCGCTCGGGTGCCTGCGGCTACCCGCCGATCCGGTTCCGCCCCCCTGCCTTGGCCGCGTACAGCGAGGTGTCGGCGGCCTTGAAGAGGTCGTCCGGGCTGCGGGCGTCGTCGGGGAAAGCGCCCAGCCCGATGCTGATGCTCACGGGCTCCGCGTGCGGGAAGGTCGCCCGGTTCACGGAGGTCCGGATCCGGTCTCCGTAGACCAGGGCGCCCGTCCAGGCCGTCTCCGGGAGCAGGATCGCGAACTCGTCGCCCCCGTAGCGGCACAGCGTGGTCGCCGCGCGCGACTGCGCCTGGATGATGCGGCAGATCTCCTTCAACACCGCGTCTCCGGCGTCGTGGCCGTGGCGATCGTTGACTTCCTTGAAATGGTCCACGTCCAGGAGCATGAGGCAGAGCGGATGGCCGGAGCGCTCGGCCCGCGCGATCTCCTCGTGGAGCCGCAAGTCGAAATACCGGCGGTTGTACGCGCCGGTCAGCTCGTCGGTGAGGGAGAGATCGCGCCAGCGCGTGTTGGCACGGTCCGCCTCCCGCGCCAGGTCCCAGATGATCGCGCCGCCGCCGACCATGAGCATCATGGTCGACAGCGCGAGCGCGGGGAGATAGCCGCGCTGCTCGGGGGGCATGCCGACGATGTGCATGAGGAGGACGTAGAACAGGATCAGGGTGGGAATCACGGTGGACAGGGCCAGCGCGATGACGACTCGCTGGCGGATCGGGGACTCGCGCATCACGCGGAACGCCCGGGGCGCCGCGTTGCCTCCTCCCTCAGGGTCCATGCGGTTCTCCTCGGCCGCGATCCGTGAGACGCTCCGCCAGGGCCGGGTCCGTCGCGCGCAGGGCATCCAGCGCGCGCGCGCGCTCGGCACGAGCTTCCGGGTACTCCGCCTTCAGCCGGAGCGCTCCGTCGAGAGACGCGACCGCCTCCGCGTATCGCCCCTGGTCCACGTAGAGCATCCCGAGCCGGAGGGGGCCGTCAGGCGCCCCCGGTGACAGGCGCATGTAGGTCCGGAGGGCCCACCCGGCCTCATGGTAACGCTTCTGGCCCGCCAGGAGAGTGCCCAGATTGTGATACGGGTCCGGCCGCTCCGGGCGCAGGAGGATCGCGTACCGGAAATGCGCCTCCGCCAGATCGAGCCGCGCCGGATCCGCCCGGCCCGACCGGACGATGGCCGCGCCCATGTTGTTGTTGCAGAGGGCGCACTCCGGGTCGGCCTCCAGGGCCGCCTGCCAGAGGCGCTCCGAGCTCTGCCAGATCTGGCTCTGCCGCCACGCTCCCGCCCCCCAGCCCAGCACCACGAGCACTGCTGCGGCAGTCACCGCGCCCGGCACCCAGCCGGCGACCCGGCCTGCGCGGCCCGCGCGAGCCATCCATGTGAGGCCGGCGCCCACCAGCGTCGCGAACCCGAGCCCCGAGAGGTAGCTGTAGCGGTCGTGCGCGAGCTGGTAGCCCGCATGCACGATCCCGCTCACCGGCACCAGCACGATCGCCGAGTGCGCCCAGGCGGCGAGCCCCGCAGGCCAGCGCCGCCTCAGCGCCACCAGCACGCCGGTCACCAGCACGACGCCGAGCGTCGGCCCCAGGAAGCGCCACTCGACCGGGTTCACCCATGCCGGGATCTCGTAGAGCGGCGAGAGGCTCACCGGCCACAGCATCGCCCAGGGATAGAACCCGAGGCTGTAGCCGACCAGGGCCACGCGCGCCGCCGCCCCGTACTCGCCGTACCCCGTCACGGCGGCGCCCTGCCTGAGGGCCACGACGGCGGCGGCGGCCCCGAGGAGAGCCAGCGCCCCGTACGGCGCCTTCTCTCCGAGAAGCGCCTTCCAGCCGCGGTCCTGCCGGCGTAACGGGTAGAGGTCGAGCAGCAGCAGTGTCGCGGGCAAGGTCATCGCCATGGCCTTGGACAGGAGCGCCGCCAGGAAGGCCAGGACCGACACCGCCCGCCACCCCGACCGGATCGCCCCTCCGCCCTCGACGCCTCGCAGATAGGCCAGCACGGCGAGCAGGTAGAAAAGCCCGGACAGCACGTCCCGGCGCTCCGTGACCCACGCCACCGACTCCGCCCGCAACGGGTGCACCCCGAACGCCAGGGCCGCGAGGGCGGCGCCGAGCGCGATGGACAGATCACGCGCGGCGAAGCCGGCGGCGAGAAGGCGACGCGCCACGAAGTAGAAGACTCCTGCGCTGGCCGCGTGAAGGAGCAGGTTTCCCAGATGGTAACCCCACGGCTGCATCCCGCCCAGGGCGTAGTTCACCCCGAGGCTCAGCCAGGTCAGGGGGATGTAATGCCCCATGAGGGTCGTGGTGAACATCCACGAGAGCTGCGCCCAGCCCAGCCCGCGGAAGTGCGGGTTGTTGAGGAGATTGGCCGTGTCGTCCCAGTTGACGAAGCCCGCCTGGAGAGCGGGCAGGAAGGCGAGGAAGCTCAGGAGGCAGATGCCCAGCGGAAGAAGCGCGAGCAGCCCACGGCGACGAGCCAGCGGCGGGCGGGTCAGGACGAGGTGGGTCTCCCCATGATGCGGGTCAGCTCCTTGCTGTCGAAGCAGTACTCCATGGCATCCTCGTAGGAGATGAGCCCCTTGTCGTAGAGACCCTTGAGGGACTGCTCCATGGTCTGCATGCCCAGCCCGGTCCCGGTCTGGATCACCGACTGGATCTGGAAGGTCTTGCCCTCGCGGATCAGGTTCCGGACGGCCGGCGTGGCCAGCAGGAGCTCCACGGCCACGACCAGCCCCTCGCCGTCCTTCCGCACCAGGAGCTGCTGGGTCATGATCCCGTACAGCACGTTGGCCAGCTGGACCTTGACCTGCTGCTGCTGATAGGGCGGGAACACGTCCACGATGCGGTCGATGCCCTGGGCCGGGGTCTTGGTGTGCAGCGTGGCGAACACGAGATGCCCGGTCTCCGCCGCGGTGAGCGCCGCCTCGATGGTCTCGAAGTCGCGCATCTCACCCACGAAGATCACGTCCGGGTCCTCGCGCAGGCAGGCGCGCAGCGCGCTGGCGAAGCTCACCGTGTCCGTCCCCAGCTCCCGCTGGACCACGATGCTGTTCTTGTGCTGGAAGAGGTACTCGATGGGGTCCTCGAGGGTGACGATGTGGAGCTGGCGCTCCTGGTTGATCCGGTCGATCAGCGCCGCCAGCGTGGTGGACTTGCCCTGGCCCGTCGCTCCGGTGACGAGCACGAACCCCCGCTTGAGCTTGATCAGCTCCAGCACCGAGGGCGGCAGCCCCAGGCTGTCCACCGGCGGGATGTCGTAGGGGATGCGCCGGAGCGCCGCCGCCACCGAGTCCCGCTGCATGAACGTGTTGATCCTGAACCGCGCCAGCCCCGGGATGCCGTAGGAGAAATCATAGTCGAGCTTCTCGCGGAAGGTCCGTTTCTGCTGCTCCGTCATGATCGAGAAGACGAGCTCCTGGACCTTCTCCCCCGAGAGCTTCTCGCCGTCGAACGTCACGAGCTTCTTCTGCACGCGGTACACCGGGGGCAGGCCAACCTGGAGATGGATGTCGGTCGCGTTCTTCTTGATGGCCGTCTCGAGGATCCGATCGATGTCCTTCACTGCGGGGTCCTCCCAATGCCGGCGCGGGCCGTAGAACCGACCGGGCCGCCGCGAACAGGCCGCCTCAGTCCCCGGTGACGAGCGCGAAGTTGAGCCTCCGGAGCTCGTTCTGGATCGGGGCCCGGGTGCGCCGGGAGGCCCGGCGCCGGTCCGATGCACCCTCGGGCGCGGCGCCCCGCCGGCGGTCGGAGCAACGCCGATCGAGCACCACGTGGACCCCGGCTTCGCCCGAGAACTCGCGCGCAAGGTGGGCGCCGAGCTCCGGCTGGTCGCGCGCCACGATGAACAGGTAGCGAGCCATCAAGGCATCCTACCCCAGGGACGCGGCGCGAGTCCAGATTCCGCTGCGGCAGCGCCCGATCCCTCACGCGATGGACTGTCGGCGGATCTCCTCGAAGATCTCGAGCGGCAGGGCCGCGAAGGTCTCGACGGCGGTGGGGTCGAAGTGGGAGCCGGCGCAGCGCTGGATCTCGGCCCGGGCGGCCGCGAGCGGGATAGCCCGAGAGTAGGGCCGGTCGAACGTCATGGCGTCGAAGGCATCCGCCACGGCGAAGATGCGCGCTGCCAGCGGGATGGCCTCCCCCTTGAGCCCCAGGGGGTAGCCCGTGCCGTCCCAGCGCTCGTGGTGGTGGTAGACCACGGGCACGGCTCCGCGCAGGAAGGGGATCTGCTCCACGATCTGGCGGCCTGCCGCGGGGTGGGACCGCATGATCTTCCACTCGGCCGGGGTCAGGGGCCCCGGCTTGAGCAGGATGCCGTCGGGGATGCCGATCTTGCCGATGTCGTGCAGAAGGACGCCGTGCTCGAGATCGCGCATGTCGGCCTCGGGGACACCGTACGCCCGGGCGATGGTCAGGGAGTAGCCGCGCACCCGGCGGGAGTGGGCCTGGGTGCCGAGATCCCGGGTGTCGATGGCCGAGCCCAGCGCCTCGAGCGTGCTCCGGTAGGTCTCCTCCAGCTCCCGGAGCGTCGCCGCCAGGTCCCGCGTCGCCTCGGCCACGCGCCGCTCGAGCAAGGCGCGGGACTCCCGGCGCTCGAGGTGGAGCTGGCGGCGCTCGAGCGCCCGCTCCGCCGCGATCAGGAGCTTGTCCACGTTCACGGGCTTCATGATGAAGTCGTAGGCGCCGTGCTTGAGGCTCTCGACGGCGGTCTCCACGTCGGCCATGCCGGTCAGCACCAGGATGGCCGCGTCGGGCTCCAGGGCCCGGGCGTGCTTCAGGAAATCGAGCCCGCCCATCACGGGCATGTTCATGTCCGTCACCGTGAGCGGCGGCCGCTCGGCATCGAAGGTCGCGAGTCCCTCCTGGCCGTTGGTGGCCATCTGGCAGGTGTAGCCGCTGGCGCGAAACACCTCGTCCAGGACCGTCCGGATGTGCCGGTCATCGTCCACGATCAACACCTCTGGGTGCCGGCCATGATGGCTCATGCGCGCGCGACCTCCGAGTCTGCGAGGCGGCCCGGAGCCTCCTCATACAGGCAGATGCGGTTCTTGCCCGCCCGCTTGGCGGCGGAGAGCGCCTCGTCCGCCGCGCGGACCAGCTCGGCGGCCGCGGGGCTCACGTCCTCGGGCAGCGAGGCAATGCCGAAGCTCGCCGTGAGCCGCCGGCCGTGGGTGAACGGATAGCCGGCGAGCACCTGGCGGATCCGCTCGGCATACAGGCCCGCGCCGGTCTTGGAGGTTTCCACCAGGAGCACCGCGAACGTGTCTCCTCCGTAGCGGCAGATCACGGTGATCCCACGCGAGTACCTGGTGAGGATGTCGCCCACGATCCGGAGCGTCTCATCGCCGGCGCCGTGGCCCAGCGCGTCGTTGATCGTCTTGAAGCCGTCCAGGTCCAGCATGACCATCGAGACCGGATGGTTGAACCGGCGGTACCGCGAGATCTCCTCGTCGAGCCGGACCGAGAAGAAGCGGCGGTTGTAAAGCCCCGTCACCTGGTCCTTGAAGGAGAACTCCTTGAGCCGGGCGTTGGTGAGCTCCAGATCCTTGTAGGCGCCCTCGAGCCGCTGCGCGTACAGGGTGATCTCGCCCGCCTGCTGCTCGATGGTGCCGAGCATGCGGGAGAAGGCGGTCATGAGGGTGCCGACCTCATCCGACCGCGTCGCCGCCACCTCCTCGACCTGCCTGGCCTCCGTCACCATCGCCGCGGCGTGGGACACGGCGGTCGCCAGGTCCCAGATCACGAAGCCGCCGGCCGTCATGAGCAGCCCCGTGAAGACGAGCAGCGCCTCGAACCACAGGACGTCGCGCGCGTGCGCGACGGGATCGAGGAAGGGCAGCATGTGCGCGTAGACCGAGTAGGTGAGGATCAGCATGGGGATCACGGAGGAGAGGGTGAGCGCGACGCAGATCTTCTGCCTGACACGCTGGCCCGCGAACGCCGCCTCGCCCGGGATGTCGTACGTCATGGCTTCGAGGTTCCATAGGGGGCAACATCCGTGCCAGCGGAGGGCGAGCCCAAGTGCCCGAAGATGCGAGCCCCGCGGGACGGTGACGCGGCGC
>MGBT01000204.1:0-1609 GCA_001788395.1 Candidatus Rokubacteria bacterium GWA2_70_23
CTCCTTGACGAGGATGCCGATGCGGTCCGGGTTGTCGGCGAAGTCCTTGACGTCGCCGCCCGCGCAGAAGGCCTTGCCGGCGCCGGTGATGACGATGCAGCGCACGTCCCGGCTCTCGTCGGCCTCGAGCGTGGCCTGGAACACGTCCCGCGCCAGCGTCAGGTTCAGCGCGTTGTAGGCCTCGGGGCGGTTGAGCGTGATCGTCGCCACGCTGTCCTTCACGTCGTAGAGGATCGCGTCGTAGGCCATGGCGGTCTCCGTTACCTCCTGTCTCCCACGCGGTGGAACTTCAGCAGGTTCGTGGCGCCGGTCACCCACATGGGCACGCCGGAGACGATGACCACCACGTCGTTGTGCTGCACCGTCCCGTCCCCGAGCAAGGTCGCCTCGATCTCCTCGATCATCTCGTCCGTCGTCTCCACTCTCCGGACCAGCCGGGCGCTCACCCCCCAGAAGAGCCCCAGCCGGCGCTGCACCTCGGGGAACGGCGTGAGCGCCACGATGGGCACCTCCGGCCGCTCCTCCGACATGAGCCGCGCGCTGAACCCCGACTGTGTGAAGGCCACGATGGCCTTGGCGCGCAGCACGCGCGCCGCGTGGCAGGCGGCCTCGGCCACCGCCTCGGGGAACCCGGACGCCTCGGAGCGCCGCCGCTCCACCCCGCGCGCCTGGGCGGCGCGCTCCGCGCGCTCGGCGATGCGCGCCATGACCTGGACGGCCTCCACCGGGAAGCGGCCGGTGGCGGTCTCGGCCGAGAGCATGATGGCGTCGGCCGCGTCGAAGATCGCGGTGGCCACGTCGGTGACCTCGGCGCGCGTGGGCCGCACATGGCTCACCATGGACTCGAGCATCTGCGTCGCCACGATGACCGGCACCCTGGCGAGCCGCGCCTGCCGGATCACCTCCTTCTGGATGATCGGCACCTCCTCGAGCGGCACCTCCACCCCGAGATCGCCGCGGGCCACCATGACGGCGTCCACCAGCGGGAGAATCGCGGGAAGGTTGCCGACGACCTCGGCGCGCTCGAGCTTCGCGATGACCGGCAGCGTCGCCCCCCGCTCGTGCAGGAACCGCCGCACCTCCTGGATGTCCTCGGCGGAGCGGACGAAGGAGATGGCCACGTAGTCCACGCCCTGCGCGATGCCGAAGCGCAGATCCTCGCGATCTTTCTCCGTGAGGCACGACAGGGGCACCGGGAACCGCGGCAGCGCGATCCCCTTGTGGTCGGACACCCAGCCGCCGGCGGTCACGCGGCAACGGGCCTCGCCGACGACGATCTCCTCGACGGTGAGCTGGATCATGCCGTCGTCCATCCACACCTGGTCCCCGGGCCGGAGCATGGGGAGCAGCTCCGGATGGGAGAAGCTCGCCCGCGCGGCCGTGCCGAGCACGGGCTCGGCCGCGAGCGTGAAGCTCGCACCCGTCTCGAGCCACGCGCGGCCGCCGGCGAACTGGCCGAGGCGCACCTTGGGACCCTGGAGATCCTGGACGATGGTGACGGGCCGGCCCCACTCCCCCTCCCCTTCCCGGATCATCCGGATGACCTCGGCGTGCTCGGCATGAGTGCCGTGCGAGAAGTTCAGCCGCGCCACGTCCATCCCGGCCGCGA
>MGBT01000204.1:1615-15531 GCA_001788395.1 Candidatus Rokubacteria bacterium GWA2_70_23
GGTGGAGCACGTCGCGGTCCGCGCTGGCGGGCCCGATGGTGCAGATGATCTTGGTTCGCCTCATGGGCGGGAGAGGACGCGCTGGAGGAACTGGCCCGTGTAGGAGCGGTCGGCCTGGGTCGCCACGTCCTCCGGCGTGCCCGCGGCGATGACCCGTCCGCCCTCATCGCCACCCTCGGGCCCCAGGTCGATGACCCAGTCGGCGGTCTTGATGACGTCCAGGTTGTGCTCGATGATCACCACCGTGTTGCCCTGGTCCACCAGCGCGTTGAGCACGTCCAGGAGCCGCCGGATGTCGGCGAAGTGCAGCCCCGTCGTGGGCTCGTCGAGGATGTACAGCGTGCGGCCGGTGGCCCGCCGGGAGAGCTCCGTGGCGAGCTTCACGCGCTGGGCCTCGCCGCCCGACAGCGTGGTGGCCGACTGGCCGAGGCGGATGTAGTCGAGTCCCACGTCGTGGAGGGTCCGGAGCTTCTGCTTGATGGCCGGCACGGGCTCGAAGAACGTGAGCGCCTCGGCCACGGTCATGTCGAGCACGTCGGCGACGTTCTTGCCCTTGTAGCGGACCTCCAGCGTCTCCCGGTTGTAGCGCTTCGCCTTGCAGATCTCGCACGTCACGTAGACGTCGGGAAGGAAGTGCATCTCGATCTTCACGAGCCCGTCGCCCTGGCAGGCCTCGCAGCGGCCGCCCTTGACGTTGAACGAGAAGCGCCCCGGCTGGTAGCCGCGCATCCGGGCGTCCGAGGTCCGCGCCATCAGCGTGCGGATCAGCGTGAACACGCCCGTGTACGTGGCGGGGTTCGAGCGCGGTGTCCGCCCGATGGGCGACTGGTCGATGTCGATCACCTTGTCCAGGTGCTGGGCGCCCTCGACGCGGTCGTGGGCGCCGGGGCGCTCCTGGGCGCGGTGGAGCATCTGGGCCAGCGCCCGGTAGAGGATGTCGTTGACGAGGGTGGACTTTCCCGAGCCCGACACCCCCGTGATGCACGTGAAGGTGCCCAGGGGGATCCGGGCGGCCATGCCCTTGAGATTGTGCTCGCGGGGGTTGTGGATGGTGAGGAGCTTGCCGTTGGGCTTCCTGCGCTGCCCAGGCATCTCGATCCGTTCGGCTCCGGCGAGGAAGCGGCCGGTGAGCGAAGCGGGATTGGCGATGATCTCGTCCGGCGTCCCCACGGCCACCACGTACCCGCCGTGCTCGCCGGCGCCCGGCCCGAGGTCGACCACGTAGTCCGCCGACCGGATGGTCTCCTCGTCGTGCTCCACGACGAGCACCGTGTTGCCCAGATCCCGCAGCCGCCGGAGCGAGTCCAGGAGCCGCCGGTTGTCCCGCTGGTGGAGGCCGATGGAGGGCTCGTCCAGGATGTAGAGCACGCCCACGAGGCTCGAGCCGATCTGGGTCGCGAGACGGATGCGCTGCCCCTCCCCCCCGGACAGGGTGGCCGCTCCACGGTCGAGCGTGAGGTAGTCGAGCCCCACGGCGGAGAGGAAGCCCAGGCGCTCGCGGATCTCCTTGAGCACGCGCCGCGCGATGGCCGCCTCGCGCTCCGACAGGGCGAGCAAGTCGAAGAAGTCGGCCGCCGCCTTGATCGGCAGCCGGACCACCTCGGCGATGGAGCGCCCGCCGATCTTCACCGCCAGGGCCTCCGGGCGGAGCCGCGAGCCCCGGCAGGCCGGGCAGTCCTGGAGCGTCATGAAGCGCTCCACCTCCCGTCGCGCCTCCTCGGACAGCGTCTCCTTGTAGCGGCGGTCCAGCATCGTGAGCGCGCCCTCGAACCCGCCGTCGGGCTCACCGTGGAGGATCAGATCGCGCGTCTTCTTCGAGAGCGTGTCCCAGGGCGTGTCGAGGTTGAACCGGTGGCGCCGCGCGAGCACCTGGAGCGTCTGCTTGAAATACCCGCCAGCCTGCCCCACCCATGGGGCCAGCGCCCCCTGAGCGAGCGCCCTCCGGCCGTCGGGCACCACGCAGGCCGGATCCACCTCGTAGCGGGTGCCGATGCCGCCGCACTCGGGGCATGCCCCGTACGGGTTGTTGAACGAGAACATCCGAGGGGACACCTCCGGGGAGGAGATGCCGCAGGCGGCGCAGGCGAGGCGCTCGGAGAAGAGCATCGCCGGACCGTCCACCACCTCCACCTGGACGAAGCCCTCGGCCAGGCGGAGCGCGGTTTCCAGCGAGTCGGCCAGCCGCGTGCCCACCGTGTCCCGGATGATGATCCGGTCCACCACGACCTCGATCGTGTGCTTCTTGGTCTTGGCGAGCCCGATCTCCTCGGACAGCTCGCGGATCTGCCCGTTGACGCGGACACGGACATAACCCTGCCGCTTGAGGTCGAAGAAGAGCTTGTGGTACTCGCCCTTCCGCCCCCGGATCACCGGCGCCAGGACCAGCAGCCGGCTCCCCGCCGGCAGCGCGAGCACGCGGTCCACCATCTGCTGGACGGTCTGGGCGGAGATGGGCTTCCCGCACTGAGGGCAGTGAGGGACGCCGACGCGCGCGAAGAGCACGCGCAGGTAGTCGTAGATCTCGGTGACGGTGCCGACGGTGGAGCGCGGGTTCTTCGACGTGGTCTTCTGCTCGATGGAGATGGCCGGGGACAGCCCCTCGATGGCGTCCACGTCGGGCTTCTCCATCTGCTCGAGGAACTGCCGCGCGTAGGCGGAGAGCGACTCCACGTACCGCCGCTGCCCCTCGGCATAGATGGTGTCGAAGGCCAGCGAGGACTTGCCCGATCCCGAGAGCCCCGTGATGACCACGAGCTGGTCTCGCGGGATCTCAACGTCGATGGACTTGAGGTTGTGCTCGCGGGCGCCCCGGATGACGATGCGGTCGTTGGCCATCGAGGCCTCATTCTACTCCGGCGCTCGACGGCCCGCGAGCCAGAGCACGCCGAGCGCCGCCGGCAGCGCCGCGACGGCGGGGTAGCCGGCCGCCACCGCCAGCAGGTCGTCGAGAACGCGACCCCGGACCGATCCTGCCGCAGCGAGCAGGGCGAACACGGTGAGCCCGACACACCCCGCCAGCGTCGCGGCGCGCGGCTGGTTGCCGTGGCGCGGCAGCAGGACCGCAGGCGCCAGCGCCGAGGCGGCGGCCCCGAGGACGAGCAGGACGAGCGGCCAGGGGTCCACGGGCCAGAGGCTGGCGACGCCGGCGCCGCCAAAGGCCATCGCCCACAGCCCGAGGTCGCGCCCGATCTCCCCCCCGCCTGGGGCGTCCACGCGGGCGACCCGGCCCCTCAGCGCGATGGTGGAGGCGAGGAAGCTCGCGAAGGCGCCGACGAGCAGGAGTCCCTGGAGCCTGAGCGCCCCCGCGCTCTCCCCCAGCACGAGCCGCGGCACGTCGAGGAGCCCCTCGGCCGTGACCCCGCCGAGGAAGACGTCGGGGGCTCCCAGCGCCGCGTAGATGGCCCACCCCTGCGCCCAGAAGAGCGCCAGCACGAGCCCGCTGCCCAGCAAACCGACCGCGAGCCGGGACGGGCGTGGCGGGAGCGCGGGCGCCAGCAGCGCGATGGCGCCGCCCATCAGCGTCACGGCGAGCCCCAGCGCATCGCGCGCCTGCACTCGCCGCCCGGCGGCCCAGGCGATGCCCGACGGCGGCGCGCCGGGCACGCGCTTGTCCGCCTCGAAGCGGACGCGCATGCCCGGCGCCGGCTCCAGGCGGTCACCAGGCCGCGCGAGGATCGACTGGCCCGGCGAGAGCTTCCACTCGCGCTCCGCACCGCTGCCGCCATCCTTGCTGTACAACCGGAGCGTGCCCTCCCCTGACACGGTGATGCGATGCTCCTCGTCGAAGACGATGCCGGTGTGTCCGTGGGCCAGACGCAGGTCCCGGCCCTCGGTGACCCAGTGGCTCTGCCGCGCGAAGTGAAAACCTGTGCGGCTCGCGACGGCGCCCCAGGCGCCCACGGGGCTGATCCCGGAGGCGAGCGCGACCAGCAGGAGCGGCACGACGGCTCCGCCGAGGGTCACGACAAGGAGGGGGACGGTGACCCGCTCGGCCCCACGCCACGCGGTGAGCAGGAGCCCCCCGGCCGCCGCGATGGCGATCCCATGCCAGCGCGGGGCGCCCAGCCGGCCCACGAGGTCGCCCACGACGACGAGGTTCGCCCAGATGAGACCTGCCACCACGAGGAAGAGCACGGCCACGTGGAACAGGGGGACGGGTCCGCCGTCGCCGGACCGCGCCTGCCTCACTCGTGCAAGCACGGCGACGAGTGGCGCCACCACGGCCGCGAGCCCGACCCAGAGGCCATCGGGACCGCCGGCGAGGATCAGCGCCGGCAGCGTGAGCCACACCGCGGGCGTGAGCCAGACGGCCAGCAGGCCCGGCGCGCCCATCAGGGGAGACCCGGCGCATCGGGCGAGGACGGGATCTCCTCGGCCGAGCACTGGCCCGCGAGCGTCGCCGTCGCGGCGGCGGCCAGCGGCGCCAGCACGCCCCCGTACCACCAAAGGATGGACAGCCCCGCCACGCGGATGCCGGCCACATCGTTCGGCAGCATCGCGAGCAGCGGGAACGCCGCGAGCAGGAAGACGAGGATGGCGCCGGCGGCGCGGAGGTGCGTGATCGAGGTCGAAGGCGTCGCGGACGGCTCGCGGCGCGCGTGGGGTGATATCCTCATGCAGCGCTTGCTTTCTTCACCACGGGCCGCATTATAACTGAAGCAGCGCAGAGGCCTGCACGGGCGAGACAGCCGCACGGTCGTGCGGGCGCCCCGATGAGCCCCACAGGGGCGAAGAGGCCAAACCGCAACCCGAACTCATCCACATTCAAGCAAGATAGAGGAGTTTTCATGGCTGAGCGCATCCAGCGTGTGATGGTGATCACGGCCCACCCGGACGACTCCGAGTTCGGCGCCGGCGGCACGGTCGCCCGGCTCGTCAAGGAAGGCAAGCAGGTCACCTACTGCATCGTCACGGACGGCAGCAAGGGATCGGGCGACCGCGCGATGACCCCGGACCGGCTCGTGAAGATCCGCGAGGAGGAGCAGCGCGCGGCCGCGCGCGTCCTCGGCGTCGAGACGGTGGACTTCCTCGGCTTTCCAGACGGCGAGCTGGAGGACACGCACCAGTCGCGCATGGCCGTGACCGCCGCGATCCGCCGCCACCGCCCGGACCTGATCGTCACGCAGAACCCGCACCGCACCAAGAACCTCTTCGCCTCGCACCGCGACCACCGCATCACCGCAGGGCTCGTCCTCGACGTCGTCTACCCGCTCGCGCGGGATCACATGGCCTTCCCCGAGCTCCTCGCCCAGGGGCTCGAGCCGCACAAGGTGAAGGAGGTCCACCTCATGTGGTGGGAAGACCCCGAGGTGGTCGTGGACATCTCCGACACCATCGACCTCAAATTCAAGGCCCTGGCCTGCCACGCCAGCCAGATCCAGGACATGGTCGCCGTGGAGGCGCGCGTCCGCGACCGGGCCGCCCGCTTCGGCAGACTCAAGGGCTACGCCTATGCGGAGACCTTCGACCGCATCCTGATCGAACGCTAGTGCGCCGGCCGCCTGGCTCGAGGAGGTCGCCTCCGGGCTTTGAGCAGGGTGCCGAATCCGATAGAATGACCCCCTGACAATGATCGCCCGTGCCGCCAGCGTCGTCTCATTGAGGATCCCTGGATGATCAAGGCTGAGACCCTTACCGACCTGATCGGCCAGCGGGCCTCCGCCGATCCCGACACCCCGTACTTCCACCTGTTCGACGAGGCCATCACCTACGGTGCGCTCTGGCGCGAAAGCGCGCGCCATGCCGCCGGGCTCGCGCGGTTCGGCGTGGAGCGGGGGGACAAGGTCTGCCTGATCTACCCGACCTGCGCCGAGTTCTTCTATACGTTCTTCGGCGCGCTCAGGCTGGGCGCGATCCCGGTGCCGCTCTACCCCACGCTGGGCGTGGAGGGCACCGCCAACATCTTCCGGGACTCCGAGGCGAAGGTCGTCGTCACGATCGGCTGGTTCCGGCAGGGCGTGGAGGAGGCAGGCGGCGGCGCGGGGAACGTGCGCGCGATCCTCGAGCCCAGCGATCTCGAGACGGACGCCCCGCTGCCCGGCCTGCCGACGGCGCGGGAGGAGGACATCGCCTTCATCCAGTACACCTCCGGCAGCACCGGGCATCCCCGCGGAGTGGTCCTCAGCCACGCCAACGTCTGCCGCACGGTCGAGTTCATGGCCGAGGCCGCCCAGCTCACCCGTGACGACACCGTGGTGTCGTGGCTGCCGCTCTACCACGACATGGGGCTCATCGGCTGCGCCTTCACGCCGCCGATCTCCGGCTCGCCCCTCTACCTCCTGCCGCCCGATCTCAAGAACCCGCGCCCCTGGCTCGAGCTGATCAGCCGGGTGCGGGCCACGTTCACCGTCTCTCCCGACTTCGGGTACCGGAACTGTGTGCGCAACATCCAGGACACCAGCGGCCTGGACCTGTCATCCTTGAAGCAGGCGCTGTCCGGGGCCGAGCCGGTACGGCTCAGCACCATCCACGCCTTCGAGGAGAAGTTCGGCGTGCGTAACGTGATCACGCCGGCCTATGGGCTGGCCGAGGCCACGCTGGCCGTCGCCATCTGGCCGCGCGCCGTCCCCCTCCGTTCCGACCGCTCCGGCCGCTTCATCTCCGTGGGGCAGCCATGCCGCGGCGTCTCCGTCCGCGTCATGCAGGAGAGCCAGGTCCTGGGCGCCAACGCCGAGGGCGAGATCTGCGTGCGGAGCCCGGGGGTGATGCAGGGCTACTACAACAACCCGGAGGCCACGCGGCAGGTGCTCGCCCCGGACGGCTGGCTGCGCACCGGTGACCTCGGCTTCCTGGACGACGACGGCTATCTCTTCGTCACCGGGCGGCTCAAGGACCTGATCCTCCTCGGCGGGGAGAACATCATCCCCGTGGATATCGAGGAGATCGTGGACCACGTGCCCGGGGTGCGCTACTCCGCGGCGGTGGGACTGGACAGCGAGCGGACCGGCACGCAGCGCCTCCACGTGGTGGCCGAGGTACGGGAGGGCCTCGCGGACCGCGACGCCCTGTCGCTCCTGGTCCGGGAGATCGTGCAGCGCGTCCACCACGCGCGCGGTCACCGTCCCGCCAAGGTGCTCCTGGTCCGGCCCAGCACCATCCCGAAGACCTCGAGCGGGAAGATCCAGCGCTCGCGGCTCGGGCAGATGATCGCGGGCAGCGAGCTCGGCGACCGCCTGCTCTACTCCTCCGGCGGCCACCGCGAGTAGCGCCATGGATTTCGGCTGCCACCTCCCCGTCTTCGGCCCCATCGCCACGCGCGACAACGTGCTCGCCTTCGCGCGGCGCATGGAGGCGCTCGGCTACGATTCCCTCTGGGCGAGCGATCATGTGGCCCTCCCGCACACGATCCGCTCCCGCTACCCGTACAGCGAGACCGGGCAGTTCCCCCTGCCGGCCGACGCCAACTTCCTCGAGCCCCTCACCACGCTGGCCCTGGTGGCCGGCGTGACCGAGCGCGTCCGGCTGGGGACGACGATCCTGGTGCTGCCTCACCGCCACCCCGTGCTGGCGGCCAAGATGCTGGCGACGCTGGACCACCTCTCCGACGGCCGTGTGATCCTCGGCGCGGGAGTGGGGTGGATGCGCGAGGAGATCGAGCTTCTCGGCGCTCCCTTCGACGGCCGGGGGGCGTGGTCGGACGAGGCCATCCGGATCATGCGCGCGTGCTGGGCGACCGAGCGGGCCAGCCACCACGGGCGGTTCTTCTCATTCAACGAGATCGGCATCGCGCCCTTGCCCGTGCGCCGGGCGATCCCCGTGTGGATCGGCGGGCACACGCCGAGCGCCCTCAAGCGCGTGGTCGCCCTCGGCGACGGGTGGCATGCGGCGTTCCCGTCCGTGGAGGCGCTCGAGAAGGGCATCGCGCTGCTGCGCGAGGAGTGCACGAGGCAGGGCCGGCGCTTCGAGGAGCTGACCCTGAGCGTGCGCGCGGGGCTCTCGATCCGCCCGACCCCGGCCGGTCCCGATCGCAAGCCCCTGCAGGGCTCGCCCGAGCAGATCGTCTCCGACCTCAGGCGCTACCGGGATCTCGGGGTGCACACGGTGCTGTTCGAGACGCGCCTCCGGGACCTGGAAGACACGGTCGGGATCTACGAGACCCTCGCCCGCGACATCCGCCCGCGTCTCTCGGCCTGAGCGCCGGACCGCGCCGACAGCTCTTCACCCCTCCACAAGTACGAGAACCCCGGAATCGGCGTGTCGCTCATGCCCTTCCCTCCTCTGCCAGCTCCCGAAGCCCGCGCGGCGCAGCCATCTGCTGGCCTCCTTGGCTCGCAGGAGCCGCGATCCGTTCCAGCACCCAGTATACCGCGCGCTGCTGTGCTCGATCGCGACCTCCCGGGCGGGACTCCGCCGGGGCGGAGCGGTCCGGGGTCCGGATCGTGACGCCAGGGGTCAGGTCTTGCATTACGACAGGATGTTAGATTGCAAGACCTGACCCCGGCGCGCGATCTCGTCGAGGTGCTCCCGGCGATGGTCAGCGCGCGAGAAGTTGAGCGGGCTGCCGGCGGTCGAGTTGCGTGCCACGACGTCGTCCGGCAGCGACGCCACCTTGCGGTCCACCGCCTGGGCGATCTGGACGGCCAGCTCCGCGGCCCGGCGCGGGGGAAGCGCGAGCAGGAACGGCTTCGCCGCGTCGTTGATCCAGGTGGTGTCGGCGTCGGCGAGGGGCGGCGGTGGGGCTCCTGTGCGCTCCCACGCGTCGAGCAGTTCCAGGATGCGCTGGTCCCAGAAGGCCAGGTGCGCCAGGACCCCGGCCACCGTCCAGCCAGCGGGCATCGGACGGGCGAGATCGGTGTCGGTCAGGCGGGCGACGAGCGCCTCGAGCCTGGCCCGCTCGGTGTCGTTTTCGGCGGCGTACCGGCGATCGACGCTCATCGGCGGGCCTCCTCCGCTGGGATGACGGGCTGCCCGTGAGACACCGCGGGCGCGCCTCCGTGAAAAGCCGTCACGCAGGCCGAGTCCGTCCACGTCCGGGGGGGGCAGGTCTTGCAATCCAACATCGTGTCGTAATGCAAGATCTGACCCCAACCTACTTGATCGCCTGCGGGTTGATGGGAGAGCCGGTGCCGCGGGTGATCACCAGCGGCGGCGCGCAGAAGAAGAACTCGTACACGCTGTCGGCCGCGCAGTCCTCGGCGAGCTCCTTGAGGTAGAAGATCTCGCCGTGGACGATCCCGATGGCCGGGATCGTGACCAAGTGCCAGGGCTGGAAGCAATCCGGCCCCGAGTCGTTCGGCCGCACCTCGATCCCCCAGGTGTCGCTGCACATGGCGGCGATCTGCCGGGCGTGGATCCAATCCAGGGTCTCGAAGGCCAGCCCCGGCGCGTCGCCGCCCGCGTAGCCGCCCCAGTCGTCTCGCTTCAGCCGGTCTTCCATCTGCCCGGTGCGGATGATGACGAAGTCGGCGCGCCCCACCTCGACACGCTCCGCCTTCGCCGTCTCGTCGAGGTCGCTGATGGTGATGGGGTATCCGTCCCGCAGGAACTCGACCCCCTTGTGGCGGGCCACATCGAGCAGCACGCCGCGGCCCACCATCTTGTCGGCGAACTGCTCGATGCCGTTCTTGTGCGCGCCGCGGCAGTCGACGAGCGTGGCCGGGTACCCGTTCCACATCTTCTCGCCCAGGAACACGTGCGACAGCGCATCCCACTGCGTGGCGGCCTGGGTGGGCAGGTTGATGGCGTCATCCGCGTACCGGAGGCCCGGCGTGACGTCGTGCTTGCCGGCGACGGCGTCGGTGCCGGTGGCGAGCATCTGGTGGATGGGGTTCCAGCGGCCGCCGAACAGGCCTCGCTGGGGGCCGTTCTCGTCGAGATTGAGGCCGAGCCGGAACACCTTGCCCTTCTTCACCAGCCTCGCCGCCTTGACGATGTCCTCGGGGTTGATGTAGTTGAGCACGCCGAGTTGGTCGTCGGGACCCCACTTGCCCCAGTTCTTGAGCTGCTCGGTCTTCTTGAGGACGTCTTCCCTGGTCAGCTTTGCCATGGTTCCTCCCGCTGTTGTGAGCTCCGATCGGCGCGCTCGCCGGGGACAGCCTAGCAAGCACGCCCCGCCCCGGCAAGGGCGCAAACCAGGCCCGCCGGGCGGTCGGTGGCACCGGCGGGGCGGCCGGGGGCGGCCCGCGTCGGCGGCGGACGCGGCGAGCGGGGCGCTCCAGGGCGGCGGTCCTTCGATCGGCTCCAGCACGGCCCGAGAAGAAGTCGTCGGGGCCGGAGACTCCCTCGTGTTCCTGCCCGCCCTCTGCGGAGGCTGAGCGCCGACACGAACGCCTCCGGGCGTCATTCCGGCGCGCGATCGTCCCCGCCCGCCGCGACGCCTGGCGGGCTCCCCGGGCGCGCGTAGCGCCTCACGTAGTCGGGCACCGGGGTTCCCGGCGCCAGTCGCGGGCACGGCTGGGGAGTCCCCGGGACGAGGCGCAGCGGGAGCACGCCCGCCCAGCCCTCCAGGGTCCAGTCCTCGTCCGTCTTCTCCCTGGGCGGGCCCGATCGGACCTTTGCCGATGCCTCGGTGATCGGGACCCCGAGCACCGCCGTCGCGCGCAGCTCGGATTCGTCCGGTCGTCGGATGTCGGCCAGGCGCCCGGGGACGATGTGCTCGATGATCCGCTCGAGGGCCTCCCGCTTCTCCTGACCGGTCACCTCCGTGCCCGTTCCCAGGATCACCACGGAGCGATAGTTGACCGAGCTCGCGAAGCCGGAACGGGCCAACACGAGCCCATCGATCAGGCTCACGGTCACGCAGAGCGGAACGCCGCCGGCCAGGGTCCGGAGCATCCGGCTCGCCGGCGAGCCGTGGAGGTACAGGGTCCGATCCCGACGAGCGTAGTTGGTCGGGATCACGTAGGGTTGGCCGTCGGCGACGAACCCGAGGTGGCAGAACAGGCCCTCGTCGAGCACCGCCGCGATGGTCTCGAAGTCGTAGGCGGCCCGCTCGGGGTGTCGAACGACGCTGGTCCTGGGCGTGCGCAGGGCGGACCCTGCTGCGGGATCGATCGGTCCCATGACGTTTCCCCTCCCGGAGCATCTGCTCCATTCGTCGCTCAGCGGGACGCTGAGGCGTGGCCCATGCTCGCAGGGACACGATGAGGACGGGCACTTCGCCCGGCACATCCGGCGCCCCCGCATGCTCTACGCCGAGCGCCAGGCCGCGCTGCTCGACGTCGCGCGGCGGGAGCTGGCGGGGCGTCTCGACGTGCCGGCGGCCGAGGCGGGCATGCACCTGGTCGGCTGGCTTCCTCCGGGGATCCGCGACCGGGCGGCCGCCCAGGCGGCGGCCCGGTACGGCGTGATGGCCCCCCCGCTCTCCACGTATCGAATGCGTCCGGGCGGGCGCGGCGGCCTCATGCTCGGCTACGCGGCCTTCACGCCCCGGGAGATCCGGGATGCGGGCCGCCGCCTCGCGCAGGCTCTCGGGGAGATGGCCGGGCGGCCGGCGGGTCACGGAGCCGAATGAGAGGCCAGCAGCTGGCTGAGGGCGTCCATCTCCCGCCGGAGCCGGAGGAGGCGACGGCGCAGCTGCGGTTCCTGGAAGGCCTTCGGCGCGAGGAGTCCGCGCTCGATGAAGTCCAGATACGCCCGGGCGATCTCCTCGGCCCCGAGGGGCCCCGCGGGGTCGCACCACTTATAGAGCCAGTTGACCATCCCAAGCAGCGCGTAGACAACGAGCCGCGGTGGCACCTCGCGAAACACGCCCTGACGGATCCCTTCCTGGATGAGTTTCTCGACACCCTTGTCGTAGCGGTCCTTTTGCCGGGCCATCGCCCGAGCAAAGCGTGCGGGAAGGCTCGCCTCCTCGCTGAAGAAGACAGTCAGGAAGGAGCGGTGTGTGAGCACGAGCTCCACGTGGTGATGGACGACGCGCCGGAGCTTCTCGTGGGGAGGGAGCGGGCTCCGGGCAATCTCCTGGAGCGCCCGCGAGAACCGCCCCATGGTTTCCTGCGAGATGGCGGCGAGAATCCCATCCTTTCCCACGAAATAGCCGTACAGCGATGCCTTGGACATGCCGAGGTGCCTGGCGATGTCATCAAGGGTCGTCGCCCGGTACCCCCGCTCGCAGATGAGATCGGCGGCGGCCTGGAGGATCCGCTCGCGAACGGCCTGCCGCTTGAGATTCATAGCCCCCAGCATACCCAACCTTCTCCGCCCTCGCCAAGGGGCTTGACAACAAGCGTGGGCAGGCGATACAAGACTGGATAGTACAAATTCCGACTGTCGGGTATTGGACAAGGCCGGGCGCAACGCGATGCCGCCGGTCTTCCGGCCCGGAGAGGGAGGTCACCACATGACGACCAGCGGCGGGACCGAGGACCTCAAACGAGGGATGCTGTCCGCCCCGGTCACCCAGTCGGGGATTCCGGTCAAGGTCCGCTACGGGCCGGAGGATGTGCCGGCGCTGGATTACGAGACGGACCTGGGCGATCCCGGGCGATTCCCCTTCACCCGGGGGACGTACCCCGAGCAGTACCGGCGGCGGCTCTGGGTCAGCGGCGTGCTGGGCGAGGGAGCGCTTTACAGCGGCCAGAAGCCCATCAAGGAGCTCATCGAGGATGGCCTGATCGACTCGGGCATCCGCAAAGGGGCCGACTACCACGTGCTGGCGTGCGTGGACCCCGACCATCCGCTCGTGAGGTATGACCTCGGACGCGGCTGTCCCCCGCTATTCGCCCTGTGGAACTTCGCAGACCTGGCTGGGCGGCCGAACCGGCGGAAGGCCCTCGCCCACACCGCCGAGGGGTACGCCGAAGCGGTGAGGCGTGGTCTCGTTCTCGAATTCGGCCACGCCAACGGGAGCGACATCTTCCATACCACGCTCTTCTGCGCCCTCTGCGAGGAGATGGGCATCCCCCTCTCGGACTTCCGGGGGAATTCCGTCAACGACCCGCTCGCCCACTACATCATTCGCTGCATGGCCTACCAGCCGCTCCCGCTCATGTGGAAGCTCGCCCTTGACTGGATGGAGTGGGCGTCCAGGCACCTGCCCAAGTTCCGCCCGACCAACGGCGGGTGCGCCTACGACATGCGGGAGTCCGGAATCGACTCCTTCCAGGAGCTGGCCTTCCGCTTCGCCAACTACATCGAGTACATGGATGAGCTCTGCCGGAGGGGATTGCGAATCGAGGAGATCGGGCACCGGCCGGCCATCGCGCTCTGCGGGGAGATCGACTTCTTCGAAACCATCGCCAAGCTCAGGGCGGCGAGGCGGATGCACGCCCGGATCGCCGTCGAGCGGTACGGGATGGCCCCGCAGGCGGTCAGGTGCCCGCCGGTGAATACCAACCTCGCCGGGAGCGCGATGACGAAGCAGCAGCCGATCTTCAACGTCATCCGCTCCACCGTCCAGGCCCTCGCCAGTGTCCTCGGTGGCGTCAACGGCATGGAGATGAAGGCCTACACCGAGGTCATGTCCTCCTCGCCGACCGCTGCGCTCGTCATCAACCGAGGCATCGAGACGATCATCGCGGAGGAGACAGGGGTCTGCTACACGGTGGACCCGCTGGCGGGCTCGTACTACGTGGAATCGCTGACCAACCAGCTCGAGGATGGCGCGCGGAAGATCCTCGACGAGATTCTCCAGCGCGGCGGGGTGAGGGCCTGCCTTGAGTCGGGCTGGATTCAGGGCCTGGTGGAGGAAGGAGCGAAGCGGCGCCAGCGCGAGCTGGAGGAGGGGCAAAGGGTGCAAGTGGGGGTGAATGCCTACACCTCCCTCGTGGAAAAGGAGATCCCGCTGCCGCTCCTGGATACCCTCGACCGGGGGAGTCCCGAGAACCCGTACTCGGCCCTCCAGCGCGAAATCCTGGAGGAGCTCAAGGACCTCAGGGGCTGGCGCGACACGGCGAAGAGCAGCCGGGCGCTTCGGGAGCTCTGTACCGTCACGCGGAAGGGGGAGAACGTCGTCAGGGCCATGATCGAGGCGTGGA
>MGBT01000205.1:0-54549 GCA_001788395.1 Candidatus Rokubacteria bacterium GWA2_70_23
GGATCATCGCTCAGCCCCCAGCTCGGTCTTGGTCATGGCGCGGTTCTCCTGTGGGGCAGGGGGCCCTCCCCGCGGAACACGCTGAGTCGCACCCCGCGGCGACGTCTCGTCAGGAGGCACGAGATGAGAGGGTCTTCGGCTCCGGGATCGCGCAGAGGCCACGGTTCCGCGGGGAGGGCCCCCGGCCCCACCCGGCGCCGCCTGATCCTGTACGCGGCCCACGCGATTCTCGCTGGCTCGTGAGTTGTCCGTTCGAATACACGAGCGCCGTCCGGCAATCTGACCGGCGCATGATGATCGCGAGGGCGGCAACGCGCCAGGTTCGGCCCAGGCCGCAGTATATGCCCATTCCGGCCCATCACGATGGCCTGAATAGGCTGTATACTCGCGAGCGCTGTCTCCGGCGGGACAGCCGACCCATGAACACCGTTATGTATGATCACGTGCCGCGCGCGGCTGCGTCACAGGGGGCGGCGCTCACGCCCGCCCTCGCTCGTCCGGGAGGCCGAGCGTCGTGAGCGACGAGCTGGGCGGCACCTGGCTCATCCTCCTCACCATCGGTCTCCTCCTCGCCCTCCACAACGCGAATCGCTTCGGTATCGCCGGCCTCTTCGGGCCGCTCCGCGTCCGCTACCGTGGGGCCTACGCCACGGTGGGCAATCTCTTCAGCGCTTACCCGCTCGCCTACGCCTGCTCGCAGATCCCGGTGGGCTTCCTCGCCGACCGGCTCGACCCGCGGCGGCTGATCCTGCTCGGCACCGCGGGCGCGACGGTGGCGGGCGTGGTCTTCGCGCTGACCGACAGCTACGGCGTCGGCCTCGCCGCGCGCCTGGTGGCCGGTGTCTGCGGGGCGATGATCTACACGCCGGCCATGACCTTCGGCATCGGGTCGTTCCCGGCCGCGAAGCGCGGCGCCGCGATAGGCGTCGCCTACACCGGAGTGGGGCTTGGCACCGCGACGTCGCTGGCCGCCCTCCCCGTCCTGGTGGACTGGATCGGGCTTACGGGGGCGCTCCTCTGTCTCGCCGGCTTCGCCGCCTTCATGACCGTCCTCACCCCGTTCGGCCTGGCGATCCGGCGGAAGGAGCGCCCGGTTGCCCCGTCCACGCCGCGGAGCCTTCTCCGGCAGGGTGGGTTCCTGTGCCTCCTCGGCTTCAGCTTCTTCGGGTTCTTCAACACCTACGCGCTCCTGACCTGGCTGCCCGCGTACCTGAGCGACGGCCTCGGCGTCAGCCCGTCGCGCGCGGGTGCCCTGGCCGCCCTTGCGAACATCACCATGACGGTGTCGTCGCCGCTCGTGGGCAAGCTCTCGGACGTGGTCAGAAGCCGCCGCCTCATCCTCCAGATCGGCGCCCTCTGCAGCCTCGCCGCCTTCGCCATCCTCGCCACCACGCGCGCGGTGCCGCTGGCCCTCGTGGCGGGCGTGCTGGCCGGCACCGCCTCCTCGATGACCACCGCCCCGATGATGGTCTTCGCGAGCGAGCGCTTCGGCGCGGGCTCGTCGGGGCTGGCCGTCGGCATGGTGAACGCGATCGGCCAGACCGGGTCCTCACTCTCCGGCATCGTCTTCGGCCCGCTGCTCGACTTCACCGGGAGCTTCGGCTCGATCTGGTGGTCGTGCATCCCCATCGGGGTGGTCCGCTGCGCGCTGCTCCAGATGATCGGCGACGAGGCGCGCCCGGATGCCGGCGCCGCAGCGGCGGAGGAGCGCCGGACGTAGTCGGTGCCGCTGTCGTGATGCACCAGACGCACGAGGAACTCGACCTGCTCGCCCTGCCAGGCGTCGAGTCGCGCGATGGGTTCGCGCATGCGAACGACTCCTTTCCGGTTCCGGAAGGCACGGGTGCGCGGAGATGCTAGACTGCTGATGGGGCCGCGCCAAGGTGATCGTGAAACACTCGGCGCGCCCGGGAGGAGACGCCCATGCTGACACGTCGCGAGGCGCTCAAACGGGCGAGTGTGCTCGGGGCCGGGGCGCTCGCGGGCCTCGGGCCGGCGTCGGCCCGGGCACAGGGCGGGCGGAAGCCCGCGCTGACGATCGCCCTGCCGTCCAACCCTGAGACCGTCGACCCGCACCAGTTCCGCTCGGTGCTCACCGGCTCGATCCTGACCAACGTCTGCGAGACGCTGGCCGTGCGCGACGCGCGGACCATGGAGCTCAAGCCGCTGCTCGCCACCTCGTGGCGGAACGTCAATCCGACGACCTGGGAGTTCAAGCTGCGGCAGGGGGTGAAGTTCCACAACGGCGAGCCGTTCGACGGGGAGTCGGTGAAGGTCAGCATCGAGCGCATCATCGGCTCGAAGCTCAACACCCTCGGCAAGGTCCTCTGGCCGCCGTCCATCGGTCAGGAGGTGCGGGTCGTCGATCCCTCCACCGTGCGCATCACCACCAAGGTGCCCGATCCGATCCTGCCCAACCGCGTGGCGGCGGAGTCGGTCAGCATGGTCGCGCCGAAGGCGATGGCCGAGTACCGCGACAAGTTCCTGGGCGACCGGCCCATCGGGAGCGGGCCCTACCGATTCGTCGAGTACGTCGTCGGCGACCGGCTCGTGCTGGAGGCCAACCCGGACTACTGGGGGCCGAAGCCGACCACCGCCCGCATCGTGTGGCAGATCATCCCCGACGCCGCCACCCGGGTGGCCGCGCTGACACGCGGGGCGGTGGACGTGATGGTGAACCTGCCGGTGCCGCTGATCCCCACCGTGCAGAGCGATCCAAGGCTCGCGGTCTACTCCGAGCTCGGCTCCTCCGTGCACTTGCTCCTGCTCAACGCGAACCAGTCGCCGGCGCTCAAGGACCGACGGGTGCGGCAGGCCCTGGCCCACGCCATCGACCGACCGACCATCCTCAAGAGCCTCTACGCGGGCCGCGGACAGCTCGCCAACTCCGTCGTGGCGCGCCAGGTGACGAACGCCATCGACCCCGGTCCGTACGCCTACGACCCCGAGCGGGCGAAGAAGCTCCTCGCGGAGGCCGGCCAGGGGGGCGGCGTCGACCTCACGCTCTGGCAAGCCACCGGCCGCTGGTCCCAGGCCGAGGAGGCGGCCCAGTTGATCGCCGGGTACTGGGAGAAGATCGGCGTGCGCGTGTCACTCCAGACGCTGGAGTGGGGCGAGTACAACCGGCGGGCGGGGCGCGGGCTGCTCAAGGACGCGGGCTACTACGCCTTCGTCAACGGCACCTGGGACCCGTCCTACCTGACCCAGCGCTTCCTGCCGACCTACGGCTCCTTCCGATACTTCGACGCCGCCGGCGACCTCAAACGCGTGATCGAGGAGCACGAGCAGGCCTTCGGCGCCGGCAAGCGGCGCGAGCTGGCCGCGCAGCTGCAGAAGGGGCTGCAGGAGGAAGTGGGCTGGCTCTACCTCTGGCAGCTCGACGAGATCTTCGGGATGAGCCGCACTGTGAAGGGGTTCCGGATGCGGCCCGATCACATCCTCTGGACGCGCGAAGCCTACGTGGAGGTCTGAGTGGACCGGCGAGAGGCGATTGTCCGCCGGGGCGAGCGGCGGCGGGGGTTCGTGCCGTACTGGCTGCGGGTCATGGGCGACGTGGACGTGGACTTCCTCGAGGCCTACGAGCGCATCTACGAGCTGACGGCGGTGCGGCGGGGCAAGCTGCCGCCGAAGTTCCGGGAGATGATCGTGATCGCGGCGGTGTCGATCGGCGGCTACGGCCCCGGGATCAAGGACCACATCCGGCGGGCGTTCCGGCTCGGCGCCAGCAAGGAGGAGATCGTCGAGGTGCTCCAGAGCGCCTACTTCCACACCGGCGCCCTGACGCTCGTGCACGGCATGATCGCCCTGATCGACGTGCTCAAGGAGATGGAGGAGGAGAAGAAGACGAAGAAGGCCCGGCCGCGCGCCCGGCGCCGCCGCTCGTGATGGACCACTTCTCGACGAGCGACGGGGTCCGCCTGGCGTACGTGGTGGACGACTTCACCGACCCGTGGACGTCGCCGGAGACCCTGGTGCTCCTCCACGCCGCCATGGGCAGTTCCAGGCGGCTCTACGCCTGGGTGCCGAAGCTGGCCCGCGACTTCCGGGTGGTGCGCCTCGATCTCCGGGGCCACGGGCGCTCGGAGGTGCCGGGCGAGTCGGTGCCCCTGACGCTCCCGCGGCTGGCCCGCGACGTGATCGAGCTGATCGATCATCTCGGTGTGGACACCATCCACCTCGCGGGCTCGTCGGCCGGGGCGATCATCTCGATGAAGGTCGCGATCGACTACCCGGACCGCATCCTGACCCTGGCCGACTTCGCGTCGACCCCCGGGCTCAAGCCGTCCAACGTGGACGCGGGGCGGTGGATCGCTCACATCCAGCGGCGGGGGGTACGGGGCTTCCTGGCGGACACGATCGCGGACCGCTTCGACCTCGCGCGCGTCGATCCGCGCTTCGTCGAGTGGTTCCTCGACGAGTCGGGCAAGACCAGTGCGGAGTGGCTGGCGCGCTTCGTCCCGCTCATGCGGACGCTGGACCTCACGGACGACCTCGCGAAAATCCGCTGCCCCATGCTCGCCGTCGTTCCCGATCACGACCCCATCAGCTCCATGGCCCAGTACGAGGTGATCCGGGACCGGGTGTCGCGCGTGAAGTTCGTGGTCTACCACGGCCTGCCGCACAACATCACCGACGCGGTGCCCGACCGCTGCGCCGAGGAGCTGCACCGCTTCCTGCTTGATCACCGCGGGTGAGGGCTAGCCTCTCCCGTGCTCGTCCACGTCCTGCGGCGGCTGTGGAGCACGGTCACCGTCGCCGTCGGCGTGGCGGCAGTCATCTTCGTGCTGCTCCACCTTTCCGGGGACCCCGTGGCCTTGCTGGTCCCGGCGGACGCGCCCCCGGAGGTGATGGAGGACACGCGGCGGGCACTCGGGCTCGACCGGCCCCTGCCGGAGCAGTTCCTCGTCTACCTGTGGCGCGCGGCGACAGGCGATCTCGGGACCTCGCTGCGGCACAACCGGCCGGTCGCGCAGCTCATCGGCGAGCGGCTGCCCCGCACCATGCTCCTGGCGGCGGCGGCGCTCGCGCTTGCCGTCGCGCTCGGCATCCCCGCGGGGATCGTCTCCGCGTTGCGGCGCGGCACCGTGGTCGACCGGGTGACCATGGTGCTGTCGGTGGCAGGACAGGCTGTGCCCATCTTCTGGCTCGCGCTCATGCTGATCTGGCTCTTCGCGGTGCGGCTCGAGTGGCTGCCTGTCTTCGGGTCGGGGACGCCCACGCATCTGGTGTTGCCGGCGGTGAGCCTCTCCACCATCGTGCTGGGGCGCCTGGCCCGGCTCGTCCGCTCGAGCATGCTCGAGGTGCTGGAGCAGGACTACGTACGGACGGCGCGCGCCAAGGGGCTGGGCGAGGGGTACGTGGTGCTGCGCCACGCGCTCAAGAACGCCGCCATCCCGATCGTCACCGTGGTCGGGCTCCAGCTCGCCCAGCTCCTGGGCGGCGCGGTGGTCACGGAGACCGTGTTCGCCTGGCCCGGCGTCGGGGTCCTCGCCGCGGAGGCGGTCTTCAATCGCGATTTCCCCGTGGTGCAGGGCGTGACCCTGGTGATCTCGCTCATCTTCGTCGCCGCCAACCTGGCCGTGGACCTCGCCTACGTGGCGCTGAACCCCCGGATCCGGCTCGACTGATGCGCTTGCGCCGGCGGCTGCCCGTGCTCGGGGCTGGCACGACGCTGGGCGTGATCATCCTGTGTGCCGCCCTCGCGGGCCAGGTGGCGCCCACCGGCCCCAACGAGCAGGAGATCACCCGACGGCTGACGCCGCCCGCGTTCGCTGGCGGCAGCTGGAGCCGTCCTCTCGGCACCGACGAGCTGGGCCGCGACGTGCTCAGCCGGCTCTTGCACGGCGCCCGCGTGTCGCTCACCGTGGGTCTTCTGGCCGTCGCGGTCTCGTGCCCGATCGGGGTCGTGATCGGCCTTTCCGCGGGGTTCTTCGGCGGCTGGGTTGACCGCATGCTGATGCGCTTCACCGATATCCAGCTCGCCATCCCGACCATCCTGCTCGCCATGGCGGTGGTGACCGTGCTCGGGCCGGGCGTGACCAACATGGTCATCACTCTGAGCGTCACCGGCTGGACACTCTACGCCCGGCTCGTCCGTGGCGAGACCCTGGTCCTGCGGAGTCGCGAGTTCGTGGAGGCGATCCGGGCGGCCGGAGCCGGAGAGGCGCGGATCATGTTCCGGCACGTGTTGCCGAACGTCATCACGCCGACCATCGTGGTGGCGACCTTCGCCGTGGGAAGCATGGTGGTGCTGGAGGCCACGCTGAGCTTCCTGGGCATCGGGGTGCCGCTGCGCGTCGTCACCTGGGGCAGCATGCTCAACAGCGGCCGGACTTACCTCCAGTCGGCGTGGTGGCTCACGGCGTTCCCGGGCCTCGCGATATTCGCCACCGTGCTGGCGGTCAACGCGCTCGGCGACTACATGCGCGACGCCCTCGACCCGAGGCTGCGGGACCGCGTGTAGCGGGGCCCTCCGCGGTCCGGCGCGCGGCCGCGCTCAGGCGCGAGCGCGGGGTTGTCCCGCACGCTCATCAGTGGCGAGAAGACCTTGGCATTCTCGCCGATCCTCTCGGCGGCGAGCCCGAGGAGGGGGCCTTGAGGGGCGTCTGCGTGGTGAAGATCAAGGTCGGGCCTCAGCAGCTCCGGCTTGCCTGCCAGTTCGACGCCAGGCGCCATGTTGTCGAGGTCCTCGATGTCAGACCCACCGAGAACTTCTATCGCGCACTCGCGGCGCTTGAGGTAGAGTCGGGCGCGTGGAGGCTCGCAAGTAGCTGGGCGCGCGCCCGTAGCTCAGTTGGATAGAGCGTCAGACTTCGAATCTGAAGGTCGGGGGTTCGATTCCCTCCGGGCGCACCAACTCTCCCGCACAGTAGGTGGACAGGCTCGTGCTCTTCGACTGGGCTCAGGTTGCCAAGCAGCGGCCCCAGTGGACCGAGAAGTGGAACAAGGCGATGCGTTGACCGAGGCTCCCCGCGCCAGCGGCACCGTCACGCTGACCAACCTGGCCAAGCGCTACGGCGCGACGCGGGCGCTCGACGGGGTGTCGCTGGCGGTGGCCCCGGGCGAGTTCTTCACGCTCCTCGGCCCCTCCGGGTGCGGCAAGACCACCACGCTCCGCTCGGTGGCGGGCTTCGTGACGCCCGACGCAGGCGACGTGGCGATCAACGGCACGGTGGTCACCCGGGTGCCCCCGCACCTGCGGCACGTCGGGATGGTCTTCCAGCACTACGCCCTCTTCCCGCACCGCACCGTCGCCCAGAACGTGGGCTTCGGCCTCCGCATGCAGCGCGTGGACAAGGCGGAGATCGCCCGGCGGGTGGCCGAGGCCGTGGCCCTCGTCCAGCTCCCGGGCTACGGCGGGCGCTATCCCGGCCAGCTCTCGGGCGGCGAGCAGCAGCGCGTGGCGCTGGCCCGCGCGCTCGTTACGCGCCCGGCGGTGCTCCTGCTCGACGAGCCGCTCGGCGCGCTCGACAAGAAGCTGCGGGATCACATAAAGATCGAGCTCAAGCGGCTGCAGCGCGAGGTCGGCATCACCACGATCTACGTGACTCACGACCAGGAGGAGGCGCTGACCATGTCCGACCGCATCGCGGTCATGCACCGCGGGCGCGTCGAGCAGGTGGCCGCGCCGCGCGGGCTCTACGAGACGCCCGCGACCGCGTTCGTGGCGAGCTTCATCGGCAACATCAATCTGCTCGCCGGCCGCGCCGCCGGCTCGAACACGGTGGACTGCGGCAGCGCGACGCTCGCGGCCACCGGCGCCGCGCCGGCCGGCGCCGCCGTCGCGGTCGCGCTCCGCCCGGAGCGGGTCCGGCTCGACCCCACCGGGGCCGTCGACACGGTGCTCGCCATGACGGTCGCGCACGTCGTCTACCAGGGCGAGACCGTCCGGTACATCCTGAAGAGCGACGCGGGGCTCGAGCTGCAAGCCCTCGAGCTCGGCGAGGTGCGCTTCACGGCCGGCGCCCGGGTGCGCGCGGGCTGGGCGGCGGCCGATGCCCAGATCATCCAGGAGGGGATCGCATGACCAAGGTCGGCTTGATCACGGTGGGGCAATCCCCGCGCAGCGACGTGGTGCCTGACATGGCGGCGATCCTGGGCGGCGACGTCGAGATCGTGGAAGCGGGGGCGCTGGACGGGCTCAGCCGCGAGCAGATCGCGCCGCTCGCCCCCGAGGGGGACGACGAGATCCTCGTCACCCGGCTGGCCGACGGCTCGTCGGTCTTCGTCGGGAAGACGAAGGTCATTCCCCGTATCGAGGCCCGGATCGCCGCCCTCGAGGATCGCGGCGTCGCCCTCAACGTGCTGCTGTGTACCGGCGAGTTCCCGAAGCTCGCCGCGCGCCGGCCGTTTCTCGAGCCGCAGCAGCTGCTGCTCGGCCTCCTCCGCGCGATGACGTTCCCCGGGCGCCTCGGCGTGCTGACGCCGTCCGAGCGCCACGTGCCCCAGACCGCCGCGCGGTGGCGCGCGTGCGGCTTCGACGCGCACGTGGCCCCGCTCTCGCCCTACGAGGAGCACGATCCCGCAGCGGTCCGCCGCGCCGCCGACGCGCTGCGCGCCGGCCGCGCCGGCCTCGTGGTCATGGACTGCATCGGCTTCCGCCGCAAGACGCGCGACGAGATCGCGCACCTCACCGGCGCGCCCACGCTGGTGGCGAACCTGCTCGTGGCCCGCGTGGCCGCGGAGCTCCTCGGCCGCTGACCCGTGACCCGCGGCGCCCGCGTCCTGCTGCTCGGGCCGTACGTGCTGCTGCTCGCGGTGTTCTTCACGGTGCCGCTCCTGCTCATGCTCGCCATCAGCCTCTCGCGGCAGTCGTTCGGCCAGCTCGAGTGGACGCTGACCCCGCAGCACTACATCCACTTCTTCACGGACGCGTACTACCTGGGCGTGCTCGCGGACACCCTCTGGCTCGGGGCGATCACCACCGTGGTCTCCCTGCTCCTGGGCTATCCCCTCGCCTACCACCTGGCCCTCACCCGCTCGCGCTGGAAGCCGCTCCTGATCGTGTTCATCCTGTCGCCGCTCCTCGTCGGCATCGTCATCCGGTGCTACGGCTGGATGATCCTGCTCGCCGACCGCGGCCTCATCAACGCGACCCTGGTGCAGCACGGATGGCTGACCACGCCGCTGCCGCTCATGTACAACAAGTTCGGCGTGACGGTCGCGCTGGTCCACGTGTTCCTGCCGTTCATGGTGCTGTCGCTCACCGGCGTGCTGAAGCGCATCGAGCCGCAGCTCATCGAGGCCTCGCAGACCCTGGGGGCGTCGCCCCGCCGCGCCTTCTTCGAGGTGACGCTGCCGCTGTCGCTGCCCGGCATCCTCGCGGGCTCGCTGCTCGTCTTCTCCCTGGCCATCAGCTCGTTCGTCGTGCCGATCCTGGTCGGCGGTTTCAAGGTGCACGTCCTGCCGATGGTGGTGTACGAGCAGATGCTCTCGGTGTTCGACTGGCCCTTCGGCGCCGCCAACGCCTTCGTGCTGCTCCTGATCTCGGTGGCCCTGATCGCCGTCTACATCAAGGTGACCGAGCGCGCGCTCCGGGGGATCGTATGATCCTGCGCGTCTCGGTGGGTCTGGTCTACGCCTTCCTGCTGCTCCCGATGGTCATCGTGGTGCTGGCCGCGTTCAACGCCGGCAACTACTTCACGTTTCCCCCGCAGGGCTTCTCGCTCAAGTGGTTCGCCAACTTCTTCCAGCGCCGGGAGTTCATGCAGGCGCTCTGGCTCTCCACCGAGCTGGCGTTCTGGACCGCGGTCGCGTCCACCGTCATCGGGACGGCGGCCGCCATCCCGCTGGTGCGCGGACGCTTCCGCGGCCGCGATCTCCTCAACGCGTTCGTCACCTCCCCGCTGCTGCTGCCGCAGATCCTCACCGGGGTCGCGCTGCTCCAGTTCTACACGCTGCTCAAGATGCAGGCGTCGTACGGGGCGCTGCTCATCGGCCACATCGTGGTGACGACGCCCTACGTGATCCGCACCGTCACCGCGACGCTCACCCACTTCGACCTCGCGCTCGAGGAGGCCGCGCAGAGCCTGGGCGCCCATCCGGTGCGCGCGTTCTTCGAGATCACCCTCGGGGTGATCAAGCCGGGCGTGGTGGCGGGCGCGATCTTCGCCTTCGCCATCTCCTTCGACAACTTCACCCTGTCCCTGTTCCTGACCAGCGCCAAGCTCACCCCACTCCCGATCGAGCTCTTCGCCTATCTCAAGTACTCTTTCGACCCCACCGCGGCCGCGGTGTCCGCCTTCGCCATCGGGGTGGCGCTGGTGCTCGTCCTCGGCATCGCGCGTTTCATGGGGCTCGAGGAGTTCACGGGATTCTGATTCGGATCTCCTCATGAGACGCGTGGGCGCGGAGGAGATCGAGAGCCTGGCCATCGGCGCCTGGATCCTCGGCACGGGCGGCGGCGGCAGCCCGTACCTCGCGCTGCTCAACATGCGCCAGCTCTACCGGAAGGGCGTGGTGTGCCGGCTCATGGGCGCCTCCGAGCTGGCCGACGACGACCTGGTGGCCGTCGTCTCCAACATGGGCGCCCCGCTCGTCGGCCAGGAGCGCCTCACCGACCCCAAGACGATGGCCCTCGCGGTCACCATGATGGAGGAGTACCTCGGCCGGAAGTTCCGCGCCGTGATGTCGCTCGAGATCGGCGGCGGCAACTCCATCCAGCCCTTCATGGCCGCCGCCATGCTGGACCTGCCGGTCGTCGACGCCGATTGCATGGGCCGCGCGTTCCCCGAGGCGCAGATGACGAGCTTCGCCATCCACGATCTGACGATGTACCCCCTGACCCTCGCTGACGTCCGCGATAACGCGGTGGTGGTGGCGCGCGCGGCGAGCTGGAAGTGGATGGAGCGGATCAGCCGCAAGGCCTGCGTGGAGGTCGGCTCGATCGCCTCCACGTGCAAGGCCCCCCGGACGGGCAAGGAAGTGAAGGAGTGCGCGATCCTCGGCTCCACCACCAAGGCCATGACGATCGGCCGGGCGGTGCAGGCCGCGCGGCGGGCGCACCGCGATCCGATCGACGCGGTGCTCGAGGTCGAAGCCGGGGTGAAGATCTTCACCGGCAAGATCCACGACATCGCGCGCCGGACCACGGAGGGCTTCCTCCGCGGCACCGCGACGATCGAAGGCCTCGACGACTTCCGCGGCCACGACTTCAGGCTCGCGTTCCAGAACGAGTTCGCGGTGGGGTGGCTCGACGGCGAGCCACGGGTCATGACGCCCGACCTGATCTGCGTGCTCGACACCGTCTCCGGCGACGCGACCGGCACCGAGACGCTGCGCTACGGCCAGCGGGTGACCGTCATCGCGCTGCCCGCGCCCCCGATCCTCCTCACCCCGAAGGGGATCGAGCACGTCGGCCCGCGCGCCTTCGGCTATGACCTCGACTTCCGCTCGGTGTTCGCGTGAGACGGCGGATCGGCATCGACGTGGGCGGCACCAACACCGACGCGGTGCTCCTGGAGGAGGACGCGGTGGCGGCCGCGGTGAAGACGCCCACCACCGCGGACGTGACGACGGGCATCACCCGCGCCCTCGCCGCGCTGGTCGAGCGGGCGCCCACCGCGCGCGGCGCCCACGCGGTCATGATCGGCACCACCCACTTCACCAACGCGGTGGTGCAGCGGCGCGACCTCGGCCGCGTCGCCGCGGTGCGCATCGGCCTGCCCTCCGGTGCCTCGCTCCCGCCGTTCGTCGACTGGCCGGAGGACCTCGCGGCCCTGGTGCGCGGCGAGGTCGTGATGCTGGAGGGCGGCCACGAGTTCGACGGGCGCCCGCTCGTCCCGTTCGACACGAAAGGCATGCGCGCCGCCGCCCGCCGGATCCGCGAGGCCGGGATCCGCTCGGTCGCGGTCTCCGCGGTCTTCTCGCCGCTGAACGCCTCCGGCGAGGAAGAAGCCGCCTCCATTCTCCTGGAAGAGTGCCCCGATGTGACGGTCACCCTCTCCCACCGGCTCGGCCGCATCGGCCTGCTCGAGCGCGAGAACGCGACCCTGCTCAACGCCTGCCTCATCGAGCTGGCCCGGACGACCACGCGCGCGTTCAGCCAAGCCCTGCGCGCGAGCGGGATCGCGGCGCCGCTCTACCTCACCCAGAACGACGGCACCGTCATGCTGGCGGAGGTGGCGGAGGCGTATCCCGTCTACAGCTTCGCGTCGGGGCCGACGAACTCGATGCGCGGCGCCGCGTTCCTCTCCAAGCGCGATGAGGCCCTGGTCATCGACGTGGGCGGCACCACCACCGACATCGGAAGCCTGCGGCACGGTTTCCCCCGCGAGGCCAACAACGTCGTCGAGATCGGCGGGGTCCGCACGCTCTTCCGGATGCCCGATCTCCTGTCGCTGGGCCTGGGGGGCGGGACCATGGTAGGGCCGGCGGCGTCGCTCACGATCGGGCCGGCCAGCGTGGGCTATCGCCTCACCGAGCAGGCGCTCGTGTTCGGTGGCGACGTCCTCACCGTGACCGACGTCGCGGTCGCCGCGGGGCTCATCGACCTGGGCGACCGCGCGCGCGTGGCGTCGCTGCCGGCCGCGCGGGTGGAGGAGGCCCTCGCGCGCATCCGCAGCATGATCGAGGAGGGCGTGGACCGCATGAAGACCGACGCGGGCGAGACGCCGCTGATCGCGGTGGGCGGCGGGTCCTTCCTGGTGCCGGCGCGCCTCGCCGGGGTGTCCGAGGTCCTCAACGTGCCGCACCAGGCGGTCGCCAACGCGGTGGGCGCCGCGATCGCCCAGGTGAGCGGCGAGGTCGACCAGATCTTCCAGGATCTCTCACGGGACGAGGCGATCGCGCGCGCCCGCCAGCTCGCCACAGACAAGGCGATCGCGGCCGGCGCGGACCGCGCGACCATCAACGTGGTCGAGGTGGAGGCCCTGCCGCTGGCCTACCTGCCCGGGAACTCGCTGCGCACCCGCGTCCGGGTCGTCGGAGAAATCGCGCGGTAACCACCTGGCAACGGCCAGCCGCTTCATAAAAGTCAGGACACAGGCCCTCTCTGCGCTGTCGGTCCCGCGCGAGCTGGGCGGCGGGCCCCCCTGGCGAACCCCGGTCTGCCGCCGGCACCCGACGAGTGAGGGAGAGCGCCACGCCTCCGGCTCCGGCCGGGACGCCCAGTCAAGGACCGACCGTGAGGGCCCCGTGAGGGCCCGGCGGAGGGGCCGCGACGGCCCATCCGATCAGCGCGGGAGGGGGCGGACGCGAGGGCGGCGGGGGCGGGCGGGGCGGGGCCGGGCGGCTCGGGGGCGCCCGAGCGGGCCAGGTGGGCGAGGAGCGTGCGGACGACGGCCGGGTCCTGCACGGTGGCGATGACCCGCAGCCGGCCGCCTCAGCGGGGGCAGGCGAGGACGAGGCTGCCTGCGGGTTCAATCCCTCCCGCGTCACGACGCAAGACCGCTACGGGCACTCTCAGGTGCCCGACCTGGACAACACGATTGAGAATCCTCACTTCTAGGGCAACGGGAACCCGGGAACACTGAAACCGAGCGCGAGCGAAAAGAGCCGGTTCACTGAGGAACATGTTGAACGGTTACGCAAGATGTAGGACGCTTCTCACGTTGGAGCTCCTGTCCAATGTGGTACGTGGAGTCAACCGGATAAGCGCTAGGAGCCTGTCGGAGTAATCATGACGACGCGGGAAAGTGGGATGGCCAACCCACAAACGGGCCCATTTGGGCCACGGAAGAAGCGCCGAACCGCGAGAACAGGGGCCGAAGTGGGAGAAGTCACCGCACCAATCGTGGCTTTTCGCATTTCTCCGACACGCTCCTAGTCCACCAGGTCGCGGCTCACCATGGCGTGGATGCCCTTGTTGCCGTCGACGAGCTGCGTCACGCGGAGGTCGCACGCGAGGCTGCAGAAGACGTAGGCCTCCTCCGGCGTCCAGCCCGTCAGCTGCCGGAGCCACGCGATCATGTCGCGCAGCGCCTGCTTGGCCGCGTCGTCGAGGTCGGGGTCCATCCCCATCGCGATGTAGTGAGTCGGCGTCACGGCGCGCGGGAACGCCAGCCGCAGGCCCTTGTGCAGCACCAGCTCGAAGGTCCCGGTCAGGCAGGTCTCGAGCGCGGTGAGGCACACCTCGCCGTCGCCCTGGACAGCGTGGCCGTCGCCCGCGGAGAAGTTGGCGCCCGGCACGAACACCGGGAGGAACAGCGACGTGCCGGGCACGAGTTCCTTGTTGTCCATGTTGCCGCCGAACTCGCGCGGCTCGATGGACGAGATGGTGCCGTACTCCGGGCGTGGCGCCGTCGCGAGGATGCCGAAGAAGGGCCGGAGCGGGAGCGTCGGTCCCCACGGCAGTGTCGCGGTCATCGTCGTGCGGTCGATCGGGACGATGCGGCGCTGGAACGCCGGGAAGTCCTCCGGCAGCGCGCCCTTCAGCGGGCGGATCACGTTCCACCCCCAATCGACCGAGAGCTTGATCGACGCGATGCGCACTTCGAGCGTGTCGCCGGGCTCCGCGCCGCGCACGGCGATCGGCCCCGTGAGGATGTGCGGGCCGAGGACCGGCTTCAGCCGCTCGACGATCTCCCGGTGGTCCGGCCGCATGATCGAGGTATCGGCCACCTCGACCAGACCGCCCGAGACGGTGTCGACCGTGACGGTATCGCCCGAGTCGACCGTCAACCGCGGCGGGATCGTCGCATCGAAGTAGCCCCAATGGACCGTTTCGGGGGACGGGGCGAGGACGCGGTGAGAGGGCATCAGGGACCTCCTGGGGGGCGCCTCACGGGCCGCCTCCGGAGACGCCGAGGTGGTGGTCGAGGATCTCGGCCGCCCCCCACAGCTCCTGGGGCGTGCCGTGGAAGACGAACCGTCCGGAGGCGACGACGTAGATGAAGTCGGCGACCGCCATGGCGAGCGCGAAGTTCTGCTCGACCAGCAGGATGGCGTGCCCGTGCTCCCGGACGTTCTTCATGATCTCCTCGATCTGCTGGACGAGCCGCGGCGCCAGCCCCTCCGAGGGCTCGTCCATCAGGATCAGGTCGGGGTTCGCCATGAGGGCACGACCGACCGCGAGCATCTGCTGCTCGCCGCCGCTCAGTGCGGCACCCGGGTGGTCGATCCGTTCGGCGAGCTGCGGGAACTCCTTCAGCACTTCGTCGAGATCCCAGACCTTCCGCTGGCCGTCAGCCGCGGCGGCGCCGGATGGGCGCGCGAGCCGGCTGGTCGGCAGCAGCAGGTTCTCGCGTACGCTCAGAGAGCGAAAGATGCGACGGCCTTGCGGGACGATCGCCATGCCCTGCTGCGCGATCGCGTAGGGCGGCTGGCCGCGCAGCGAGCGCCCCTTGAAGATCACGTCTCCCTCGCGCGGCGGGGTGAGCCCCGCCACGGAGCGGATGAGGGTCGTCTTGCCCATGCCGTTGCGCCCGAGGATCGCGACGATCCTGCCCTCGTGGAGATCGAGGCTCACACCCTGCAGCACGTAGCTGTCACCGTAATAGGTGTGGATCTCCCTGACGGAGAGCAGGGGCTCAGACATGGCCGAAGTAGACCTCCCTCACTTCTGGATTGGTCTGGACCTCGGTCGGCGTACCCTCCAGGATCGCCCTGCCGCGATGCAGGACCGTCACCCGGTCCGCGAGTCGGAGCGCCACATCCATGTCGTGCTCGATCATCAGAACGGTGATGTCGCGGGGCAGCTCGCCGATCATCCGAGAGATGCTGTGGCGCTCGCTGGGCGAGAGGCCGGCGCACGGTTCATCGAGGAACAGGACCCTGGGATCGGAGTTGAGCGCGAGGGCCAGCTCGAGCTGGCGGCGCTCCCCGTAGGAGAGGAACTTCGCGGCGTCGTTCGCACGGTGGGCGAGGGCGACGAGCTCCAGGCCCTCGCGCGCCTTCGCGCGGACTGCCTCGAAGGTCCCCACGGAGCGGTGCATGACCCACTTGCGCCGGTCGGTGCCGATGATGGCGAGGACCAGGTTCTCGAGCAGCGACAGATCCATGAACACGTTCGAGGTCTGGAAGGTGCGTCCCATGCCGAGCGCCGTGCGACGGTGCTCGGGGAGGTGCGTGACATCCCGGCCGAAGAGGGACACGCGCCCGGCCGAGGTCCGCAGCGTGCCGGTGATGCAGTGGAACAGCGTGGTCTTGCCGGCGCCGTTCGGGCCGATTAGGACGCGGCGCTCGCCGGCGGCGACCCGGAGCGAGACGCGGTCGACGGCGCGCAGGCCGCCGAAGTCCTTGGTGAGGTCGCCGACCTCGATCGCGGAGAGGGCCATGGTCACCTGGTCCCTGCCTTCACCGCCCGCACCCAGAGGCGAACGACGAGGCCCACGACCCCGTCCGGCGCCCACAGCACCACGACGATGAAGACGAGGCCCATCACGGACGCGTAGAGCTCGAAGAAGCTGCTCACCCAGTTGCGGAGCCCGAGGATGATCCCGGACCCGATGAACGGCCCGACGATGGTCCCGGTACCGCCGACGATCGCCATCAGCGCGACCTCGACCGAGATCGGGAACGACGCGGCCACCGGGTTGACGAAACGGTTGTAGTAGACGTAGAGCACGCCGGCAAGGCTGGCGAGCGCCGCCGAGACGACGAAGGCCACGTAGAGGTGCAGGTCGGAGTGGTAGCCGAGGCTCCGCATCCGTGTCTCGCTCGCCTTGATGCCGCGCAAGGTGAGACCGAACGGCGAGGCGACGAGGACGCGATAGCCTATCGTACACAGCACGAGGACCGCCAGGACGAGATAGTAGTACTCGGTGGGGGACTCGACTCGCAGCGTGCCGAGGGCGGGGAAGGGGACGTTGGTGACGCCGTTGTCGCCGCCCGTGAACGACGACCAGCGGTGCGCGACACCCCAGACGACGTAGCCGAAGGCGATCGTGATCAGGATGAAGTAGACGCCGCGGGTGCGAACCGCGAGGCCGAAAACGAGCCCGAGGATCGTGCCGGCCAGGATACCGGCCGGCGCGGCGAGCGCGGTCGGCACGGCGTGCCGCACCTGGAGGATCGCGGTCGTGTACGCCGACACCGCGAAGAACGAGGCGTGGCACAGCGAGAACAGCCCCGCGTGGCCCAGCAGCAGGTCGACGGAGAGGGCGAGCAGCCCGAAGACGTACATCTGCGTCACGAGCCCCAGCCAGAACGGGCCGGCGACGCGCGGCAGCAGCACGGCCGCGGCCAGGACGACGAGGGCGAGGAGGATGCGGGCGGCCTTCGGCATCAACTCTCCCGGCCGAAGATGCCCCGGGGCCGGACGAGCAGCAGCACCGCCATCGGGCCGAAGAGCACGAAGTAGGAGAACTCCGGCAGGAGCCAGCGCCCATAGGCGTCGAGGAGGCCGACGATCAGGGCGCCGACCATCGCGCCCTCGAGGCTCCCCAGCCCGCCGACGATGACGACGACCAGCGCGACCACCAGGATCTCCCATTCCGCGCCGGGATAGAGCGCGAGAAACGCGCCGCCGACGACGCCGGCCATGCCGGCGAGAAAGGAGGCGACCGCCGAGACCAGCACGAACAGACGGTCGACGTCGATACCCGTCGCGCTCACCTGCTCGCGGTCGTCCACGCCCGCCCGCACGACCGCGCCGATCTGGGTCTTCCGGTAGAGGACCCAGAGCACCGCGCCCACGAACACGCCGAAGAGGATGAGGACGAAGCGATAGGTAGGGTAGACGAGCCCCCCGGGCAGCTCCATCGCGCCACGCAGGAACGGGGGCACGGGCACCTTGAGCGCGTCGCCGCCCCAGATGGCGAGGGCCACGTCGCCGATGATGAACGCGACGCCCACCGTGAGCAGCACCTGGGCGAGATGGTTGTCACCGGTGTGGCGGATGAGGAAGCGGTCGATCAGATAGCCGAGCACGACGATGCTCGCGCCGCCGCCCACGATGGCCACGGCAAAGCTGCCGGTCCGCTCGGCGAGGGACAGCCCGATGTAGCCGCCGAGCAGGTAATAGGCGCCGTGCGCCATGTTCACCACGCGCATCAGGCCGAAGGTGAGCGTGAAACCGCTGGCCAGCAGAAAGAGCAGCGCCGCGAGCGAGGTCCCGTTGATCGCCTGGAGGATGGCGCTGGTGGTCATGGGCCGGAAGGCGGCGCGCCGCGGCCTCGCGGCCCGCGGCGCGCCCTCTGGTGCGGAGCTACCGCTTGTACGGCCCCCGCTTCAGAAACTCCTCGGGTGTCCACTTCCAGAACTGGGACACCGCCTCGTAGGTCTTGATCGGCACGTTGGTGAGGACTTCGCCGAGCACCGGATGCTTGATCTTCTGGACCTTCGAGATGTAAACGTTCTGGATCGGGTTGTCGTACTCGTCCATGCGCAGCAGCCCGCGGGGCGCCTTGATCTGCGCCTGGCGCATCGCCTTCAGGAAGGCGGCGCGGTCCTCCACCTTGCCGTTGATGGCGTCGATCGCCGTCTTGGTCCACAGGCCCGCGGTGTACGCCGACTCGGCGAACCAGGAGGGCAACCGCTTGTGCTTCCGCGCGAACGCGTCCGTGAAGGCCCTGTTCTCCGGCGTGTCCAGGCCCGCCGCGTAGTGCAGCGAGTTGCCGATCAGCCCGATGGCGCGGTCGTCCATCTGTGGCAGCACGTCCTGTTGCATCCAGTAGCCGCCGTGGATCTTGAGCTTCTTGTCCATCCCGAAGTTGAACCAGGCCTCGAACATCCGGAGGCGGTCGACGCCCACGACGACCGCCGAGACGCCATCGGTGTCTTGCGGGATCGCCGCGATCGTGGCGCCGTAGTCCCTGGTCCCGAGGGGGTTCCAGATGATCTTCGCGACCTTGCCCCCGAGCTCCGTGTAGGTCCGGACCGCGCCGAGCGTCACCTCATGGCCCCACGTGTAGTCCTGGCCGATGAAGGTCACGTTGCGCAGGCCGAGCTCCTTGTACAGGTACTCGCCGAACGGGTGGCCGATCTGGCTCGCCGAGACCGCGGTGCGCACCACCGTCGGCGTCCGATCCCACTTGGTGATGGTGTCGGCGCCGGCCGCGTCCATCACGAGCGGCACCCCGGTCTCCTTGCTCACCTGCGCCACCGCGGGACCCTCGTGGCCGCAGAGCGGCCCGACCATGAAGTGCACCTTCTCCTGGTGGACGATGCGGCGCGCCTGCGTGAGGGCCTGGTCGGGGTTGCACGTCGTGTCGGCGATGACGATCTCGATCTTGCGCCCGCCCGCCGTGTTGCCCACCTGGTCCCAGAAGAGCTTGAAGCCGTCCACCATCTCGCGGCCCGGCGAGGCCAGCGGGCCCGTGAGCGGCGGGAGGAGTCCGATCCTGATCGGCTCGCTCTGGGCGTGGGCCACGGTGGCTGTTCCCAGGCCGAGGGCCGTCAGCAGCATGGCGAGGGTCCGCAGGGGTGTGCGAGAGCCGTTTCTCGTCAATCGCATGGCGCCTCCTCCTCGAGAACATCGGCGTTGCCGTGGCGGTGCCATGCCGCGTCCGGGCGCTGGCGCCGCCCGACGCCGGCCGGCCGCGGGTGGCGGGTCGAGAAGTGGTCTATGATCACACCAGGGCTTATACTCGCCGCGTCCGCGGCTTGTCAATAGCCCGCGCGCGGTGACGAGCCGCAAGACGGAGGAAAGCGGTGAGCGAAAACATCCTACGATTCGGCAGCGACCGCGGCGCCCGGCGCAGCGAGGACGAGCCGCTGCTCACCGGGCGCGGACGTTTCACCGACGACATCGACGTGCCCGGACAGGCGCACGCGGCGTTCGTGCGGGCGCCGGTCGGGCACGCGGGGATCCGGGGGGTGGACGTGTCGAAAGCCAGGACGATGCCCGGCGTGATCGGCGTGTTCACCGGAAAGGACCTCGCCGCCGAGGGGCTCGGCGCGATCCCCCCCGCGGCGTCGTTTCCGGGGCGCGGCGGCAAGCCGATGTTCGCCGCGGCGATGCCGCCGCTCGCGGCGGCGCGCGTGCGGTACGTCGGCGAAGCGATCGCGGTCGTCGTGGCGGAGACCCTCGCGCAGGCGCAGGATGCGGTCGAGGCGGTGGTCGCCGACCTCGCTGAGCTGGCGGCCGCCGCGGACGTCGGGCGGGCGATGGCACCGGGCGCGCCGACCATCTGGCCCGAGGCGCCGGACAACGTCGCCTTCGACTGGACGGACGGCGATGCGCCGGCGGTCGAGACCGCGCTCACGGGGGCCGCCCACGTCGCGCGCGTGCGGCTGCTCGACACGCGCCTGGCCCCCGCGGCGCTGGAGCCGCGCGCCGCCATCGGGCAGTGGGATGCGACGACCGAACGCTATACGCTGATCGCGGGCACGCAGGGCGTCGCGGTGGTGCGCCGATTGCTCGCCGAAGGCGTGTTCAAGGTGCCGCCGGAGAAGATCCGCGTGCTCACGTACGACGTCGGCGGCGGCTTCGGCATGAAGGTACAGGCGTACCCGGAGTACGCCGTGCTGCTCTGGGCGGCGCGGCGGGTGGGCCGCCCGGTGAAGTGGCGGGCGACCCGGGTCGAGAGCTTCCTGGCCGACACGCACGGCCGCGACGGCGTGCTCGAGGGCGAGCTTGCTCTGGATGCGCAGGGGCAGTTCCTCGCCCTGCGCGTGCGCACGTTCGTGGGCATCGGCGCGTACGTCTCGACGTACGCGGCCATCTTCGCCACCCACAACACGAAGAACTGTCTCTCCAGCGTGTACGCGATTCCCGCGATCCAGATCGACGTGAAAATGATCCTCACGAACGCGGCGCCGCTGGGGCCCTACCGCGGCGCCGGCCGCCCGGAGGCGATCTATCTCATCGAACGCCTGATCGACTCGGCCGCGCAGGCGATGGGCATCGACCGGGTGGAGCTCCGGCGGCGGAACTTCATCCCTCCGACTGCCATGCCGTACCGGACGGCGAACGGCCAGGTGTACGACAGCGGGGAGTTCGAGACGGTGATGGGCAGGGCGCTGACGCTGGCGGACTGGCGGGGCTTCCGGGCGCGGCGCGTGGCGTCGGAGCGGGCGGGCAGGCTGCGAGGCATCGGCCTGTGCTGCTTCCTCGAGGTGGCGGGAGGCATCCTCGACGAGACCGTGGACCTCCGCTTCGAGGACGACGGCCAGGTCACCCTGCGCACCGGCGTGCAGGCGATCGGGCAGGGACACCTGTCGACCTTCCCGCTGCTCGCCGCGCGAAAGCTCGGCGTGGACGCGAGCGCGGTCCGGCTCATCCAGGGCGACAGCGACGAGGTGCCGATGGGCACGCCGAGCGTGGCGTCGCGCTCGATGATGATGGCCGGCAGCGCGACCGCGCTGGCCTGCGACGCGGCGATCGAGAAGGGCCGGCGGATCGCCGCACGCCTGTTCGAGGCGGCGCCGTTCGACGTCGAGTTCAGCGACGGCAGGTTCCGCGTCAGCGGGACCGACCGGGAGATCGGGATTTGCGATCTGGCGCGGCGCGCGCGCACGATGTCCGGGATGCCGGAAGATCTCGCGGGCGGACTGGACAGCGCCGCAAAATTCATCTCGCCGCAGATGACCTTCCCGAACGGCTGTCACGTCTGCGAGGTCGAGATCGATCCGGCGACCGGCGTGACGACGGTGGTCGGCTACGCGGCGGTGGACGACGTCGGCAACATCGTGCACGCCGCCATCGTCGAGGGCCAGATCCACGGCGGGATCGCGCAAGGCCTCGGCCAGGTGCTCGGCGAGAGCGTGGTCTACAGCGAAACCGGCCAGCTGCTGACCGCTTCGTTCATGGACTACATGGTTCCGCGAGCCGACGACATGCCCGACATGAAGGTCGGGCATCACAGCGTCGCGTGCACCACGAACCCGCTCGGCGTGAAGGGGGTCGGGGAGTCGGGCGTGGCGGGGTCGTTGCCGTCGGCGGTGAACGCGGTGCTCGATGCGCTCGCGACGCGCGGCGTTCGGCATCTCGATCTGCCGATGACGCCGCAGCGCGTCTGGGCGGCGCTGCACGGAGAAGGGCGGCCCTGAAGGCCATCGTCGTCACCACCTTCACAGCTCGATCTCGATCCAGGCGCGATTGCGGATGCGCCCCGCGAGCCGCGAGAACAGGCCGGTCAGCCACATCTGCCAGCCGTACTTCGCCCGGAGCGCCGTGCGCGCCCGGTCGATCGACGGCGGCTCGGTGAGGATGGTTGCGGTTGCGTCCCGCCAGGCGCCGCGGGGTCGGCCGCGCGCATCCGAGGGGGCGATGCGCGCCCGCGGCGAGTGGCGCAATCGCTTGACCTTGCCCGACGCGCCAGCCGTGAAGACGTAGAGCTTTCCATCTCCCGCCGCGAACCAGACGGGAGTCGTCACCTCGGCCCCGCTCCGGCGGAAGGTCGCGAGGCTCAGATAGCGATGCCGATCGAGATCGCTGATGTCGCTCACGGTGCGCCGAGTCTCCGCTCGAGGGGCTTCTCCGCCTTGCCCTCGGCGAAAACCTTGGTGGCCGTCAGGAGCGCCTCGCGGATGAGGGGCAGGCCCACGTAGCCGGACATGTGGAGCAGCGCCTCGGTCAGCTCCTCCTCGGTCCAGCCCTGGCCGCGGGCCATCCGCAGGTGGATCGCCAGCTCGGGCTCGCGGCCGGTGGCCGCATCGGACACCACGCAGACGAGGGCTCGCGTCTTGAGATCGAGCCCCGGGCGCGCCCAGAGCGCGCCGAACACCGTCTCGGTGGCCAGGTCGATGAACTTTCGCATCACCGGGTCGGCGTAGGTGGTTGTGTCGGACCGGTCGACGTAGGTATCCCCGAGCAGCCGCCGCCGCACCTCGCTGCCCTTCCGGTACATCTCACTCTGGGCCATGGCTGCCTCCTCGGACTCTCGTGCATGCGTGGGAACAGGGTGAGCCGAGAGTAGCACGCGGAGCGTCCGGCCCCGCTCCGCATCCCTCTCCCCCGGTCTCGGACGAGAGATGGCGTGTGGTATTAAGGACATCGTGGATCCCTCGTTCGTCGAGGAGGCCATCCGCCAACTCGGCGGCTGATGGGCGCGCATCCGGCGACCCGCCCGTCCGCGCCGGCCCCGGTGGCCCGCGCGTTGCCCGATCCTGGGCGCCCTGCTATCATCGCTGCGCCGTGAGCCCGCCCTTCGGGAAGCTGCTGGTCGCCAATCGGGGCGAGATCGCCGTCCGCGTCATCCGAGCCTGCCGCGAGATGGGGATCGCCACGGTTGCCGTGTACTCCGAGGCCGACCGGGAGTCGCTCCACGTCATGATGGCCGACGAGGCAGTCTTCCTCGGACCGCCGGCCCCGGCCGACAGCTACCTCGCCATCGAGAAGATCCTCGAGGCGGCGCGGGCCACGGGGGCCGAGGCCGTGCATCCGGGCTACGGCTTCCTCGCCGAGAACGCGGCCTTCGCCGAGGCCTGCGCCGGGGCGGGGCTTGCCTTCATCGGGCCGCCGGCCGCGGCCATGCGCGCCATGGGGGACAAGATGGCGGCGCGCCGCACCGCCCTACGGATGAAGGTCCCGGTGGTGCCGGGCACCGACAGCCCCGTCACCGACGACGCCGAGGCCGCGCGCGTGGCGGGTGAGGTCGGGTACCCGGTGATGATCAAGGCGGCCATGGGCGGGGGCGGCAAGGGCATGCGGCTCGTGCGCACCCCCGCCGAGCTGGCCGCGGCGCTCCGGGGCGCGCGCTCGGAAGCAGCCTCGGCCTTCGGCGACGCCTCCGTGTACATCGAGCGCTTCGTCGAGGAGCCGCGCCACATCGAGATCCAGATCCTGGCCGACAGCCACGGGAATGTGGTCCACCTCGGCGAGCGCGAGTGCTCCATCCAGCGGCGTCACCAGAAGCTCATCGAGGAGAGCCCGTCACCCTTCGTGACGCCCGAGATGCGCCGCCGGATGGGCGAGGCCGCCTGCCGCCTGGCGGCGGCCGTCGCGTACGTGAACGCGGGCACGGTGGAGTTCCTCGTGGACCGCGATCGGAACTTCTACTTTCTCGAGATGAACACGCGGTTGCAGGTGGAGCACCCCGTGACCGAATTCGTCACCGGGCGCGATCTCGTGAAGGAGCAGCTCCGGATCGCGGCCGGCGAGAAGCTCGGCTTCGCCCAGGACGACGTGACCTGGAGCGGCTGGGCCATCGAATGCCGCATCAACGCGGAAGACCCCTACGCCAACTTCATGCCGGCGCCTGGGCGGATCACGAGCCTCCGCATCCCGGGTGGGCCGTGGGTGCGCGACGACTCGGGCGTCTACGCGGGCTGCATCATCCCGCGCTTCTACGACACGCTCATGGCGAAGCTCATCGTCTGGGGAGCGGATCGCGATGCCGCCATCGCCAGGATGGCGCGGGCGCTGGGCGAGTACCATGTGGCCGGGGTCCGGACGACCATCCCCGTGCTCCAGCACATCATGCGCCACCCCGACTTCCTGGCCGGGCGCCTGTCGACATCGTTCATGGAGCGGCTGATGTCGGCGGATCGCGCCGAGGCGGCGGGCCGGCGGCGCACCGTGGCCCTGGTCGCCGCCGCGCTGACCGCCTACGAGCAGGCGGGGAAGCGGGCGCCGCTGCCTCCCGCGGCGGGCCTGAGCCCCTGGACGCAGGCCGGGCGTCCGAGCCGGAGACCGCGGTGATTCCGCTGCCGCCGCCACCCTCAGCCCGGCCCTCTCCCTCGAAGGGAGAGGGAGGGTGCGCCCGGTGAAGTTCGAGGCGCAGCTCGACAGCGCGACCGTCCCCGTGGACGTGACAGGACAGGACGGCCGATTCCAGGTCACTTTCGAGGGCCGGGCGCTGGAGGTGGACGCGCGGCGCGCGGCGGAGGGCATCTGGTCGCTCCTGATCGCGGGCGAGTCGCTGGTGGCCGACGTGAGCGAGGAGGACGGCGTCTTCGTGGTCCAGGTGGACGGCGAGACGTACCGCATCCGGGTGGAGGAGGAGACGCGCTACATCATCCGCACCCGCGGCGGCGCCACCGTCCACGGCGGCCAAGTGCTCAAGGCCCCGATGCCCGGGCGGGTCACGCACATCCAGGTCGAGGTGGGGCAGGAGGTCCAGCCCGGGGATGGTCTGATCATCCTCGAGGCCATGAAGATGGAGAACGAGTTCGACGCCACGGGGCGGGGGACGGTGCGCGAGATCCGGGTGCAGGTGGGGCAGGCGGTGAACCCGGGCGACGTCCTCGTGGTGATCGAGTAGCGGCGTGGCAGCGGCCATCGAGTTCAGGGGCGTCAACAAGTGGTTCGGTCCCCTGCATGTCCTCCAGGACGTCGATCTGACGGTGGAGGCGGGGGAGGTCGTGGTCGTCTGCGGGCCGTCGGGCTCGGGGAAGAGCACCCTCATCCGGTGCGTGAACCGGCTCGAGGTAATCCAGAAGGGGGAGATCGTCGTTCATGGACAGTCCATCACGGGCCCGCGGGTCCACCTGTCCCGGCTGCGGGCCGAGGTGGGGATGGTGTTCCAGTCCTTCAACCTCTTCCCCCACATGACGGCGCTCGAGAACGTCATGCTGGCGCCGGTGAAGGTGAAGGGGCTCCCGGGCGCGGGGGCGGAGAAGATCGCGCGTGATCTGCTGGAGCGCGTGCGCATCCCGGAGCAGGCCGACCACTACCCGGCGAACCTCTCCGGCGGCCAGCAGCAGCGGGTGGCCATCGCCCGGGCGCTGGCCATGCAGCCGCGCATCATGCTCTTCGACGAGCCCACCTCGGCGCTCGACCCCGAGATGATCAACGAGGTGCTGGAGGTCATGACCGATCTGGCGCGGGAAGGCATGACCATGATGGTGGTCAGCCACGAGATGGGCTTCGCCCGGCGCGTCGCGCACCGGGTGGTGTTCATGGACGGCGGCCAGGTGGTCGAGGTGCAGCCGCCGGAGGCGTTCTTCGCCGCGCCCACGTCCGACCGCACCAAGGATTTCCTGTCCAAGATCCTCTCGCATTGATCGACATGGACGGGTGTGCGGACAGGCTCATGGCGGGGCGGGCGCTCCGATGAGCCCGAACAGGGCGAAGAGGCCAAGTCGCCGGACCGATGTCATCTACATTCAAGCGACCCAAAGGAGGCGTCTATGAAAAAGCTCATGAGTCTGCTGTTCGCCGCAGTCGTCCTGGTTGCCGGCGTGGCGCCCGCCCTGGCGGAGACCACGCTCGAGAAGATCAGCCGCACCGGGGAGCTCACGATCGGCGCCCGCACGGGCTCGCCGCCCTTCGCCTACGTGGACGCCAAGAACGAGTGGGTAGGCTTCTCCATCGACCTGGTCGAGCAGCTGGTCATCCCCTCCATCTCGAAGAAGATCGGCAAGCCCGTGAAGCTCGTGAAGAAGGAGTCGACCCCGCCGACCCGCATCCCGCTGCTCTCCTCCAACGCGGTGGACCTCATCGCGGGCACCATGACGGACACGCGGACGCGGCGGGACAGCGTGGACTTCTCCATCACGTTCTTCGTGACGGGCGCCCAGTTCCTCGTCAAGAAGGGCAGCCCCATCAAGGGCATCGGTGACATCGGCGGCAAGCGGATCGCCGCCCAGCAGGGCTCCACGAACGCGAAGATCATCCGTGAGCGGGTGCCGACGGGCCAGCTCCGCGAGTTCCCGGACCAGCCGGCGGCCTTCCAGGCGCTCGTGCAGGGGCAGGTGGACGCCTTCACGAACGACGGCATCCAGCTGGCCGGGCTCAAGGTCAAGGCGCAGAACCCGGCAGACTGGGAGATCGTGGGCGACTTCTACTCCTACGAGCCCTACGGCATGGCCATGCGGAAGGGCGATGCCGATTTCCGGAACGCCGTCAACAACGGCCTCTTCGAGGGCATCGAGTCGGGCAAGTTCTTCGAGCTCTACGACAAGTGGTTCGGGCCCAAGGGCGAGCTGCCGTACCCGATGAGCGCGGCGGTGCGCAGCTTCATGCTCTACCAGGTCGTGCCGAAGTAGCCGCCGCCGCTCCGGCGCGGCGCCCCTGTCAGGATGCGACTTGTAGTAGTGTCATTTTGACGCTATGATCTGAACGATCGTGACAGGCTACCGTCGACGCGAGCTGGGAGCGGCCGTGCGCGCGGCGCTGGCGGAGATGCCGGTGGTGGTGGTCACCGGCCTCCGGCAGGCCGGCAAGAGCACCTTCCTGCAGCACGAGCCCGGGCTCGGCGGGCGCCTCTACCTGAGCCTCGACGAGTTCGCTCAGCTCGAGGCTGCCCGGCGGGACCCGGCGGCCTTCGTTCGCGGTGGGCCGCCCCTGACGATCGACGAGGCGCAGAAATGCCCGGAGCTGTTGACGGCGATCAAGCTGGAAGTGGACCGCGATCGCCGTCCGGGACGCTTCCTGCTGTCCGGCTCGGCGAATTTCGCGCTGCTCCGGGGCATCACCGAGAGCCTGGCCGGGAGGGCAGTGTACCTGACGCTCTGGCCGTTCACCCCGCGCGAGGCCGCGGGGGAGCTGCGCGCGGAGCCGTTCCTGAAGCGCTTCTTCGAGACGCAGCGCCTGCCCCGAGGGCAGACGTTCTCGCCGCTCGGCGACGCGGACGTCCTCCGCGGGGGCATGCCGGCCGTGTGCCTCGATCGGGCGCGAGATGCCGATCTCTGGTTCAGGGGGTACGAGCAGACGTACCTGGAGCGGGACGTGCGCGAGCTCGCCCGCGTCGCCGATCTCGTGTCCTTCCGCCAGCTCCTGCGCCTGGCCGCGCTCCGGACGGCCCAGGTCCTCAAGCTCTCGGAGCTGGCGCGTGACGCGAAGCTCGGCACCGCGACGGCGGGGCGCCAGCTGGGGCTCATGGAGACGTCTTTCGTGTTTCACCGGCTGGAGCCGTTCCTGGCCAACCGCGCAAGCCGGCTGATCAAGTCGCCCAAGCTCTACGTGAGCGACTCGGGGCTCGCCGCGCATCTCTGCGGGCTCTCGGTGCGGGAGCGCCTGGACGACCCGGCCCTCAGGGGCGCTCTGGTGGAGACCTACGCCGCGCAGAACATCCGCGCCACCATCGAGGCGCGGTGGCCGGAGGCCCGGCTCGCCTACTGGCACGTGCAGGGGCGCCACGAGGTGGACTTCGTCATCGAGACGGCGCGCGAGAGCCTGGCGGTCGAGGTGAAGGCGTCGAGCCGCTGGGACGAGCGCGACACCGCCGGGCTCCGCGCCTTCCTCGATCGGACACCGCGCTGCCGGGCCGCCATCCTGGCCTACGGCGGCACGTCCGCCGCCGCGCTCGGTCCGCGCCTCTTCGCGGTGCCGCTCGCCGCGGTGCTCGGCTGATGCCTCACCGGGAGCGGGCGTCCCCGTGAAGTATCAGTTCAACTGGTCGGTGCTGTGGAGCGGGCAGTCGGGGCAATGGCTGCTCAGCGGCCTGATCCTCACCCTCGAGCTGTCGGTCCTGGCCTGGCTGATGGCCGTGGTGCTCGGCACCGTCGCGGGCGCCTTCCGGACGGCGCCCTGGAAGCCCCTGCGCGCGGTGGCGACGTTCTACGTCGAGTTCTTCCGGAACGTCCCGCTCCTCGTCTGGATGTTCTTCTGGTACTTCGGGGTGCCACCGCTCCTGCCGCGCGCCCTCCAGGACTGGGTCTTCGCCCACAGCCTCGAGTTCTGGGCGGCGGTCTGCGCGCTGGGAGTCTACAGCGGCGCGCGCTTCTCCGAGGTCCTCCGGTCCGGCATCCAGTCCATCCCGAGGACGCTGATCGAGGCCTCGGTGGCCTCCGGCCTCACCGTGGCCCAGGCCTATCGCCACGTGATCCTGCCCATCGCGCTCCGGCTCATCATTCCCCCGGCCACCAGCGAGTCGCTGAACCTGCTCAAGAACTCCTCGGTGGCGCTCACGATCAGCGTGGCGGAGCTGACGTTCCAGACGCGCCAGATCGAGACCTACACGGCCAAGGCCATCGAGGCGCTGACGGCCGGGACGCTGGTCTACCTCGTCCTGTGCGTGACCATCGCCTCCATCATGGGGTGGGTAGAGCGGCGGACGGCCATCCCCGGCCTCATCACCGGCGGCCGTGGGGAGAGCCGATGAGTCTCGCGCGGAGGCCGGGCGCTCGGCGCGGGCGGACGGCAGTCCGGGTGCCCGCGTGATGGGGAGGGGACGAGCGGAGCGAGTCGCAGGGCGCGGGCGGACGACAGTCCGGGTGCCCGCGCCATGGTAATGCTGGACTTCGGGGTTGTCTGGCGCAACCTGCCGTTCCTGCTGATCCAGGGGTTCCTCGGATTCGGCAACTTCGTGGGCGGGACGCTGCGGCTGGCCATCCCCGCCATCGTGCTGGGCTTCGTCCTCGGCATCTTCATCGGCCTCGGCCGGCTCGCCCCGCAGGCGTGGATCCGCCTCCCCGCCACCCTCTACGTGGAGTTCTTCCGGGGCGTGCCGCTGGTCATGGTGATCTTCTGGATGTGGTTCATCATGCCCATCGTGCTGCAGACGGCCATCCCGGAGTTCGGGGTGGCCCTGGCGGCCTTCGTCATCTTCGAGGCCGCCTATCTCGGGGAGATCGTGCGGGCCGGCATCCAGTCGGTGCCCCGCGGACAGGTGGAGGCGGCGACGGCCGTGGGACTCACGGGCGCGCAGACCATGCGGCACGTCGTCCTCCCCCAGGCGCTGAAGAACATGATCCCGTCGCTCGTCACCCAGTTCATCGTCCTCTTCAAGGACACATCATTGGCCTCCATCATCGGCTTCATGGACCTCACGAAGGCCGCCCAGGTGGTCAACAACCGGGAGATCCGCCCCTTCGAGCTGTACCTCTTCATCGCCGTCATCTACTGGGTGTGCACCTACTCCATGTCGCGCTACGCCCGTCATCTGGAGAGGAGGCTGGGCCCTGCTTGACACCGGCGCGGTGCCGCGACGTCGGCTCTTCTTCCACGGCGGCGGTGGCTCGCTGTTCGGCATCTACATCGTCAACGTCCTGTTCACGCTGGTGACGCTGGGCGTCTATTACTTCTGGGCGAAGGTGCGTGTCCGGAGGTACGTGCTGAGCCAGTCGGAGATCGAGGGCGACCGCTTCGCCTATCACGGGACCGGGCGGGAGCTCCTGATCGGCTTCCTCAAGGCCATGCTCTTCTTCGTCGTTCCAGTCATCGTGCTCACGGTCGTGCGCGACGTCCTCGATGTCTGGATCGGGCTCAAGGTGCTGGCGGGCCTGCTGATGTACCTCCTGCTCGTGGTCTTCATCCCGCTGGCGACGGTGGGGGCCCGCCGCTACCGGCTGAGCCGCTCCTCGTGGCGGGGGATCCGCTTTTCGTTCCGCGGCCGGGCGCGGGACTTCGTGAAGATCTTCGTCGTGGGGTCGGTGGCGAGCTCCTTCACCTTCGGCCTCTACTACCCGTTCTTCGACACCCAGCGCCACGCGTTCATGACTGCCAACTCCTGGTTCGGCACCCGGCGCTTCGACTTCGACGGTGCCGGCCGGGCCCTGTTCGGGCCTTTCCTCCTGACGCTCCTGCTGACGCCCTTCACGCTGGGGCTCATCTGGTTCTGGTACCTGGCGCGGAAGCGGCGCTACTTCTGGGGGCACACCTGTTTTGGCGCGGCGCGCTTCCGCTCCACGGTGACGGGCTGGCCGCTCCTCCGGTTGATGGCAGGCAATCTCCTCTTGCTTGTTCTGACGCTGGGGCTCGCCTGGCCCTGGGCCAGGGTGCGGAGCGTCCGGTTCGCCTTCCGCTACCTGACGCTCGAGGGGCCGCTGGATCTGGACGCCATCCAGCAGGACGCGCGGGCAGCCTCGGCGACGGGAGAGGGGCTCGCCGGCCTGCTGGACGTGGGGGGCGGTTTTGACCTCGGCTAGCGTCAGGAGCGACTGGGAGGGCGTGTACCTGGACGGGCGGACGCCCGCGCGCCAGCGGGCGCAGATCCGGCTGATGCGCGGCGGGCTCGAGGTGAGCACCGAGAGCGGCGCGACGCTCTGGTGGCCTTACGGCGAGGTCCGTCAGACCCAGGGCTCCTACGCAGGAGAAGAGGTGCGGCTCGAGCGAGGTGGGGACTTGCCCGAGGCCCTGCTGGTGGCGGATGCCGACTTCCTGGCGAGTCTTCACGGGATCTCCCCGGAGGTCGCGTCGCGCTTCCACGATCCCGGCCGTCGCCGCAGGCGCGTGGCGCTCACGGTTCTTGCGGCCCTCGCGGTGGTCGCCATCGCGGCGGGGCTCTATCTCTGGGGCATCCCTGCCGCGGCGGCCGTGGCGGCCGCGCGCGTGCCCGTCTCCTGGGAGGAGCGCTTCGGCCGTTCGATCGTGGAGCATCTGGTGCCGGCGGGGAAGGCGTGCGCCGAGCCGACGCGCCAGCGAATCATCGACGACATGGTCAAGGTCGTGATCGCGCCGCTCCCCCGGACACCCTACACGTTCCGCGTCACCGTGGTGGACGATCCGACGGTCAACGCTCTCGCGGCGCCCGGGGGCTTCATCGTGGTCTTCCGGGGGCTCCTCGAGGAGACGCGCACGCCCGAGGAGCTGGCGGGAGTGCTGGCCCACGAGATCGAGCACGTGCTGCAGCGCCACGCCACGAAGGCACTGGTCCAGCATGTGTCCACCGGGCTTCTCTTCACGGCTCTCACGGGGGACGTGAGCGGCGTCATGGCCTACGGGCTCGAGAGCGCCCGCGTGCTGGGCACGCTGCGCTATAGCCGCGCCGCGGAGGAGGAAGCCGACGCCGGGGGCATGCGGCTCCTGCTCGCGGCCCGCATCGATCCCGCGGGCATGATCGCGTTCTTCGAGGGGATGGAGAAGCGGCGCGGCGAGGCGGGGCCGCTGCTCAAGTACCTCTCGACCCACCCGGCTCCGGAGGAGCGGGTCGCCCGGCTCACGCGGCTCGCCCGCGCGCCGGTGCCGGCGCCCTCACGGAAGCTCCTCGACGGCTACGACTGGGCCGACATCCGGCGCATCTGCGGCTAGCGGCCGAGGGCCTCCAGCATCTCCTCCACCCGCGTGAACTTGACGCGCGGCCGGCCCACGGCCCGGCCGCGACCCACCTCCAGCTCGTTGAGCCTGAGCCAGCCCTGGAACGAGAAGAATCGCGGCTGGCGCTCCCGGATGAGCCGCTCGGCGGCCTCGGCGCTGGGCGCGGCGGGATGGAGCGTGAGCCCCTGCGCCAGGTCCTCGACCATGCAGGCCACGGTCTCGGCGGCATCCGGTTTGTTGGTGCCGATGACGCCGGTGGGCCCGCGCTTGATCCAGCCGCCGGTGTACTCGCCAACGAGCGGCTGCTTCGTGCCGGGGTCGAGGACCCGCCCCTTCTCGTTGAGGATGACTCCCCAGCTCTCGTTGAAGGGCACGCCCGGGAGCGGCACTCCCCGGTAGCCCACCGAGCGGAAAACCAGCCCCACCGGGAGCTCCTCGATCTCGCCGGTCGGCTTCGGCTGCAGCGTCCCGGTCGCCGTGGCCCGGAGCGTGTTCTTCACGAGGCGCATGGCCACCACCTCGCCGGCGCTGTTGCCGATGAGCTCCACAGGAGAGACCAGGAAGCGCACCGTGAGCATCCGCGTCTTGCCGCTGGGCTTCCGCAGCGCGTAGGCCTGGAGGATCTCCACCTTCTTGGTCGTGGCGCGATCCGGGTTGCGCTCGAGGGCCGCGCGGCTCAGCTCGTCCAGCGTGACCTCCTCGGGGCGCACGCCGATGTCGGCGTCGGCCAGCTCCCCCAGCTCCTTGATCTCGGGGTTGGTGAACGCCGCCTGGGCGGGGCCCCGCCGGCCGAGGAGGTAGACCTCCTTGATGCGGCTCTTGCGCAGCGCCTCGAGGGCGTGGTCGGCGATGTCGGTGGCCAGCAGCTCATCATGCGTGCGGCAGAGGATCCGCGCCACGTCCACCGCCACGTTCCCGACGCCCACCACCGCCGCCCGCTCCTGCGACAGATCGAACGGCAGATCGCGGTAGTCGGGATGCCCGTTGTACCAGGCCACGAACTCGGTGGCCGGGTGGCTGCCCGCGAGGTCCTCGCCCGGGATCCCCATGCGCCGGTCGGTCTGGGCGCCGGTGCAGTAGAAGAGCTGGTGGTAGTGCTGCCGGAGGTCGGCCACCGTCACGTGCGTCCCGAGCTCGACTCCGCCGAAGAAGCGGAAGCGCGGGTGGGCGGCCACCTTCTCGAAGGCGGCCGTGACGGACTTGATCTTCTGGTGATCCGGCGCCACCCCGGCGCGCACCAGGCCGTAGGGAGTCGGCAGGCGGTCGAACATGTCGACCTCGGCGACAAGCCCCGCCTGCTTGAGCAGCTGGTCGGTGGCGTAGAACCCCGTGGGGCCGGCGCCGACGACGGCGACACGGAGCGGGCGAGCCTCGGTTCCGGGTTGGGTCATCGATCCCCTCTCAGGTCTTGTTGGCCAGGAGCTGGGTCTGCATGGTCTCCAGCTCTCCCAGGTACTCGTCGCGCTGCGCCTTCACCAGATCGCCGATCGAGACGATCCCCACCAGCGCTCCCTGGTCCATCACCGGCACGTGGCGGATCCGCCGCTCGGTCATGGTGTGTGCGACGGCCTGCACGTCGTCCTGCGGCGCGCCGATGACCACATTGCGCGTCATGAGCGCGCTCACGGGCTGGGCAAACACGCCCTCATTCCTCGCCGCCTCGCGCACGATGTCGCGCTCCGAGAGGATCCCCACCGGCTGCTGCCGGTTGTCCACCACGATCAGGGCGCCGATGTTGTGCTGGGCGAGGAGGCCGAGCGCCTGCCGGATGCTGTCCTCCGGCCCGATCGTGACCACCCCGCGGCCTTTCCCAGCCAGCAGATGTGCGATGTTCATGGCACCCTCCTCCTGGGGAGCCGGCGGGCCCCCTCCGGTCCAGTTCCTCGATTGCGCGAGCCGTGCCTGTCCGATACGGATCCGACGATAGCAAACTTCTGCGCGCGCGTCAGCGCCTTGATGCGGCGCTCTTCCCTGAGCGCGCGACTCCAGGAGCGGACCCGGCGCGTCCAGACGAGGGTGACCGGCAGCCGCGAGCGCGTGTAGCGCGAGGCGCGCCCGCTCGCGTGCTGCGCGAGGCGGCGGGCGACATCCTTCGCGCTCCCCGTGTAGAGCGACCCGTCCCGGCACCGCAGGATGTAGACGAAGGGCACGGCGGATTATGGCGTCCGGCAGTGGCGGGGGCGAGGCGGGGGGCCGGCGCCGGGAATCACTGCGGCAGGGCGAGGGCGAAACGGAGGGCCCGGTCGATGGCAGCCACCTTCTCGAGGGACAGGGCAACCACGCGAGCGGTCAGCGCCCGTTTCGGGATGGTCGTGATGGCGTCGAGGTTCGCCACGCAGCGCTTCGGCAACCCCTCGTCCGGGCCGAGCGGCGCCTCGGTGGGAATCCGCCGGACTCGGGTGGTCACAGGCGCGATGGTGACGAGGTCCCGAACGAGATAGGCCTCGTTCCGTGGGCGCTTGAGCGCCGCCAGCCCGCGGCGCGAGACCACGGTGATCGGGGCCCCTCCCACTGCGCGGTCTCACGGCCCGACCAGGCCTGGGCAGGACGACGACGCGCGGGGTCAGCCCCCGCTGTCGCCCGGGCCGCCGACGACACGAGCCCACAGCGTCCGGCACTCGCGGGGCAGGGCGGAGAGGCGGCTCTCGACGGCCGCCACGGTGGCGGCGCGCTCCGCGTCGTCGAGCAGCTGGTGGATGTCCCAGGCGTCCTGGGGCCCCCCCGCGTAGAGCTTGAGGAGGATCAGGTCGGCTCGGCCCGCGACCGGCACGGCCGTTCCCTCGATCGCGGCCTCGGCGGCGCGGCTCGCAATCCCCGCCTGCCAGGCGCTCTTTCCGACGACCACATCGAGGGGCGGCTCCGTCGCTCTTGAGAGCCTCACCACTCCCGCGAGCGGGTCGTCGGCATCGCCCCTTCGGATGCTCACCAGAGCACCGGCAGCCCGGAGGCTCTCCCAGTACGCCTCGGACAGGCAGGCCTGGTCGACGACCAGGAGATCGAGGTCGCCGGTGGCGCGACTCACGCCGTGCACCGCCATGGCCGCGGCGCCGATCACCGCGAAGGACGTCCCGCGCGCGCGCAGCAGGGCCGCCGCCGCCGGAAGCCGGCTCACGCCAGCAACGCGTCGATGCAGCCAGAGCGCCGCCGGCCGCGCTGACGCTGGCGGTCCAGGAGCCGTCTCGCCTCGGCACGGGGGAGCGGCGGCCGCCGGGCCGCGCGGAAGATCTCCAGATCGCGCTCCCCCAGAGCCAGCGCGAGAGCGACGCGCTCGGCGGCGCTGAGCGCGCGGAGCGCTTGGCGGTCCTCGGCGCGAAGCTCGTCGGCTACGCTGCGCATCCGGTCCCCGTGTTCACGCCTTCGGCGTCCAGGCCTTGAACCGCTCGCGCAGGACCTTCTTGTCGAACTTGCCGACGCTGGTCTTGGGCACGGCCTCGATGAAGGTCACCTCGTCGGGCAGCCACCACTTGGCCACGCGCGGGGCGAGGTAGTCGAGGATCTCCTGCGCCGTGAGCGAGTCCTTGTACTCGGGCTTGGGCACCACGCAGGCCAGCGGCCGCTCCTGCCAGCGCTCGTGGGGCACCGCGATGACGGCGGCCTCCAGGACCTTGGGGTGGCCCATGATGGTGGTCTCGAGGTCCACGCTCGAGATCCACTCGCCGCCGGACTTGATGAGGTCCTTCGTGCGGTCGGTGATCTGGACATAGCCCTCGGAGTCGATGGCGGCCACATCCCCGGTGCGGAACCAGCCGTCGGCGGTGAGCTGCGCGGCGCCGGCGGGGTTGTTGTAGTAGCCGCTGGCGATCCACGGCCCTCGCACCTGGATCTCGCCCACGCTCTTGCCGTCCCACGGCTGCTCCCGGCCGGCCTCGTCCACGATGCGGAGGTCCACGCCGGCCACGGCGAAGCCCTGCTTGGCCTTGATGGCGTAGCGCTCCTCGTCGGGCAACGCCTCCATGTAGGACTTGAGCCGGCACGTGGTGCCCAGGGGGGTCATCTCCGTCATGCCCCAGGCGTGGAGCATGTTGGCGCCGTACTTCTTGTCGAAGATCTCCAGTAGGCTCCGCGGCGCCGCCGACCCGCCGATGGGGATGCAGCGGACGGAGGAGATGTCCCACTGGGGTTCCTTCTCCAGGATCGCGTGGATCGCGATCCACACCGTGGGCACCGCGCCCACGAAGGTGACGCGCTCGTTGTGGATCATCTCGATGATGTCGCGCGGCTGAGGGTTCGGCCCGCCGAAGAACTGGGTGGCGCCGTTGAGCACCCCCGCGAAGGGCACGCACCAGGCATTGGCGTGGAACATGGGGACGATGTGCAGGATGACGTCGCGCTCCGACACGCCGAATGTGTCGGCCATGGACGAGACGAAGGAGTGGAGGTAGACGGCCCGGTGCGAGTAGACGACGCCCTTGGGGTGCCCCGTGGTGCCCGAGGTGTAGCACATGCCCGCGGCGTCGTTCTCGTCGAGCCGCGGCCAGTCGGTCACGGGGGCGGCCTCGCGGAGCAGCGCCTCGTAGTCCAGGCTGCCGGGCGGGAGCTCCTCGCCCGGGGCGTTCTTCATCATGATGATGTGCCGGACGGTCTTGAGGTCCTTCCGGATGGGCTCGAGGATGGGCCAGAGGCTCGCATCGGCGATCAGCACCTGGTCCTCGGCGTGGTTGACGATGTAGGTGATGTCCTGGGGCGCTAGCCGCAGGTTCACCGTGTGGAGCACGGCGCCCATCATGGGGGCGGCGAAGTAGACCTCGAGGTGGCGGTGGGAGTTCCATGCCAGGGTCCCGACCCGGTCCCCCTTCTTCACGCCGAGCCGGGCCAGTGCCGCGGCGAGACGGGCCGTGCGGTCGGCCCAGGCGGCGTAGGTGAGCTTCTCGAGCCCCACCCCTGGCACGCGGGTGCCGAGCACCTTCTTCGGGTACACCCGCCGGGTCCGCTCGAAGAACTGGGTGAGGGTGAGCGGGTAGTCCATCATCAGCCCTCTCATCGCGTCGTCTCCCTCCGGGGCCCCTGGACGGGGGAGCCCTCGAGCTCCCGGCCCACCAGCTCGCCGCGGAAGTCGGGATCCCGGAGCCGGTCGAAGGCCACCTGCTGGATGATCAGCCGCATCATCTCGGTGGAGCCGGCGGTGAGCCGCGAGGCGCGCACGTCGCGGAGGATGCGCTCCACCGGGTACTTCTTCGTGTAGCCGATGCCGCCGAGGATCTGCAGCGACTCGTCCACGACCTCCCAGGCCGCCTCCACGCCGGCCAGCTTCGCCATGGCCACCTCGAGCCGCGCTTCCTTGCCGCGCCCCTCCTGGAGCAGCCGGGCCGCGCGGGTGTTGAGGAGGTAGGCGGCGTCGAGGCGGGTGGCGAGCTCCGCGACCTTGAAGGCGATGTGCTGGTGGTCGCGGAGGCGCTTGCCGAAGGTGCGGCGGTGCTCCGCGTAGTTGGCAGCGATGGAGAGCGCCCGGTGGGCCTGGCCGAGCTGGGCCCGCGTGGCCACGACGCGCTCGAGCGCCAGCTCTTCCATGAGGATCTTCCAGCCCTGGGACTCCTCGCCGATGAGGTTCGTCGCGGGGATCTCCAGGTTCTCGAAGGCGATCCAGGCGGAGCCGAGCCCGCGGAAGCCCATCCAGTCGCTCTGGACCTCCTTGATCACATAGCCGGGACGGTCCGTGTCCACGCAGAACATCGCCATGGCCTCGCGGCCGCCGCGGCGCACCTTCGCCGCCACGATGATGAAGTCCACGCTCTGCGCGCCGTCGATGAAGCGCTTCTGCCCGTTGAGCACATAGGTCTGGCCGCGCCGCTCGGCCGTGGTCTCGATGGCGGCGGCATCGGAGCCCGTGCCCGGCTCCGTGAGTGCCTGGCAGACGAACTTCTCGCCGGCGAGGGTCGGGCGCAGGTAGTGGTCGTGGAGGTAGTCCGAGCCGTACTTCCACAGAATGAAGCCGCCGTGGGAGGTGAAGGAGCGCGAGCAGGCCAGCGTCGCCGACCCCCAGTGCCCGGCCATCTCGTTCACGAGCGCGTCGTGGAGGATGGTGAGCCCGCCGCCGTTGAAGGTGGCGGGCACCTGCACGCCGAGGTAATGGTGCTTGGCCATGGCGCGGAGGTAGTCCTTGGGGTAGAGGATCTCGTTGCGATCCATCCGCTCGGGCAGGTCGGGCGGGACGAGCGCGCGGATCTTGCGCGAGGCCTCGTCGGCGTACGCCGCTTCCTCTGGGGTGAGCTGCCGGTCTCCGATCATGGCCGGTCCTTTCTCGCGGGGTCCTGCTGCCTGGCGCTGGTGCGGGCTTCCCTAAGATAGGGGCCGGGCGCGGGAGTGTCAACGCGCCGTGCCCTGGGCGCCCAGCTCGGCGGAAGTTGCCTCATGGCCGTGAGCGGCGGCGGCCTGGGCCAGCGCCTTCCCGAGGTTCAGGATCTTGGCGCTCGGGGCCGCATCTGCCTTCCTCAGCTCGCGCCGGTCCTTGTCGCCGAACGCCTCGATTCAGTGAGACTCGGTGCTCGTCAGGTGCTGTCAAATGATGCGTCAAGTGACTGTCTTTAGAGACCGACAAATCGGCGTCGCCTTTACCGATTCGCCCGATTCGGGTATGGTGAGGACGGCATGAACTCTCGGTGGGACGGCGCAGCGGCCCGCGATCTCGACGACCTCGACCTCCTCGTCTACGCCTCCCGGCTCGTGGGCGCCGAGGCCTCGCTCGTGGTCTGGGGCGGCGGCAACACGTCCATCAAGCGCAGCGAGCGCGACCACCGCGGCCGCGAGGTGCGCGTGCTGCGGGTCAAGGGCAGCGGCTCGGACCTGAAGAGCATCCGGCGGAAGGACTTCCCCGGCGTCCGCATGGACGACATCCTGGCGCTGCTCCCGCGCGAGGACATGGGCGACCAGGAGATGGTGGACTACCTGCGCTTCGGCCTCCAGGAGCCGGGCGGCGCGCGCCCGTCCATCGAGACCCTGCTGCACGGCTTCCTCCCGGCCGCGGCCGTGGTCCACACGCATGCCGACGCGATCGTCTCGCTCACGAACAATGCCCGCTCCGCCGAGGTGCTGCGCGAGGTGTACGGCGACGAGGTGGTGGCGCTGCCCTACCGGCGTCCGGGCTTCCGGATCTCGCGCGAGGTGGCCGATCTCGTGCAGAGGCGGCCCGGGCTGCGGGCCATCCTCCTCGAGAAGCACGGGACCATCTGCTGGGGGGAGACCATCAAGGACGCCTACCTCGCCACGGTGGAGCTGATCAGCCGGGCGGAGGAGGCCATCGCGCGTCAGGCGAAGGGGCGGGTCCGCTTCGGCGGCGTCGCCATCGAGGCGCCGCCGGCCGAGGCGCGCCGGCGCGTGGCGCTCGCCGCCGCACCCCACCTGCGGGGCCTCGTCAGTCGGGCCCGGCGCGCCATCGTGCTCTTCGATGACGCCCCCGACGTGCTCGAGTTCGCTGCCTCCCGCGAGGCCCAGGGCCTCTGCGGGGTGGGGCCCGCCACGCCGGATCACACGCTCTACACCAAGCGGTTGCCCTGCTTCGTGCCCGTGGACCGCCCCGCCGATGCCGAGGCGGTGAAGGCCGCGCTCGCCACCTCCGTGGCGGGCTTCGCCGCCGACTACGCGGCGTACTTCGATGCGCACAACCGGCAGGGCGCGACGCTCACCGACCCGTACCCGCGCGTGATCGTGATCGCGGGACTCGGCATGTTCACCGCCGGGAAGGACCGCCGCACCGCGGGCATCGTCAGCGACATCTATCACCACACCGTCTCGGTGCTGGGGGCGGCCTCGTCCTTCGGGCCCTATGTGTCGCTCGCGGCGCAGGACGCCTTCGACGTGGAGTACTGGCCGCTGGAGCTGTACAAGCTGGCCCAGGCGCCGCCGGAGCGGGAGCTGTCTCGCCGGGTCGCGCTCGTCACGGGGGCCGCGGGGGCCATCGGCCGGGCGGTGGCGCTGCGCCTGGCCGCCGAGGGGGCCCACGTGGTCCTGGCCGACCTCGACGCCGCGGGCGCCCGCAAGGCCGCTGACGATCTCTGCACCGCCCACGGAGGGGGACGCGCCATCGGCCTCGGCATGGACGTGGCGAGCGAGGCGTCGGTGCGGGCCGCGTTCGAGGAGGCGGTGCTCGCCTATGGCGGGATCGACATTGTCGTCTCCAACGCCGGTATCGCCCACTCGGCGCCCGTGGATCGCATGGAGCTCGCCGACTGGGAGCGGTCGTTCGCGGTGAACTCCACCGGCCACTTCCTGGTGGCGCGCGAGGGGATGCGGCTGTTCAAGGCGCAGGGGCTCGGGGGCGCCTTCGTCTTCGTCGCGACGAAGAACGTGATGTCGCCCGGCAAGGACTTCGCCGCGTACTCGGCCTCCAAGGCGGCCGAGGCCCAGCTCGCCAAGGTGCTCGCCCTCGAGGGCGGGCCCCACGGCATCCGCTCGAACATCGTGAATCCGGACGCCGTGTTCCGGGAGTCGAAGCTCTGGTCGGAGGAGGTCCGTCGCGAGCGGGCCCGCGCCCATTGCATCGCGATGGACGACCTGGAGGACTTCTACCGCAAGCGGAACCTCCTCGCCCAGCCCATCCTGCCCGAGGACGTGGCCGAGGCCGTGCTCTTCCTCGCCTCCGACCGCTCGGCGAAGACCACCGGATGCACGCTCACCGTGGATGGCGGCGTCAAGGATGCGTTCCCGAGGTAGCGCGTGCCCCCGATCCAGTTCGGCGCCTCCCTCGCAACCCAGCCGCCCGAGCGGCAGCTCGCGCTGGCTCAGCGTGTCGATGAGCTCGGCTTCGACTCCCTCTGGACCGGCGACCACATCTCCTTCCACAACCCGCTCTACGAGTCGCTCACGCTGCTGGCGGCTTACGCGGGGATCACGAAGCGCGTCAGGCTCGGCACTGCCGTCTATCTGCTGGCCCTGCGGCACCCCACGGTGGTGGCCAAGATCACGTCCACGCTGGACGTGCTCTCCGGCGGACGGCTCATCTTCGGCGTCGGCGTGGGCGGGGAGAACCCCAAGGAGTTCGAGGCTTGCGGCGTTCCCTACAACGAGCGCGGCGCCCGCGTCACCGAGGGCATCGAGGTGATCCGGACCCTCTGGCGCGACACCCCGGCCTCCTTCAAGGGGCGCTTCACCCGGTTCGAGTCGGTGAGCATCGACCCCAAGCCCGTCCAGCAGCCGGGCCCTCCCATCTGGATCGGCGGGCGCTCCGACGCGGCGCTCCTGCGGGCGGGACGCCAGGGTGACGGCTGGATGTCCTACGTGATCCAGGCGAAGCGCTACGCCGAGAGCCTGGAGAAGATCCGCGCCGCCGCCGACGGGGCGGGCCGCTCGCTGGATGGGTTCGTGCCGGCGCATCTCACGTTCATCACCATCGGGCAGGACTACGAGGCGGCGCGGGCCCTGTGGGTGGAGCGGCTGAGCCAGCGCTACGCCCAGGACTTCGGCCCGCTCGCCGAGAAGTACGGGATCATCGGCAACGTGGCCCAGTGCGCCGAGCAGATGGAGGCCTTCGTCCGGGCGGGCTGCCGGTACTTCGTGATGAATCCCATCTGCCGCCCCGAGGATCAGCGCGAGCAGCTCGAGGCCATCGCCGCCGAGATCATCCCGCGCTTCCGGAACAGCTGAGCGGTGGCCCAGAAGCCGCGCCAGTGCCGGGCCGAGGTCATCGCGGCCCGTGCGCTCACCCGCGACGTGATCGAGGTGGACTTGCGCATGGTCGAGCCCGAGGCGCTCGACTTCCAGGCCGGCCAGTGGGTGTCCGTCCCCTTCGGTCCGAAGAACGTCCGCGCCTACAGCGTGGCCTCCTCGCCTACCAGGCGGCGGGTCATCACGCTCTCGGTGGACGTGGCGCCCGCGGGCATGGGGTCGGAGTGGGTGCGCTCGCTCAAGCCGGGCGACCCCGTCCAGTTCAAGGGGCCCACTGGCGGCTTCGTCTTCACCCGCGCGGACCCGCGGCGCGCGCTGTTCGTCGCGGAGGAGATCGGCATCGTGCCCATCCGCTCCATCCTCAGCGAGCTTTACGAGACCGGCTACGGGCGGCCCAGCGGGCTCATCTTCTGGGCGCGCGATCCGAGCCGGCTCGTCTACGACGCCGAGTTCCGCTCGCTGGCGCGGCGCTTCCCGTCCTTCTCCTATTTCCCCGCGGTGCGCGAGGCGGAGGCACGCTGGCGCGGCGAGAGGGGCGAGGCGCACGAGGCGGTGGACCGGCTCGTTCATAGCGTGGACCGCCTGCTCGTCTACGTCTGCGGCGGGGAGGCGACGATCAAGCAGGTGCGGGAGGTGCTGGTCCGGAAGGGGATGGACCGGAAAAGCGTCCGGTGGGAAAAGTTCTGGTGAGGGAGGATCTCTCATGGCGGATCTCACCGGTGGACACCTCGTCGCGCGCACCCTCAAGCAGGCGGGGTTGGGGCATGTCTTCACGCTCTGCGGCGGCCACATCCTGCCCATCTACGACGGCTGCGTGACCGAGGGGATCCGGGTCGTGGACATGCGCCACGAGCAGGCCTGCGCCCATGCGGCGGACGCCTACGCGCGGCTGACGCGGAACATTGGCGTGGCTGTCGTCACGGCCGGACCCGGCGTGACCGATGCCGTGACCGGCGTGGCCAACGCCCACTCGGCGCGGAGCCCGCTGCTGCTCATCGGCGGAGCGGCGCCGCTGGGGCTGCGTGGGCTGGGGGCGCTCCAGGAAACCGAGCAGGTGGCGCTGCTCCGGCCCGTCACCAAGGGCTCGTGGACAGTGCCCGAGACGCGTCAGATCCCCGAGGTGCTGACGACGGCGATCCGCACGGCGCTCACGGGTCGCCCGGGGCCCGTGTTCGTCGAGATCCCGGTGGATCTCCTCATGACCATGATCGAGGACAGGCTCGCGCCGATGCCGACCGGCTACGTCCACCGCGAGCGCCAGGCGGCCGATCCCGATTCCATCCAGCGCCTCGTCGATCTCCTGGCCCGCGCCGAGCGTCCCGTGGTGATCGCGGGCAGCGGCGTCTACTGGGATGACGCGGCCAAGGACCTCGCAGCCTTCGCCGAGCGCGCGGGCGTGCCGGTGTTCATGAACGGCGCCGGGCGCGGCTGCCTGCCGAGCGATCATCCGCAGGCCTTCTCCCAGGCGCGGGGTTTCGCCCTCGGCCAGGCCGACCTCGTCCTCGTGCTGGGGACGCCGCTCGACTTCCGGCTCGGCTACGGCCGGCCGCCGAGCTTCGCCGAGGAGGCGACGGTGGTGATGGTGGACTCGGACCCGGTGGAGCTGGGACGCAACCGCCCGCTGGCCCTCGGTCTCAGCGGCCACATCGGCCTCATCCTCCGCCAGGTTGCCGACGCGCTGCCGGCGGGGCTCTCGGGCCGGGTCGAATCCTGGCGCCAGGTCGTCAGACGGAAGGAAAGCGACAGCCAGGCGAAGCTCACGGCGGAGCGGCACTCGGACGGCGTCCCCATCAGCCACTACCGGATGGCCCACGAGATCGCCGCGGTGGTGGATGCGGGCACGACGGTGGTCGGCGACGGGGGCGACGTGGTCGGGTGTGCCTCCAAGGTCGTCGCGCTGCAGCGTCCCGCGCAGTGGCTCGACCCGGGCCCCTTCGGCTGTCTCGGCGTCGGGCCGTCTTTCGCCATCGCCGCCAAGCTGCTGCACCCCGATCAGCGGGTGCTCCTGATCGCGGGGGACGGCGCCTTCGGGCTCAACGGCATTGAGATGGAGACGGCGGTGCGCTTCGGCCTGCCCATGACCGTGATCATCGGCAACGATGGCGGCTGGGGGCAGATCCGGAACCCCCAGCTCTCCTTCTTCGGCGAGGAGCGCGCGGTGGGCACCTCGCTGCCGTTCACGCGCTACGACCGGATGGTGGAGGCGCTCGGCGGCCGCGGGGTGCAGGTCACCGACCCGAAGGATCTCCGCCCGGCGCTCGAGCGCGCGCTCGGCTCGAGTGAGGTCTGGTGCATCAACGTGGTGCTGGACCCGGGGGCGTACCGCCGGACGGGCCAGGTCTCGATGGCCATTTAGTGCCGGCCCAACTGACGTCGCCACGGCTCGCTCACGCTCGCCGGATGTCCACCTCCGCTCGCCTCGCCTCCGGCTGCGGCTCCCTTGGCCACGTTCTCGGTCGGCGCGGGCGCTCAACGTACACTCACGTACGCCTCGCGCCCGCGCTGGCTCGCTCCGCTCGCCCGAGTGTCCATCTCCGCTCGCCGCGCCTGCGGCTGTGGCTCGCACAGCGGGGCCTCGTCTGGCTCGTCATTTGGCCCGGCACGATGGTGTACGGCACGTGAAGATCGCGTTCCTCGCGCCCCACATCCGCATCGCGGGCGGCGTGCGGGCCATCCTCACCTACGCCGATCGTCTCGCCGGGCGCGGGCACGAGGTGTCGGTGATCGTCCCGGTGAGGAGCGACGTCAAGTCGTGGTGGCGCAACCGGGCGCGCCGCGGCCCCGACTGGATGCCGGACTTCCGCGCGCGGTTGCGATGGGTCGCCTCCTGGGACGGAGAGCACTTGCCCGATGGTGATGCGGTGGTCGCCACGGCCTGGCAGTCGGCGGCGGCCGTGGCAGTTGCGCCTCTCCGCTGCGGCAGGAAGCTCTACCTGATCCAGCACTACGAGAGTCTCTACCACGGCGAGGGGGGGCGCGTGGACGAGACGTACCGTCTCCCGCTCCGGAAGATCGTCATCTCCACGTGGCTCGCCGGCATCATGCGCGAGCGCTTCGGGCAGGACGCCGAGGTGCTCGTGACGCCCGTGGACGCCGCTCTCTTCCACCCGGCCCCGCCCGAGCGCGATGACGGGCTCCTGCGCGTGCTCATGCTCCACCACGAGTACGACTGGAAGGGCGTTCCCGAGGGGCTCGATGCCTACTCGCGCGTGAGCGCCCGGCACGCGGAGCTGCGGCTGGTGGGCTTCGGCGTCAAGGCCCCGCGCACGCCGCTGCCCTACGACGAGTTCTTCGAGAACCTGCCGCAGGAGCGCCTGGCCTGGCTCTACAGCCGCTGCCCGATCTATCTCTGCCCATCCTGGGACGAGGGGCTCGGGATGCCTCCGATGGAGGCGATGGCCTGCGGCGCGGCGCTCGTCACCTACGACAATGGCGGCTGCCGCGACTACGCCCTCGATGGCGAGACGGCGCTCGTGGCGCCGCGGCGCGACGTGGACGCGCTCGCCCGGGCCCTCGCCCGCATGGTGGACGACTCGGACCTGCGCCTCCGTCTCGCGCGCGCCGGGCAAGAGCTGATCCGGACCCGGTTCGACTGGGAGCGCGCCACGGCTCGCATGGAGGCGATTCTTCGGGACGCTTGAACGTGACTTGCCCTGCATTGCGGTTCGGCCTCTTCGGGCCTCCGGCCCTCATCGGGGGGGCGTGATGCGCCTTGCCGCCTCGCTTGGTCCGGTCGCGGTGCTGTGCTGCTCGCGGCCTCGCTCCGGGGATTCCCATGTCCGCTCGGCGCGGCGCGCTTCGCGCTTCCTGATCCGTCTGGCTCGGCTCGCCTCCGGCTGCGCCTCGCCCTTCAGATCCGCTGAGTGAGGTGTTTGCGGTGAGTGGGCGGTGGCGGCTGGCGGTCGGCCGTTCGATCTGCTCTTGGCTGGGCCAGGCGCAGGGGAGGCCGGCGGCGGTGTTGGTGCGGGACGGCGCTCTTGACTGGGTGTCCATGCAGGGAGCATATTTGAGGCATCTAGAGTGGATATCCTGACAGGAGGCCCACGATGGCGAAGATGAACGTGTCCCTCGACCCGGACGTGCGGGCGGAGCTGAATCGGCTCATCCCCGCTCGCCAGCGAAGCCGCGTGGTCAACGAGGCGCTGCGCCGCGAGCTGCTCCGTCTGAAGCGTGAGGAGGCGGCGGCACGCCTGCGGCGGCTCCGAGGCACCGCGGCGACCCTGACCGCAGATGAGATCATCGCGGCGGTGCGGAGCGACCGGTGGCGGGCATGACGGTCGTCGTGCCCGACGCGTCTGTCGTCCTCAAGTGGGTGCTCCAGCGGGACGATGAGACGGATTCCGCCACGGCGCTGCGACTGCTGGACGAGTACCTGGCCGAACGCGTTCTCATCCGGCTCCCGAGCCTCTGGCGGTACGAGGTCGGGAACATCCTCGGCCTCAAGCGGCCGGACATCGCCGGTGAGGCGATGGAGGCACTGCTGGGCTACGAGTTCCCCGAAGAAGCCCTCGACAGGGCGTACTGTCTGGCCGTCCTGGACTTCATGAAAGACATGGCGGGGGTCTCGTTCTACGACGTCTCGTACCATGTGCTCGCGATCAGGACGGGGGGCGTGTACGTGACGGCGGACGATGCCTATGTCGAGCGAGCGAGCCGCCGGCGCAACGTGGTCCGCCTTGCCGACTGGCCCGCGGCGCGGCGGCGGCCCCGCTCTTGAGCGAAATTCTCGATGCGGTGGGCTATGTTCTCGTGCCGAGGGTCACGAGGTAGTCGCGGGGCATCGCCACACCGAGGTCGCTCTTGAAGCCCGCGTGGTAGGCGATGAAATCGCGCTCGAGGCTCTCGCGCCGCTCCGCATCGAGGCTCGCCGCCAGCGACTTGGTCGGCCCATAGCCCTGGACGAAGAGCTCCCAGACGGCCTCGGCGCTCGGCTCGCGCAGCACCGTGGTACCCGTCTCGAAGCGCAGATCGAAGGCCGCCCCCAGGAGCGCCGTCACGCGCTCCGGCCGGCCCCACTCGAAGGGCGAGGGGGGCGGGGATGGGGGCGGCGGGGGCATGAACGGCCGCATGACCTTGAAGAGCCCGGCGATGGTGCCGTCGGGGGGCCAGGTGGTGAGCCCGATGCGGCCGCCCGTCCTGCACACGCGCGCCAGCTCGGCCGCGACGGCCTCGGGATTGCTCGCGAACATCACGCCGCAGGTGGAGATGACGGCGTCGAAGCTCTGGTCGTCGAAGGGGAGCTTCTCGGCGTCGCCCACGCGGAAGTCGATGGCGAGCCGGTGCTCGGCGGCGAGCGCCTGAGCGGCCGCGATGAGATCGGGGCCGAGGTCCACGCCGATGACCGTGGCGTCTCGGGTCGCGACCCGGCGCGCCGTCCAGCCGGTGCCGGTGGCCACGTCGAGGACGCGCTCGCCTCTGCGCGGGGCGAGGCGGTGGACGCAGTGCTCGATGGAATCGGCGATGGAGTGGCTGATCCGGTCGTAGTGCTGGCCGCCGGAGTTCCAGGTGGCGGCAGCCTTGGTGTTGTGGGGTAGGACGGCGTCGGGGGTCATGGGCTCCTCCATGGGGATCAAGAAGATGGGGCAAAAAGACTATGGTCCTCGTGTGAGGGGGTGTCAATGCCCATATCCTGGGGTCGATCTGGATTACCCCTCCGTATCTTGTGCTTGCTGATACTCAACAGGTGATGTGTAATATCGGGCACTCGGCAGCGCAGAGCGACGCTCCATGGCCATTCCGACCGAATCCTTGCCTCCGCCAGGGCGAGGTTCCACGGAGATCGACTTTCTGCTGGGCGCCTTCCCCCGAGGGCAGCTCAGCGAGATCGTCGGCTCCTGGTCCTCGGGTGGCGAGAGCCTGCTCCTGGCCTTGCTCGCGCGCGCCACGGCCGGGGGACGGCTCGCGGCCCTCGTGGATGGGGCCGATGCCTTCGATCCGACGGTAGCCGCGGCGGCCGGAGCGGATCTCTCCTCGCTCCTCTGGGTGCGCTGCGGGGGAGAGATCACTCTGGCGCTGCGCGCGGCCGACCTCCTGGCGCGCTGTCCGGGATTCGCCGTGGTGGCTCTCGATCTCGGCGAGAGGGTCCTGACTCGACGGCAGCCCGTTCCTCCCGCCGCATGGCGGCGGCTTCAGCGCGCGGTGGAGGGGAGCGGGGCGGCGCTTGTCCTCCGCGTTCCTCGCCATGTCGCGGGCGCCGCCGCCGCCCTCGTGCTCGAAGCAGAGCGCGGGCGAGCGCACTGGGTCGGATCGCCGCGCCCCACGCGGCTCGACGGCCTCCTCTCGCGAGTCCGTGTGCTTCGCTCCCGCGCGCCTGCTCCACTCCAGGCAGAGGGGGTGTGGACTCTCTCATGGCAGCTATGAGGCGGATCGGCTGTCTCCTGGCCCGCGAGGAGGCGTTTCCGATCGAGGAGGCGAAGCAGCGCGCCCTGCTCGAGGTGGCGCTGGCCCACTCGCCCCGGGTGGAGAGCGTGGGGGCGGGGCTCGCCTATCTCGACGTCACCGGCCTGCGGGGGCTGTTCGGCGAGGAGCCTGAGATCGGCCAGCGCCTCTGCCGGGCCGCTGCCGACCGGGGGCTCGCCGTGCGAGTCGGCATCGCCGGCAGCCGGGCCAGCGCCATTTTCGCGGCGCGCTGGGGAGACGGCGTCGCGATCGTCCCTCCGGGAGACGAGGCCGCGTATCTCGCTCCCGCCCCGTGTTCGCTCCTCGATCTCTCGCCGGAGATGGCGCGGCTCCTGGACCGCTGGGGGATCCGGACGCTGGGCGAGCTGGCCCGGCTCCCGGCTGCGGCGCTCTTCGAGCGGCTCGGCGCCGACGGCCCGCGGCTCCAGGCCCTTGCCCGCGGAGAGGACCCACGCCCGCTCTCCCCCTGGGCGCCTCCCCGCGTGCTCGAAGAGCGCGTCGAGGGCGACTGGACGATGGACACGATCGAGCCTCTCATTGCGCTGCTGGCCGATCTCGCCGGGCGGGTGTGCGCCCGTCTCGCTCGCGAGGGGCTGTCAGGCGATGCCTTCGAGTGGTCTTGCCGGCTCGGCGATGGGACATCCCACGACGGGCGATTCGTTCCCGCTGTCCCCACGGCGGATTCCGGCGTCGTCGGGCTCCTGCTCCGCGCGGCCTTCGAGTCTCGCCCCCCGCAGGCGGCCGTCACCGGCATCGCGCTCCGGGCCCAGCCGGTCCGCGTCCCCCCGGACCAGGAGACGCTCACCGGCTCCTCCCGATCGAGTCCTCGGGCGCTCGCCGAGACCCTCGCCCGGCTTGCCGCGCTGATGGGGCCGGAGCGCATCGGCGTCCCCGTGCTCCTCGACAGCCATCGTCCCGACGCCATGCGGCTGGCGCCGTTCCGCCTCGCCGGCTCTCTCCCCCCGCGAGAGGGGAGAGGCGCCGGGGAACCCTCTCCCGTTGGGGGAGAGGGCAGGGTGAGGGGGCCGGTGCTGGCCCTCTGCCGGCTTCGACCACCCCGTCCCGCCAAGGTGACGCTCACCGCCGGCCGCCCCGTGCACCTCCGCTCCGATCTCCTCACGGGAAGCATCGTCGCCAGCGCGGGGCCGTGGCGCGCGTCAGGCGAGTGGTGGTGCGAGCGCCCCTTCTTCCAGGACGAGTGGGACGTGGAACTCGAGGGCGGCGCGCTTTGCCGGCTCAGCCATGACGGCTCCGCCTGGTTCCTCGCCGGCATCTACGACTGATGGATGCCGGGCCGACGGACTTGCAGGAGGCCGCGTCAGTCGGAATAGAAGTGTGGCCGCAGGACCTCTTCCGGCACGTATCGGCTCGCCTGGCGAAGGATGGCGCGACACGTGCCGGTGTCCAGCTCGGGATGGGCGGGCACGGTGAGTGACTGGATCGCGCCGTCGGGGGAGACGCGGCGGAGCTTGACGTGGCTCCCGCGCTGGGAGTGAACGGTGAAGCCGAATCTACCGAGGATCGCGATGATCTCCGCGCCCGAAAGGCGCCGGAGCTTAGGCATGCGCTGGCAGGAGCTCCATCGTCACGACGACGGTAGGGTTCGGGGCGAGCCCCAGGGAGGCGAGGTCCTCGTCGGCGAGATGCAGGGCCACGGCTTCCTGGAGGTTCTTCGTGACGTCATCCAGCGTGCTACCCTGAGTGACGACCGGGATCTCGAGGCATTCCGCCACGTATCCCGACTGCTCGCCGGGGCGGATCACCGCCTTGATCGTGTGCTGGAGCATCACCGTCCTCCTTGCCGGGTCCCAGTATAGCGCGGGTCTGATCAATGTACGTGGAGCTGCATGCCCGGAGCGCCTTCAGCTTTCTCGAGGGGGCGGCCCTGCCCGAGGCGCTCGCCGAGCGGGCGGCCCGCCTCGGGCAGCCGGCGCTGGCGCTCCTGGATCGCGACGGCCTCTATGGCGCGCCCCGCCTCTACCGGGCGGCGATACGGCTCGGGATCACGCCGCTCGTGGGTGCGGAGTTGGGCGATTCCCTGCCAGTTCTGAAAAAGGAGGTCGCTGAGACTACTCTCCTCACGAAGAAGGCAGGTGTACATCTGGCTTTCGTGATCTCATCAGGTATGTCCCTATGGTTCCGTCGTAGAATAGTGGCGATACTTTCTTGAATGATTCGTTGAGGTACAGCAATCCCTTGCAGCCATACCTTCTCAGAACTCTCGGAAGTACGACTAAGGTTTTCTCCCGCAACGTGAACACATCTCCGAGAGTCCTAATCTTTCTGCCAGGTCTTATCTTGCCTATTTGCTCGATACCTGACCAGTCCTCATCCCATTTCTCCACAAGACCTGCCTTTCTCAACATATCATCCCACTCGGAAAGGGTGAACATTCGCCCTCCCAACCTGTATTCGATATCCCTTCTTGCCCCGTCTGGAACCTCTTTGAGCCATACCGGCGCGTGAAGTACGAGATGGCCTCCCGGCTTCATCACTCTCACCATTTCATTTACGACTCTCTGGGGGTCTGGAGCCAATCCAACGGGGCCACACTCGCTGACGACAATATCAAATGAATCACGAGTAAACGGCAGGTTTGAGGCATCGGCGATTTTGAATTCAGTTGAATCGGCAACACCCTCTGCTCTTGCCCTATTTATGGATGCCGTTATCATATCTGCGTTCAGATCCACCCCTGTGATCCTCGCACCGAAGTGCTTCGCAAAATAGCAAGCAAAAGTTCCGCGACCGCATGCCACCTCAAGGACCTTCTTATCCTTCATATTTACGATCGCGCCAATGCGCTTGGACAAATCAAAGCCACCGGGATGCAGCACTTCGATTCCTGCCAACTCACCGGCATCTTCCATTGACGGAGTTCGTCTCTGATGTTCCATCGTTATCCTCTTTTAGGCCCAACGTTCTCGGCAGTGGCGGTGTCCTCCTTCCGCGCCGCGATCAGCACGTATCCGACGAGGCCGCGTCTGAGGTACTCCGCGGCCAGCCGGCGTGTCCGCTGAAGGTCGAGCAGCGCGCCGATCCCGTGCCGGATGGCGATCCGCGGGAGCAGCGTGAGCTTCTCCCGGGTCGTGAGGAAGCCTGCGGGATCGTCCGGGCTCCAGCGATGGTCCGGCCTCACCTTCCGGAGATTGTCCGGTCCCGACCAGTCCTCCACCACGACCGGCCGGCATCCCGCCACAAGAAGCATCCGCTGCCACTCGTCGACCGAGCAGGGCATCGTGCCGAAGCGTCTGGCGGCCTCCTGCCGCTCCTCCACCGGCAGCTCCTTCCGCCAGGTGCTCTCGTGGATCACCACCCAACCGCCCGGCTTGGCGACCCGCGCCATCTCCAGGAGCACGCCAGCCGGGTCGCCGATCGCGGTCAGCCCGACTGCGCACTCGTTCACCACCACGTCGAACTCGCCGGCCCCGAAGGGGAGCGCCCGCGCGTCGCCCACCCTGAACTCGACTTGGTCGCCGAGTCCCTGCCTGGCCGCCCGGGTCCTCGCCAGGGAGACGAATCGCTCGTTGATGTCGATTCCCGTGACCCGGCAGCCGAGCTCCGCCGCGTACGTGCAGGCGAACAGGCCCTTGCCGCTGGAGACGTCCAGGACGCGGTGGGATGGATCGATCCGCAAGACCTCGCCGATCCTCCGGGTGAGATCGAGCCCGCCGGGATGCAGTGTCTCGACCCCGCTCATCTCGATGACATCTTCGATCGAGACGGTCGTCCGCGCGCGCTTCATGCTGTCGTGGCTCCCCGGAGCACCGGCCCGAGCAGGTCGCCGAGCATGGCGGTGAGCTTCTCGGCCTTGAGCAGGAAGAGGCAGTGGACCTGGCCGTCCCTCTCCCAGCTGACGAGGACCATCTTGTCGCCGGCGCGGATGCCGGCCCGGTCGCGCAGGTCCTTGGGCAGCACCATCTGGCCGCGATGATCCACGGTCACCATCGACGCTACCCGGCAGCAGCCCGCGCCTGTCCCGGCCGGGACGCGAGGAGCCTCTGCCTTCCGTTTCCGGGTCATCTTCCCCTCCTTGCGAGTCTCCCTCCGGGGGAAGACCCGCCTTGCGCCGTCTCTCGACGGGTTGTCGATTGAGATGCAGTGTGATCTGAATGGTGTGGTTATTCAGTTAGGTAGGATTATTCAGCATACTCTGCCATGTGTCAAGCCCCTCGAGCTCGGCGTGGGCCCGATCGCGCGTGGCTGACCGTGTGCTGGAGCATTGCCGTCCTCCTTGCTGGGCTTCGGCATAGCGCGGGTCTGATCGATGTACGTGGAGCTGCATGCCCGGAGCGCCTTCAGCTTTCTCGAGGGGGCGGCCCTGCCCGAAGCGCTCGCCGAGCGGGCGGCCCGCCTCGGGCAGCCGGCGCTGGCGCTCCTGGATCGCGACGGCCTCTATGGCGCGCCCCGCCTCTACCGGGCGGCGATACGGCTCGGGATCACGCCGCTCGTGGGCGCGGAGGTGACGCTCGCCGGCGGCGGGCGGCTCCCGCTCCTGGTGGAGGACCGCGAGGGCTATCAGAACCTCTGCCGCCTCCTCACGCGCATGAAGATGCAAGCCTCCAAGGGCGAAGGACATGCCACGATCGAGGATCTCGCCGAGCACGCGGCGGGGCTCGTCTGCCTCACGGGAGGCGCCGAGGGGCCGGTGGCGCTGGCGCTGGCCCGCGAGGGCGACGCCGCGGCGCGCGCCACGCTCGAGCGCCTCCTGTCCATCTACGGCCGCGGCGGCGTGTACGCGGAGCTGCAGCGGCATCTCGCGCGGGAGCAGGAGGCGCGAAACGAGTGGCTGCGCGCCGAGGCCGCGCGCCTCCGGCTGCCGCCCCTGGCCACCAACGAGCCCCGCCTCGTCGAGCGCCGCGACCGCCGGCTCCTCGATGTGCTCACGTGCATCCGGCATCACACCACGCTCGACCGGGCGGGCCGGCTCCTCGCCGAGAACAGCGAGCGCCACCTCAAGGACGACCGGGAGATGGAGCGCCTCTTCCACGACTGTCCGGAGGCCGTGGCGAATACAGGGGAGCTGGCGCTCCGGCTTGGCTTCACCCTGAAGCACCTGGGCTACCGCTTCCCCGACTACCCGCTCCCGCGGGGCGAGACGCCCATCGGCTTCCTCCGGGCCCTCTGCGAGCGCGGCGCGCGGACGCGCTACGGCTCGGGGTCGCTCCGCGAGCGCGCCCGCCGCCAGATCGCGCGCGAGCTGGATCTCATCGGGCGTCTCGATCTGGCGGGCTACTTCCTCATCGTCTGGGATCTCGTGGAGCATTGCCGCGCCCAGGACATCCTCGTCCAGGGGCGGGGGTCGGCCGCCAACAGCGCCGTGTGCTACACCCTCGGCATCACCGCCGTGGACCCGGTGGGCATGGATCTCCTCTTCGAGCGCTTCCTCTCCGAGGAGCGGGGCGAGTGGCCCGACATCGATCTCGATCTGCCGAGCGGAGACCGCCGCGAGCGTGTGATCCAGTACGTCTACGAGCGCTACGGCAGGCTCGGCGCGGCCATGACGGCCAACGTGATCACCTACCGCGGCCGGAGCGCGGCGCGCGAGGTGGGCAAGGCGCTCGGTTTCCCGCCCGAGCTCTGCGAGCGGCTCTCCGGGCTCGTGGGCGATCTCGAGTACCAGGAGCCCGGCGATGCGCTCCCCGCCCGCCTCGCCGAGGCGGGGTGCGATCCGCGAGAGCCGCGCATCCAGCGCTTCGCCGAATTGTGGACGGCCATCCAGGACCTCCCGCGCCATCTCGGCCAGCACTCGGGCGGCATGGTGATCTGCCAGGGTCGGCTCGACTCCGTGGTGCCGCTGGAGCCCGCCACCATGCCTGGCCGCTCCGTGGTCCAGTGGGACAAGGACGACTGCAAGGACATGGGCATCATCAAGGTGGACCTCCTGGGCCTCGGCATGATGTCGCTCCTCCAGGACGCGCTCAAGATGATCCGGGAGCGGGGCGGCCGGGTGGATCTCGCGCATCTGCCCCAGGACGACCCGGCCGTCTACGCCATGCTCCAGAAGGCCGACACCATCGGCGTCTTCCAGGTCGAGAGCCGCGCCCAGATGGCGACGCTTCCGCGGCTCCGCCCCGAGCGTTTCTACGACCTCGTGGTGCAGGTCGCCATCATCCGCCCGGGCCCCATCGTGGGCGACATGGTCCACCCCTATCTCCGCCGCCGGGCGGGGCGCGAGCCGGTGACGGTGCCACACCCAGCGCTCGAGCCGATCCTGGCGCGCACCCTCGGCGTGCCGCTTTTCCAGGAGCAGCTCCTGCGCATGGCCATGGCCACGGCCGGCTTCACCGGCGGCGAGGCCGAGGAATTGCGGCGCGCCTTCGGCTTCAAGCGCTCCGAGCGCGCCATGAAGGAGGTGGAGGTCAAGCTGCGCGCCGGCATGGCCCGCAACGGCATCGTCGGCACGCAGGCCGAGGCCATCGTCCGCTCCATCACCGCCTTCGCGCTGTACGGCTTCCCCGAGTCCCACGCGGCGAGCTTCGCGCTGCTGGCCTATGCCAGCGCCTATCTCAAGGCGCATCACCCGGCCGCCTTCTACGCGGCGCTGCTCAACAACCAGCCCATGGGCTTCTATCACCCGGCCACGATCGTCCGGGATGCCCGGCGCCACGGCGTGGTCATCCGCCCCATCGACGTGAACCGCTCAGGCTGGCTCTGCGCGATCGAGGACGACCGGAGCGAGCCGCCGGGCACCGCCGTGCGCCTCGGGCTGCGCTACGTCAAGGGCCTGCGGGAGGAGCTCGGGCGGCGGATGGAGGCTTCGCTCGCGTGCGCTCCCTTCAGGTCGGTGGCCGACCTCATCGAGCGGACCGGGCTCGACCGGGAAGAGACGGCCCGGCTCGCCGAGATCGGCGCGCTCCGGAGCCTGGGGC
>MGBT01000205.1:54718-55833 GCA_001788395.1 Candidatus Rokubacteria bacterium GWA2_70_23
GAGGGCGCGCTCCAGCACCAGGACGGCGTCACCTCGATCCGCGCCGAGCGCCTCTGGCCCCTCCGCGAGCGCCTCGAGGCCGCCCCGGCCCCCCCGGAGGGTCCGCCCTCCCATGACTTCCACTGAATGCTATCTCAGTTCTCGGCACGTCTGCCTATTTCGCCTGTCGCTGGCTGGCTGGGGCACGGCGTTTCGTCCGTCTCACCACCCCAGACTTCAGCGCGCTGCCATGCCGCCGCTCCCGGGTCGTGGTTTCGTAGAGAGTCTCCGGCGCGATGTCCGCACCGTTCGGCCAGGCCACGGTCCCACCATCGAGGAAGAACCTTCGAAAATAGCCCGGGTCCTTCAGCGGCTCGAAGACGGGACCGTCCAGCCAACGGCGAAAATCGATCGTGTTCTCGGAGTTGTCGTTGAACGTGACGTGGATACGATAGTCGCCACGGTACTCAGCGCGAATGACCGATGGCAGAAAGCTCATGGGAACACCTCACTGTAAGGGCTCGATCCTCTCGAGCGGGCGGCCAGCCTTCATGTTTTCCCAGTCGGCCTCGAGTTCCCGCCCGCGTAGGGACGCCCACTCCCGGATGAGGCGAAGGGCTGTCCTCGACCGGATGTTTCCGGCAATCATCTTCCCCTTCAAGTCGAACTTCCCCTGCTGCCCCTGGTGCTCGGCATGAAAGTGAGCCGGCTCATGCTCCCTGTAGAACATCCGGATGACGATGCCGAAGAACACCGAGATGATCGGCATGGCTCAAGTATAGCGTGCGCGCCCGGCCTGACGCCTGACGCTTCTCGCCTGAGCCCCGGCGGTCTATTTCAAGGGCTCCTCGCCGGCCAACCGCGTCGGCGGCACGTCATCGCCCGGACCGGGCTCGACAGGGAGGAGACGGCCCGGCTCGCCGAGATCGGCGCGCTCCGGAGCCTCGGGCTCGAACGGCGAGCCGCGCTCTGGGAGGCCGCGCGCGCCGTCAGTCCCCGCGGGGCCCTCTACGCGGCGCTGCCCGACCCGCCGTCGGCCTCGCCCCTGCCTCCCATGACGCCGCGGGAGCGCCTCGCGGCCGACTACACGGGCACCGGCCTCACCCTCGGCCCCCATCCCATGCAGTTCCACCGCC
>MGBT01000206.1:0-1501 GCA_001788395.1 Candidatus Rokubacteria bacterium GWA2_70_23
AGGAGTTCACCGAACTCGTCCGGTGGCTGTCAGAGAAGGAGTGGGAGAGATGGGACAAGGAGATCGCAGCTGACTCTGAGGCCGGGAAGCTGGATTTCCTCATGCGTGAGGCACTTGACGCGAAAGCAAAGGGCACTCTTAAGGACCTGTGACACATCGCACAACGGCCCGATTTTGGGCTCGCTATGCGCGTCTTCCAGAAGAGGTCCAGAGAGTGGCCCGACGACACTTCGGCCTCCTGAAAGAGAATCCTGCGCACCTTTCAAGAAGGTTGGCCAGCTGTGGTCCGTAGATGATAAACCGCTCACGCACCCTCATCAGTTACCTGTTGGTGCGGCTGGCGGGGCAGGATCGTCCAGCGGAGCGAGCGTCGCCTTCACACACGCCCGTACGCCTTGCCAATCTCGCGCTGAGAGATGTCCTACCGGCACGGGGTTGGTAGAAGGGGGCAGCGTCGCAAAGAAACTGCGAAACGCCGAGGGCACTCGTAACCCCGCTTGCGCCCACTCCTGTAACAGATAGTCAGTAGGACCGACGGCTGCAGCGGTTTGACTGGTGATCAGCCCTACGATCACATCAGGCCGTGAGCTGTGGTAGACCACTGAAGACAAGATGACCGCTGGCCTCCGTTTGATCCCCGTGACCCCAGGGAAATTCACCGCCACAACGTCGCCAGGACTAAACAAGCTCATCCTCTTCAGGGTAGAGTTTGGCAGCGTACTGCAACGAGAAGGTGGTTAAGTCACTCTGATCTTGTTCACTCCAGACGCTGCTGGTATCCACAACGGTCATATCGGCTTGAGCCAGATCCTGCAGGATAAGTGCGGCTAGGCGTAGCCGTTCAGTTGGGGGTAGAGCTCGAACCGTCTCAGCGAAGACTTCTTGCGCGGTTATCGGCATGGGCTATTCTCCAAATTCTCAAAATGCATCGCGTCGAAGTTTAACATCAGCAGGCACACTGGGCGACCGGCGGATGTGCGAACGGCTGGAAGGCCAGTCCGGCTCATGCGCGAACGCGTACCCCACCCTCACCCCGACCCTCTCCCTCTCCAAGGGAGAGGGGGTCGTTTCGCTCCCCTCGCCCCCGGAGGGGGAGATGAACCCGCTCAGCGCTTCGCGCACAACATCCGCGAGGGACCGCCGTTCAGAAAAGGCGATCGCGCGGAGCGCTTCGTGCTGCTCAGCCTCGATTGCCGCGAAGAGCGTCACAGGCTCCGAAAATCCAGGTTAGCTGGGCAGAGCGAACTACGCGGTTTCCCCCGCCACAGGCTGCGGCGCACGCGGGGGAAACGTTACGACGGGATGCCCTGACAGGGCCTGCTCCTCGCGTAGGCGCTCTGCGAGTCTCTCAAGATCGTAGCCGGCTGCGGCCCAGAGCGCGGCTCGCGCCGCCCGAACCTCAGCCACGATGAGATCCTCCCACGGTGTCTCCAGATCTTTCTCGTTATTCACGGCTTGTCCCTTCTCCCACGCTTCGCCATGCCCTCTCGAAGCCCTGGGC
>MGBT01000206.1:1542-1942 GCA_001788395.1 Candidatus Rokubacteria bacterium GWA2_70_23
CCGCAGCGCGGCGAGCAGCCGGTCTCGGAGCTCCCGCGGCGCCAGGCGAAGCCCCGCCCGCTCCGGATGCAGCCTGACGCGATACTTGTGGAAGACATGCGTGCGATCCGGAGGCACCGCCGGCGGCTCGACCCCCGGCAGCGCGGCGAGGCGCTCAGTGAATCGCTGGGCGTTGAGCTGGCTTCTGGCTGTGGTCGCGGCCAGCCGCTCGAGCTGGGCGCGCGCGAGCGCGCATGTCAGCTCCCCGGGCAGATACATCCAGCCCGCGGTGGTCGCGAGGGCCTCCGCCTCGTCGTCGAGCGGGCGCTCGGGATCCCACTTGGCTGGCGGCTCGATCCCGTCGAAGCGGGCGCGCGCCGCGCGAGCCCAGAGCGTCTCGGAGTCGGTCACGAAGAGTCCC
>MGBT01000206.1:2232-3695 GCA_001788395.1 Candidatus Rokubacteria bacterium GWA2_70_23
CGTCGCCAGGCAGAACCGCGCGCCCACGAAGGCGGCGAACTCCGCCTCGAGGGCCCGCATCTCGGGGGCCCCCGCCCCCGAGAGCACGCCCCGGTCGAGCACGCGCAGGACGGCGTCGCGGTCGGCCGCCGTCAGGATGGGCCAGCGCCGGGGCTCCACCGTCCTACCCCCCGCCCCTCGCCTGCGTGAGATCGCGTCCCGCGTGCCGCTCCACGTAGTCCAGGAGGAGCTGGACCTGATCCTGGAATGCGCTGATCCGCACACCCAGCGGGTCCTTGAAGAAGCACGCCAGGTGCGTCATGGGCCCGACCTCCCCGACCCGCTGGGCGAACTCGGCCAGCCGCACGAGGTCGAGCACGAGCGGGGCCGCCAGCACCGAGTCGCAGCCCTGCCAGATGAACTGCACGGTCATCGGGGTGTCGAGGAAGCCACGGAAGTGGATGAAGTCCCACGCGGTCTTCCAGTTCCCGAGGGAGGGCACGTACTCGATGGCGACGGTGGCATGCGGAGCGTAGCCCAGGGCAGGCGCGAGCACCCCGGACTTGCTCCGGAGCTTCGACTGCTTGTGGCGTGGATTGGCCAGCACCTGGCCGTCGCCGCCGCCGAGGAGATTCACCCCCTCCCAGGACAGGACCTCGAGGTTGCGATAGCGGAAGAGCGGAGCGAGGACCGTCTTCATCAGCGTCTCGCCCGTCTTGCCGTCGGATCCGTAGAAGACCACGCGGCGTGTCTCGCCCACCTCACGCAGCGCCGGGGGCGTGATGCCGGGAGACGGAGTGAAGTTGACGTAGGGGCAGCCCCGCTCGAGGGCCGCGTAGGCGTAGAGCATGCTCGGCGTCACCAGCTCCCGCCGGTCCTCCTGCAGGAGCCGGCGGAAGCTCCCGAGACGCGCGTGCTCCGGACCCAGGGCGATGGGAGGCTCCGTGGAGGCCACGTTGACCACGACGACCGTGCCGAGGCGCTCGTCCTCGCGGAAGCGCTGGAGGTCGTCCCCGAGTCGGGCCACGGCTTTCTCCAGCGGCTCCCTGCCGGAGCGCTGCGCGCGCGCGCCGCGCGAGGGAGCGGCCGGACCCCCGCCCAGGGCAAAACCCGGCTGGAGTCTGCGTTGCACCGCCAGCAGATCGTCCTCGACGGCGGCCACGAGCCCTGGGTTCAGCGACCGGTGGTCATGCGCCAGGGCGCGCGCCTGGTGCAGGATGCCGCGGGAGTTGACCTCCCAGCCGCCGAACACGAGCTGATCGAGGCCGATCAGCGGCAGCGCGCGCAGCTCCGGCAGCTCGGTGACGAGTCCCGTCGGTCTCGCAAGCCCGTGGGCGATGGCACGCGTGCCGACCACGGCCGTGGATGCCAGAGCGCCACCCGCCCCGATGAGCCATACGCCGGTCTTTGCCATGACGTCACATCCTCTCGTTCGAATAGAGCCAACGGGAACCGAAACGGCCGATCAGACGCACTGCGCCGGG
>MGBT01000206.1:3704-4176 GCA_001788395.1 Candidatus Rokubacteria bacterium GWA2_70_23
ACTGACCACGCTCCGCTCCGGCGGGCGCTGGGTCACGAGGAAGACGCGCCCCGGCCCATCCCAGAGCCGGCCGAGTCCCGGCCCGTCGACGAAGGAGCCGCGGGCCTCGGGCCGCCGGGAGGCGAAATCGAGGTCGCCTCGCGCCCCGTTCACCACCACGATCCGCCGCCCGGTGTAAAAGGGCAGCGCCGCGCTGTACTCGAGGGACCCCTCGTGGGCGATCACATCCCCCGGCTGGGTCCGCTCGACGATCGCGCGGGCCACCGGCCGCGCCGAATGATGCGGCTCAACCACGTGCAAGAGCTGGACGATCAGAACCGCGATGACCACACCCACGCCGGCCACCGCACCGAATGCCGCGCGCCGCCAGCCCCGCGCCCAGAACAGCGCGGCCAGCGCCCAGCCGGCGATCAGCGTCACGCCGAGCCACCCCAGCAGGCGGCCGAAGGGCTCCGCCGACTCGAAGGGAAAG
>MGBT01000206.1:4238-4949 GCA_001788395.1 Candidatus Rokubacteria bacterium GWA2_70_23
CTGCGCCGGCGTGAGCCGGGCCGAGAGCCAGATCGCCCACGCTCCGACCACGGCGCTCCCCACGAGCCCTGCAACGAGCCAGCGGCCGATGTCGCGCCCGCTCGCCCACGCCCCTCCCACGAGCACCGCCAGGGCCGGGAAGGCCGGCAGCGCGTAGTACTCGAGCGTCGAGCGCGAGAACGCGAAGAAGCCGACCACGACGAGCGCCCAGATGACGAGGACGGGACGCCAGCACGCCGCAGCCGCGCCGGCGCTCGCATCACCGCCGCCGGGATCCCTGGGGAGGGCGGCCATTCCGTCGAGCCGGGCAGCCCCCGTCCCCGAGGACCGCGCCAGCAGGAACACGCCCCAGGGGAACAGCCACACGAAGGTCACCAGCAGGAAGCCCACGGTGGAGACGGGCACATCGTCCTCGACGAAGCCGCGGAGCCCGAGGAAGCGCAGGACCTGGTTGTCCATCAGGTAGAACCAGAACAGCTCCGGCTCCCGCCACGCCGACGCGACGTGCCACGGAAGAGCGATCGCCCCGAGCGCCGCCAGCCCCCACCCGAGATTCATCTCGCGCCACGTGAGCCGATCCCCGCCCCGCCGCCCCACCCACCAGACGGTGATCGCCACGATCAGCACAGGAAACAGGAGCCCGACCAACCCCTTGGCCAGCACCGCGAGCCCGGCTCCGGCGTAGAGCAGCAGGAATCGCCCGCGACCGCG
>MGBT01000207.1 GCA_001788395.1 Candidatus Rokubacteria bacterium GWA2_70_23
CTGGATCGCGGCGACGTCCGCGTCCGACAGATGCGCGAAGCGCGCCTGCGGCCCCAGGTACTCGGCGACGGGGATCCCGGCGGGCTGATGCGTGATCCGGTAGCGCGTCCCGTCCTCGATCTCGTAGAGCGGCACGGCGCGCGACTCGACGCCGAGACGCAAGACCCGCAGAGACGCGTCGTCTCCGATCCCCCAGCCGGGCACACAGGGGCAGGTGATGAGCAGGAACCGCGTGCCCCTCATCTCGCTCGCACGCTGGACCTTCGCCACGAGGTCGTCCGGATGCGCCGGGGAGGCCGTCGCCGCATAGGGGATGCGGTGGGCGGCGATGATCTCCATGATCTCCTTCTTGCGCGTGCGCTTGCCGCCGGGCGTGGAGGCCGTGCGCGCCCCCCACGGCGTGGCGGAGGACTTCTGGTTGCCGGTGTTCTGATAGGCCTCGTTGTCGAAGCAGACGTAGATGAAGTCCTCGTTGCGCTCGGCGGCCCCGGAGAGAGCCTGCAGCCCGATGTCGTAGGTCCCCCCATCGCCCGCCAGGCAGACCACCGTCGCCCGCTCGCCGCGTGCGCGATAGGCGCGGGCCAGCCCCGAGGCGGCCGCGGCCGTGGTCTCGAAGGCCGTGTGGAACACCGGCACGGTCACCGAGGAGAGCGGCATGGGCCCCATCATGATCGCGACGCACGACGGGGCGACGACGACCACGGCGTCAGGAGGGACCGACCGGAGGACGAAGCGGACGGCGAGCGCTACCGCGCAGCCCGGACAGGAGGCATGGCCGGACACGAAGCGGTCCATCAAAGCCCCTCCGCCTGGATCGGCTCCGGGTTCGTCCCCTCGCGCCCGAGCGCATCACGCGCGATCTGCATCATCCGCTCGGGCGAGACGTTCACGCCCCCGAGTCCGGCGATGTAGGAGAGCACGGGGTTGCCCCCCTGCCCGAGAGCAGAGAGCGCCGCGCGCACCTCCTGGCAGAAGATGCCCCCGCTCCCGATGGAACAGTTGCGGTCCACGACCGCGACCCTGCCGGCCCCCGCCAGCGCCGTGGCGATCTCGGCGGCCGGGAAAGGGCGGAAGAGGCGCAGCCTGAGGAGCCCCGCGGGAACTCCTGCCTCGCGCAGCCGGTCCACGGCCTCGCGCGCCGTGCCGGCCATGCCGCCCGCCGCCACCAGGACCACCCGGGCATCCTCGGTGCGGTAGCTCTCGGTGGCCCCGTAACCGCGGCCGGTCAGCTCGCCGTAGAGCCGTCCGGCCGCCGCCACGGCGCCGAGCGCCTGTCCCATGGCCTCGTGCATGGCGAGCCGGTTGGCACGCCATTGCGCCGGCGTCGTGGTGTTCCCCACGCTCAGCGGGCAGGCGGGATCGAGGCGCCGCTCGGGCTCGAAGGGCGGAAGGAAGCGGGCCACCACCTCCTCGCCCGGCACCTCCACCGGCTCCAGCGTGTGCGAGATGTACATGGCCTCGATGACCACCATGGCGGGCAGCAGCACGGACTCGCCGACCCGGTAGGCCTGCAAGACCGTGTCCAGCGCCTCCTGGCCCGACTCGCAGTAGAACTGCATCCAGCCCGTGTCGCGCTGCGAGAGGCTGTCGGTCTGATCTGCCCAGAAGCCCCAGGGCAACGCCAGCGTCCGGTTGACGTTCACCATGACCACCGGCGTCCGCGCGCCGGCCGCGAAGTGGAGCATCTCGTGCATGAGGGCGATGCCCTGGGAAGAGGTCGCCGTGAAGACGCGCGCCCCCGCCAGCGAGGCCGCGATGCAGGCGGCCATGGCGGAGTGCTCGCTCTCGACGGTGATCATCTCGCCCGTGAGCTCTCCCGTCTGGGCGAACTCGAGGAGCTTCTCGAGCACCGGCGTCTGGGGCGTGATGGGGTAAACCGGGATGACCTGAGGCTTCGCGCGGAGCGCGCCGTAGGCCACGGCGTGGTTGCCCGTGAGCAGCATCCGCCGCTGTCCCGCAACCGTCTCGACGCCCGTCATCGCTCGCTCACCATCTGCAGCGCCCCGCGCGGGCACTCGTGCACGCAGAGGCCGCACCCCTTGCAGTGGTCGCTGGAGATCCGGTAGCCGCCGCCGTCTCTCCGGCTCACCGCCATGTCGGGGCAGTAGAGGAGGCAGGTGTCACAGTCCACGCAGTGGCCGCAGGTGAAGCAGCGCGCCGTCTCGGCGCGGGCCGCGGCGGCATCGAGTCCCTCCACCACCTCGACGAAGGAGCCGATCCGCCCGCCGGCCGGCCGCTCGGGCCGCTCGGCGCGCTCCCCCCGCGGGAAATAGTCGAGATTGACCTCGGAGAAGGCGACGACGTGTCCCGGCACCGCCACGGCCCCCGGATGAGGCGCAGGCTGCGCCGCTGCCGCGCCCGAGAGGATCTCGTGGATCCGAGTTGCGGTTCGTGTCCCCGCCCCGATGGCATGCGTCACGGTCCGCTGGCTGGAGGCCGCATCGCCCCCGGCGAACACCCGCTGCGCCGGCGTGCTCCCGTCGGCCGCGGCCTCGACGAGCCCCCGCCGGCCGCGGAGCGCCGCGGGAAGCACCGAGAGGTCGGTCCCCTGCCCGATGGCGAGCAGCACGCTGTCCGCCGGGATCACCTCGGGGGACCCCGTCAGGAAAACGGGACGGATCGCGCCGTCCCGGCCGCGCTCGAGCCTGGCCGGCGCGACGGCCACGCCCGTGACCCGGCCTCCCAGCTCCACGAACCGCGCCACGCCGCGCCCATTCCTGATCTCGATGCCCTCGGCGAGGGACTGGCTCACCTCCTCGGCGAGCGCCGGCATCTCCTCCCGTGCCTCGAGGGCGACCACGGTCACCGAGGGGACCCCCAGGCGTCGGGCCGAGCGAGCCACATCCATGGCGGTGCTGCCGCCGCCCACCACCACGACGCGCCGCCCCAGGGCTCTGCGCGTCCCTGAGGCGAGATCGCGGAGGAAGGCGAGCCCGCTGCCGACGCCCTGCGCCTGCTCGCCGCCGATCCCGAGGCCCAGCGGCAGAGAGGCGCCCGTGGCGAGGAACACCGCATCGTGAGCCGCCACCGTCTCCCACGAGAGATTGGCGCCGAGGCGCTGGCCCGTGAGGACCTCCACGCCGGGGCCGAGGCTCAGCTCGATCTCCCGCGCGAGCACGGCGCGCGGCAGCCGGTACTCGGGGATGCCGTAGCGCAGGAGGCCGCCGAGCTCCGCCTCGGCCTCGTAGAGGCGCACCCGGTAGCCCCGGCGCGAAAGGTGGTAGGCGCAGGCGAGCCCGGCGGCGCCGCCGCCCACTACCGCCACCCGCTCCGGCCTCCGCAGCTCCGGCCGGGCGAGGTTGCCATGCCGAAGCCCCCAGTCGCCCACGAAGCGCTCGAGGGCGTTGATGGCCACAGCGCCGTCGTGCTGACCGCGGTTGCAGGCCGACTCGCACGGATGGGCGCAGACGCGCCCCATGATGGCCGGGAACGGGTTCTCCTCGCGGATGACCGCCCAGGCGGCCGCCTGGTCCCCGCGGCGCGCAAGCTCGATCCAGCGCGCGACGGGCTCGCCGGCGGGGCAGGCCGCGCGGCAGGGCGCCGTGGCCTCCACGTACACCGGCCGCCTGGTGCGCCAGCCGCCGGTCTTGACCTCGAGCGTGGTCCGGCCGGGCTCCGTCCAGCACAGGGGACGCGCGGCGCCGAGCTCCCAGGCCATCGGGCTAACCCGGACCCGCCGCCGCGTGGTAGCCGGCGGAGCAGGCTTCGAGGTTCTCCCGGTTGCGGGCCGGGCTGCCCTCCTCCACTGCGGCCTGCAGGTCCTCGAGGGAGACGAGCCCCGTCGCGCGCGCGAAGACCCCGAGCAGCACGGTGGAGACGATGGGGCCGAGCCCTGCCCGCCCGGCAATCCCCGCCGCGTCCACCGCGACGAGCCTGACCCCCGGCGGCAGCGCGCCTTCGAGAGGGGCTCCGCTGTTGACGACGACCGTCCCTCCCGGCTCGACGTCGGCCACGATGGCACCGCCATCCAGCATGGTGGGGTCGAGGACGAGGGCGTAGCGGGGGCGCTCGATGTCGCAGCGCAGCCGGATGGGCTTGTCGTCGGCCCTGACGAAGGCGGTGACGGGCGCGCCCCGCCGCTCTCCGCCATAGGCGGCGAAAGCCTGGACATGCCGGCCCGACCGGAAGAAGGCCCCGGCCAGGATCTGGCAGCCGACCTGGGCCCCCTGGCCGCCCCGCCCGTGAATCCTCACCTCGAGCATGCTTGCCTGCACTCCCGGCGCCCCCCCGGGGGCGGCGCGGATGATCTGCGTCAGGGTCGGACGTCCCGTTCCATCTGGATCATCGGCCCGTGGTGGAACCCCTGGCGCAGGAAGAACTCACGCACGTCGGCCTGGGTCAGGTCGATGAGGGTGGCCACCTTCTGGACGGCCCGCAGCTCCTCGGCGCTCCGCACGAACCGGTCGATCAGCGCATGCGCAATCCCGCGCCCCCGGTAGGGCGGGTCCACGCCGATCAGGTCCACCCACGCCGTGGGCTGGGACATGCCGAACTCGGACTCGGCCACCCAGCCGAACAGGAAGCCCGCCATCCGCCCGTCGGTCTCTGCCACCAGGGACATCCACGGGGGCCGGAGGGCGGCCATCTCGAGCCGTCGATCCCAGTACTCCTTGCGGGTCTGGCTCGACAGCTTCTCGTCGATCCGCATGAGGGCAGGCAGATCGGAGGGCTCGATCGCGCGAACGCTGACGTCGCTTCGGCTCATGGCGCTCTCCTTCAGGCGGCAGTGGCCATGGACATTTTCCGGAGACGCTGGAGCCCCAGCAGGGCGGCACCCAGCGCCGCCGTGAGGTGCGGGTGCTCGGGCACGTGGACCGGAACGCCCAGCTTCTCGCGCAGCGCCGCCACCATGCCCTCCTGGAGCGCCACGCCGCCGATGAGGGTGACGTCGCCGTCGAGCCCCACGCGCGTGAGCATCGACAGGGCTCGGTCCGCCAGCGAGTTGTGGATCCCGCGCAGGATGTTCTCCACCGATACGCCTTCGGAGATGTGGTTGATGATCTCCGACTCGGCCAGCACCGCGCAGACGCTGGAGATGGCCTGGGGCTTGCCCGCCCTGAGGGACATCGGCCCGATGTCCGCCACGGTGACCTCGAGGTACTTGGCCGCGCGCTCGAGGAAGCCGCCGGACCCCGCGGCGCACTTCTCGTTCATGTGGAACTCCTTCACCTTCCCGCCCTCCCGCAGCTTGATCGCGCGCGAGCACTGCGCCCCGATGTCCAGCACGTATCGCGTGCTGGGGACCACGGTCGCGGCCCCCCGCGCCCCGCAGGTCAGGTCCGTGATCTGGATGTCCCGGAAGGACACCGCGTACCGGCCCAGCCCCGTGGTGGCGACGTAGGCCACCTCCTCGTTGGCGAGCCCCCCCTCGGCCTTGGCGGCCTCGAGGACCTCCTGCGAGACCTTCTCGAAGTCCGCCTTGGTCCGGATGGCGGCGCGGCCGCGCACGTGGCCGTCACCATCCACGATGATGCACTTCGTCGTTCCCGATCCGATGTCGATCCCGGCCACGAGCATGGCTACGCCCTCCCCGCGGTTTCCGTTGCGGCGATCTCGGCACGCTCCAGCGCGAAGAGCGCGGCCCCCAGGGCCCCCATGAAGTGCCCCTCCTCGTGGACGTTTATCGAGCGGCCCAGCACTGCCTCGAGCCCTTTCACCATGCCGATATTGCGCGAGACCCCGCCCGTGAAGGTGATCTCCTCCTCCACGCCCACGCGGCGCACCAGCGCCATGGTCCGCGTGGCGATGGCCTTGTGGACGCCGCCCAGGATGTCCTCCACCGTCTTCCGCTGGGCGAGGTAGGACATGATGTCCGACTCGACGAACACCGTGCAGACCGACGTCAGCCGCACGGGGTTCTTGGCCCGGAGCGAGATCGGGCCGATCTCGTCGAGCCCCATTCCGGTCACCTCGGCCGCCGCCGACAGGAAGCGCCCCGTTCCAGCGGCGCACTTGTCGTTCATGGCGAAGTCCATGACCGAGCCGTCGGGGCCGACCTTGATCGCCTTCGTGTCCTGGCCGCCCATGTCGATCACGGTGCGCGTGCGCGGGAAGATCGAGTGCGCCCCGCGGGCGTGGCAGGTGATCTCGGTGATCTGGGCGTCGCCGAAGGTGACCTTGTACCGGCCGTACCCCGTGCCGACGACGTACCCCACGGCCTCGCGCGGCAGCCCCGCCGCCTTGCAGGCCTCGACGAAGGCGTTCTCGCCGGCCCTGGTCACGTTCGCTCCGGTGGCGATCAACGATCGGGCCACGATGGACCGGGACTCATCCAGAATCACCGCCTTCGTCTGGGTCGAGCCGACATCGACTCCCGCGCCGAAAATCATGACGTCCTCCTCCGAAGCGTGAGATTCGCCAGCGTGATCGGCCGGAGCTGGCCGGCCGTCAGGATCAGCTCGGACTTGGCGTAGACCTGGCCGGCGATCATCAGGATCGCGGCCAGCCCGAGAGTGCCCCGCCCCGTGGACGGGACGGTCAGCGCCAGCGTGCCGAGCAGGAGCGGTGCCAGGTAGCCCGCCGCGAGAATGAGGGCGCCCGCCCGGCCCTCCCTGAGCTCGGCCGTGGAGTGGACGAACGCGGGGCCCCCGGGCCAGGCGACGAAGCCGCGCCACACCAGCAGACCCGCCACCACCGCCACCAGCGTGGCGAACAGGAAGGCGCCGTCGGGCGCCCGGCCAGCCCCCACCTCCACCAGGACGAGCAGGCCCGCCCCCGAGATGATGGCCGACAGCAGAAAGACCAGCGGCATCAGCGGGACATCCCACGCGGCGATGCCGCGGGCGTGCCGAAGGATGAACCCCTGGGCCAGGCAGAGCCCGATGGCGGCGGCCGCCGCCGGGTAGCGATGCCATGCGACCGGGACGACGACCTCGGCCGAGGCCAGCGCCATGAAGATACCGCCCACCCACAGCTCCCGCGACATCCACGAGGTTCGGAGGCGGCTGAGAACACGCGGGCCGCGCAGCGGGCGCCCGGCCTCGGTGGCCACGGCGATGAACCCCGCCAGGACCAGGGCCGGCCCGAGCCAGGAGGCCACCTTGAGGACTCCGGGGCCGCCCAGCCAGACTTCCACGAGGGCCGCCAGGTAGAGGCCGGCGCCGAGACCCCCGAGGGCGAAGTTGATGACGGCAGGCTTGCCCCAGAGCGTCTGGGGCGTGGCGGCGATCAGCTCCACGGTGCGCGCAGTCGAGACCGTGCTCATGGCTCACTCCACCACGTAGAAGACAGACGGCTCGGTGCCGCACTCGGGCAGGAGCGGCTGCGCCTTCGTCTCGGCCCGCAGCCTGGCCACGGGGCTCTTGGGATCGTCCAGGTCGCCGAACGTGATCACGTTGGCGATGCAGGCGACGGCGCACATGGGCGTGGCCTCCTGGTCGATCCCCGGCGTGAGCCCCTGCGCCCGCCCGCCATCCACCCGCTCCTTGCAGAAGTTGCACTTGGTCATGACGCCGACCCGCTCGGGCTGGGCCGTCGCCAGCTCGGGCGGCGTGAGGGCGTCGAAGTAGCCCCGCGCCTCATGGATGAGGTGCCGCGAGTGGTAGGGGCAGGCCACGGCGCAGTAGCCGCAGCCGACGCAGGCCCCGTACTCCACCCAGACGATGCCGTCCTCGCGCTGGCGCGAGGCGCCCGTGGGGCACACGGGCACGCACGGCGGGTCGGCGCAGTGCATGCACTGCATGGGAAGGAAGAGGCGCCTCACGTCCGGATACTCGCCGACCTCGCAGTCGGCGACGAAGCGCCACACCTGGCCGGCCGGCAGGCCGTGCTCCTGCATGCAGGCGATCGTGCAGGTCTGGCAGCCCACGCAGCGTCTGACGTCGATCACCATGCCCCAGCGCATCAGGAGGCCCTCCTGACCGCGACGGGCACCAGGTCGGCCCCGCTGCCCGTGGCGTCGGTGAGCGTGAGGTCCATGCTTGCCACCTGATTGAGGTTCGGCATGCCGAGGTCGCGGGCGAAGGGCGTGGCCCAGTGTCCGAACTGCTGCAGGATCACGACGACATCCGGCCGGACGCCTTCCCGCAGGATCGCGAGCCCCTGGGTCTTGCCGGTGGGCGACTCGACCTCCACCAGGTCGCCGTTCGCGATGCCGAGCCGAGCCGCCGCCCCGCGGTTGAGCATGACGCCGAAGTGGCCTTTCACGTGCCGCGCCACGTCGGCCAGGATCGGGAGCGACACGTTGGCGCCCCAGGAGTACTGCATGCTCCGGCTCGTCAGGAGCCAGAAGGGGAAGTCCGCGGCGCTCTTCCCACGCAACACCGCCGTCTGCTGCCAGATGCCGGGGAAGTCCTTCCACTTGGGCAGCGCCTGGTACTCCTCGAGCTGGACGTCCCACCACTTGATGCCCCGCTCGTGGAGCCGCGCCGACAGCTCCTCTCCCATGCGCTTGATGCGCTCCTGGTAGGGCATCTCGTAGCGCAGCCCCTGGGCCACCATGGTCGTGTGCAGGAAGTACTGCCGCATGGAGAACGGCACGAAGAAGGCGCCGTTGCGCTTGAACCAGTCCAGGTCCAGCTCCACGCGGCCGCCCGTGAGGGCATGCGTCGCCGCGCGGCACACCCGGTCCCAGATCTCGGTGACGCCCGGCTTATCGCCGGGCTTGAACGAGTGGTCGTACCCCTCGTCGCGCAGCGGGATCGTCGTCCCCGCCCCGCGGTTCACCGCCTCGAGGTAGCCGTCCAGGATGCCGACGCGGGCGGCCAGCTCGGTGGCCACGTCCGTCAGATCGCGCGTGTCGAAGGGCGTGGCCGCCACCGGCTGGCGGAGGGCCCAGCCCGAGTGCTGCCAGTACTGCTCCTGGTACTTGGTGCCGCCGATGCGGTAGAGCTGCAGCGACTCGATGTCGCTGGCGTCCGGGAGCAGGAGGTCGGCGTACCAGTTGGTCTCGTCCTGCGTGTAGGCGAAGGCCGCCACGAACGGGAAGCGCTCGAGCTCGCGCTCGATGCGGCCGGTTTCCCAGCTCGACACGGCAGGATTGGTCCGGTAGATGATCCACACCTCGGGCAGCGTGGGCGCCGGCCAGTGCTCGGGCGCGGCGTCCTTGTCGAGGAAGAGCCACGGCAGGTGCGCGGGGCCCAGCGCCGCCGACCACGGCGAGTTGTTCACCAGCGGGACCAGCGTCCGGTAGGCGTTCCGGATATGCGGCGAGCCCTTCCAGCCCTCGCGGGTCGTGGCGTTGGTCGACTGCTCCATGAGGCCGTCGGGCCCGGGCCGAACGGAGTCGTGGCGATTCTGGGCGGGGCGGTTGATCCGCACCGCCGTCCCCAGGATCCCACCGGGAACCTCGAGGGCGCCCACGAGAGCCGCCAGGAGAGTGCGGGCCCAGCAGGCCTCGTAGCCGCCCCAGCCGTTGGTGACGGTCTTGCCGAGCAGGACGGCCACGGGGCGGTGCGGGTAGGTAACGCCCTCGATCTCGATGGTGGCGCCCACCCGGGCGTGGCGCAGGTAGGCCGCCGCCAGGCGGCGGATGGTCTCCGCGGGCACATCGGCGATTCCGGAGGCCCACTCGGGTGTGTATGGCCTGACGTGCTCGATCAGCAGCCCGAAGGCCGGCCGCACCCGCTGGCTCACGCTGGTGACGGCCTCGTCCGCCCCCACCTCGACGCCGGCCGCCAGGTACTCCCCCTCCATCGCCGGCCGCACGCACAGCCGGTCGTCGAAGGGCACGGTGCGCTCCCGGTCGAGGTCCCACACGAGCGGCTTCCTCGTGGCCGGATCCCGGAGGAAGTACCCGCTCGGCCCCACGAGATAGGGCGAGCTGGTCATGTTCGTGAGGAACGGCACGTCGCAGACGCTCCGCCAGCCGTGCTCCACCAGGATGGCGTGCAGGATCGCGAAGAGCACCGCGGCATCGGTTTTCGGCCGGATGGGCACCCACTCGACAGCGCCCGCCCCCGTGATGCTCAGGTGCGGCTCCAGTTGCACCCACTGCAGCCCCCGTACCCGCGCCTCGGAGTGCCGGTAGACGCCGGTGACGCCGCCCGAGGCATCCCCGTTGTTGCCGAAGGACAGCACGAAGTCGCAGCGGGGCACGTCCGCGGCCACGATGAAGGCGCGGTGCCAGAACTCGCCGTACAGGTGCTCGGAGTGATAGCACTTGACGCCCTGGCCGCTGCCGATCCCCTGGTCCACCGGTCCCCAGGCGGAGAGGAACGCGGCCATCGTGCCGAGGAAGGCCGGCGCGATGCCACCCGCCCCGAAGGTCACCGCCAGCCGCGGGTAGCCCGCCTCGTCCACGAGCCCCCTGGCCCGCAGCGTCGAGAGCCGCCCCCCGAGGATGTCGAACGCCTCGTCCCAGGAGATGGGCTCCCACCCCGGGTCCTCGCTGCGCCCCTTGCGGGGATTGGTGCGGCGCATGGGGTTGCGGATCCGGCCGGGGTTGTAGAGCTTCTGGATGAGCCCGTAGGCGCGGACACAGACCTTCCCGCAGGCCGGGTGCTGCTCGGCGAAGTCGCTGTTGGGCTCGACGCCGATGGCGACGCCGTCCTTGACGATCACCTTCAGGAGGTCAGGGCCCGCCACGCACTGGTAGCAGTAGACCGGGACCTTCTCGATCGTCGCTCCGTTGGTCGCTGCCATGGGGGGCTTCTCCTTACCGCATCAATACCGCATCAATGGGCGGCGGCGACGAGCTTCTTGTGCTCCAGCGACTCGAAGAACGCGTCGATGCGGTTCCTGATCTGCGCCTCGGCGTAGTAACGCGGATCCTCGAGATCGGACTCGACCATCAGGGTGGGCACACCCAGGTCCCGCGTGAAGTACTCCCGCATGTCCCCCTGCCCCGCCGAGAAGAGCCGGCAGGACTTGATGGAGTGGATGACGAGGGCGTCGGCCTTCCACTCCTCCACGTAGCGCTTGATCTGGGCGTAGCGCGCCACGATCGAGCGGTTGGTGAGGTTCTCGCGGAGCATCTGCTCGGCGATGGACTCCAGCGGCCGCCTGGGGTCATGCCGGAAGCCGAATTCCCAGATGCCGCCCACCGTGGAGTACGTGGAGGCCACCCCGACGGCCCCCCACTTGGAGAACAGGTTGCGGAAGCTCTTGTAGAAGGGGTACGGCGGCGGCCCCTCCACCACCGTGCGAAAGCGCTCCTCCGACAGGGGCCCGAGCCCCTGCGCCACCAGCCCCTCGAACTCCTTCACGGCCGTGTCGAAGAAGTCCGCGGCCTCGCGGGTCCCGCGCAGCACGTTGATGGGCCCCATCATGTTGATGGCGTCGAAGTAGGCGTCGAAGGGCGCCGGGTGATTCTTGCAGAGCTCCTTGGCGCGGGCGTAGCCCTCTTCCGCCCGCGCGGCGTGGGCCAGGATCTCGCGCAGCTCGTCGATGTCGAACTTCTTCCCCGACACGCTCTCGCAGAGCGCGATAAGCTCCGTGAGCTGCGCGGTGACGTAGCGGATGTCCTGCTCGGTGGGCTCCGCCGTGCGGGCGAAGGGGACATCCAGCATGAAGAGCTTGGACCCGCTGATGTCGGCCAGGTGCTCGAACCACTTCACGTAGACGTTGCAGCCGACGTAGTTGCACACGGTGATCGTCGGGAACGGGATCGGCTTGCCCGGCCCCATGCCGCCGTCGAGGAACAGGCCGATGTCGGCCTTGACGTAGGCGCAGTTGTCGCTGGAGTAGCCGGCCTGCTCGGCCTTGAGGATCAGCGGCAGCGACTTCTTGCGGATGGCGGCCTGGAGCGCCGTGACCTCGGGGAACATCGGCAGCACGTGGCAGGCGCGGAGCAGCTCCACGCAGTTCCCGGAGATCATCAGCGCGCCGGTGGGCACCCCCTCGGCCTCCGCCCGCCCCAGCTCCTCCATCCACGCGGACATGAGCTGACGCGACACCGCGTGGACCTGCCCCTGGTACTGCCGTTCCGTCACTTGCGCCGGCATCGTCTCTTCTCCTAGTCGAACATCATGGATTCGACGAAGGTCTCGATCTCGTTGCGGGTGCGCTCGAAGGTCCACATCTTCTCCTCGAACTCCACGAGCATGTGGGGGATCCCCGCCCGCTCCAGCCCCTGCCTCATCAGCACGTAGTCGAAGAGCGCCGGCTCGCAGAACTTGGCCGGCATGAAGATCACGGCCTGCGCATTCGCCCGGCGCACCTTCTCGATGAGCCCGACGGAGCGATGCTCCCGGCCCTCGTGCCGCGTCGAGGAGGGCACCGCCTGGTTCACGTAGGCCGCCCCCAGCCGATCATAGGGATCGCCCTCGCCCGCCACGTCGCCGGTGATCCAGCGCCAGCCGAGCAGCAGGTCGTCCTCGACCACGTAGCAGCCCGCCTCCTCCAGGACCTCGAGGAGCCCGATGGGGGGCTGCTCGCAGAAGGCGCCCTCGATCACCACCCGCAGCCGGTCCCGGGGCCGGGCACTGCGCTGCGGCAGCTCCGCCAGCAGCGTGTCGAGCGAGGGTATAGCCTCCTCGGGCGGCACCAGGGTCGCGGCGCGGAGCACCACGTACAGATCCACGGTGGACAGCTTCTGGGGCTCCGCGATCCGGAAGGCGTAGAACGCCCGCAGGCGCGCCCTGAGGGCGTTGTAGACGTCGATGCTCTTGCTGAGGGCCATCGGCGTGACGCCGAGCCCGAGGGCCTGCTCGAACCCTGCAGCCAGCCGGCGCAGCTCGCTGGCGCAGTAGACCGCCACGGACGGGGAGGTGGAGTTCTGCGGCAGGTGCAGGTACTCCACGAACACGTCCTGGAAGTTTCGCTGGTAGATGCTGCTGAGGTTGCGGGCCACGTCGCAGATGTTCGAGTAGACGAAGCCGTCCACCCCCTTGACCAGTCCCTGAAAGCCCAGCTCGAGCGTGGACTTCGCGATGGAGCAGACGAAGGACTGGAAGCGCGCGTCCGCGTGGGTCAGCTCCACCGAGGTGCCGCCCCCGAGGAGTGACAGCGGGAGCATCCCCGCCGCATGGATGACCTCGGCCGGCGCCCACACGGGGTAGACCGCGACGACCTTCCCGCCCGGGTGCCGGGTCTTCCACTGCTCGGCCACGGCGCCCAGCGGCTGGGTCACGAGATCACGGCAACGCTCGATGATCGCCTCAGCAGTCATGCTGGCCTCCTCAGGCCGCTCTCGCTCTCGGGAGCCCCCTCCCTGTCGGCGGAACGTTCCAGAAACCCGTACAGGAACAGTGCCCCGACCTGGGCCGCGAGGGTCCGCGCGTCTTCGACGGAGCGCAGGAAAGGCCGGGTGGCGATGCCGTTGAGCATGCCGAGCAGCAGGTTCGTGGCAGACAGGAGCTCGTCGCCGGAGCGGCCATACGGATCCAGCTCGCGCAGGACACCCAGGCCCCGGTGGAGATACGACTGCCGCTTCGTGGCGATCTCCGAGCGCTGCGGCTCGGGCAGCAGGTCGTAGTCCCGGTTGATGATCTTGAGTGCCTGCGCGTGGTGGAAGCCGAACCCGAGGTGGGTCTGGAGCAGCGCGAGAAGCCGCCCCTCCGGGTTGCGCGCCTCGACCAGCGCAGCGTCGAGACTCGCGATCAGGCGGTCGAGAGAGCGGTCGAGCACCATGAACAGGAGCTCGTCCTTGCCGCCGACATAGTGATAGAGCCCGGCCAGCGACAGCCCGGCGGCGCGCGCGATCTCCCTGATCGACGCCTGGTGGAACCCGCGGCGCGCGATCACATCGGCCGCCCCTTTCAGGATCCCCTCGTAGCGCTCCCCGATCGCCATTCCGAACCTCCACCCGGTCAGTGTCCCGTTCAACTGTTCGGCTGGCGCTTACAGTACGGCGTTCTGGCGGATGCTGAAATCTGGAGGATGCCTCATTTATATGGTGCGTCTGCACCAATTCGTCCCACCGGGGAGGGCCCCGTGGGGGAGCTGGGGATACCAGGAAGGGCCCGACGTCCGGGCGAGCGTGAGCGAGCCAGGGCGAAGTTACTTGGACCAGCGCTAGCAGGTTGCTGAGAAACCCGCAGGCCGCTCAAAAAGGTCCAGATGCGAGGCGGCGCCCGACGGCCGCACGCGAGGCGTACTCCGCTTGGCGAGCCGAGCCGGAGGCGAGGTGAGCGGATCCGGAGATCCGGGCGAGCGTGAGCGAGCCCCGTCGAGCGTGCGGCTGAGGGCGCCGCACCTCCGCAGATGGGCCTTTTTCAGCGGCCTGCTAGAGGAGCCGCCGCCGGTTGGCAAACGCGACCGCCTCGAGGCGGCTGTGTACGCCCATCTTCCCGAAGATGTTCTGGACGTGGTTCCTCACCGTGGCGGGGCTCACGTGCAGGCGCTCCGCCAGAATCTTCGTCCGGGCGCCACCAGCCAGGAGCCGCAGGATCTCGAGCTCCCGGCGCGTGAGCGGGACCGCGGCCTGGTCGCCGTCCACCGGCGCCGACAGCCGCTCGTGGACGAGGGCCAGGAGCTCCTTGGAGGCGGTGACGTCGCGGAACATGTGGATCACCATGCCGTAGGGCACCCGGTCCCCGGGCATGACCAGCACGCTGATGTTGAGCCACACGGGGCGCCCCGCCTTCGTCCGGGTCCGCATGTCAAAGTTCTGGATCGACTCCCCGAGCTTCACGAGCGTCATGACGTGACAGCCCTGGTAGCAGAGCCGGTTGCCCTTGTCGTCCTGCCCGACGAAGACGTCACAGCAGAGGCGTCCGATCGCCTCCCGAGTCGAGTACCCGAGAATCCTCTCGGCGGCGCGGTTCCAGAGAACGACGCGCCCGTCGCCCCCGATGGCGAAGGCTCCGTCGCCGGCCCGCGCCAGCGCCTGATCGAGGTCGGTCGGCTCATGATCACGCATGCTGTGCTCCCTTCCGTCTCCCGTCCGCATCGGTCAGAGCGGCGGGGACCCGAGGACCCGGCTCACCACCTGGGCCAGGCCCGAGGCGGAGAACGGCTTGACGACAAATGCCGATGCCCCGGCGGCCATCGCCGCCTGCCGGCTCTCGGCCGACGGAAAGCCCGTGACGACGATGGCCGGCGCCGGCACCGGCGCCGTCCGGGCGGCGCGCACCACATCCAGCCCGTCCCCGTCGGGCAGCCTCAGATCGGAGACGACCAGGGTCACGGGCTCCGATTCAAGGAGAAAGAGCCCCTGACGCCTCGAGTCAGCACAGACCACCCGGTACCCCTGACGCCTCAGGAGGCGCTCGTAGGTTACACGCAAATCCGCCTCGTCGTCCACGACCAGGACGAGGCCCGGCATGCCCCCCCCCTCGACCCGCCGGCCTCAGCCCTTGAGTCCCGCCCTCTGCTCGGCGCTCTTGACGAAGGCGCGGAGGATGTCCGTCTCGGTCAGGATCCCGATGACCCGCTCCCCGTCCACCACGGGGAGGGCCCCGATCTTGTGCTCCAGCATGAGCCGGGCGGCGTCCTGGACCTCGCGCTCAGGTCCCACGGTGATCACCGTCCTGGACATGACCTTGCCAACCGTCAGCTTCGCCAGCAGGTAGTTCACCTCCCAGACGGAGAGGCTCGTCGCCTGCGACGGCAGGTTGAGACGGATGTCCCGGTCCGTCACGATCCCCGCGAGCCGGGTCCCCTCGGTGACCAGCAGGTGGCGGATCCGCTCCTTCAGCATCAGCTGCCGCGCCTCGAACACCGGTACCTCCGGGTTCACGGTGATCGGCGCGCCCGTCATCAGCTCTCTGATTCGCATCACATCCTCCTCTCGGCGTGAGAGATGGACACCGCCGGCCTTGCGACCAGGCGGCGGATCAACAGCAGCACTTCCTCCACGGTGGTCCAGGGCCCCTGCACGTGCGTGTGCAGCGTGAGATCGGGCTGGAGAGATTCCTGGTAGTCGAGCACGATCTCGGCCGCCCGAGCGGCCGCGGGCGGCTCGGCCCGGGCGGGCCGCGCGAAGCGGAGATCCCAGCGCGCGGCACGCTCCCGCTCCACGCACGTTTCCACGGGGCAGAGGAGCTGCACCTCGGCGAAGTTCGGAATGAGCCGCCGCGCCAGGTCGCGCCACGCGCGCCGCGGGGCGCCCGCGTCCACGATGACGCAGACGCCGGCCTCGGTGAGCACCTTGGCGGCGCAGACCAGCGTGCGGTGGATGATGTCCAGGGCGGCGGCCGGGGCGAGGGCGGCGGGGAGGACTTCCTCGTACACCTCCTGGGCGGTGATGACCCTCGCGGACAGCCCCCGCGCGGCCAGGGAGTCCCTGACCGCGCGCGCGAGCGTCGTCTTCCCGCTGCCCGGCCGGCCGGTGATCCAGAGCGCCCAGCCCGGGCTGGCGGGTTCCGGTCGCGGCGGAGCGGCGGGCCCCAGCGCCCGCGCCAGCGCCACGACGCGCAGGGCGGCCGCCGCCGTGTCCTCGACGTCGCTCCGCACCACGATCTCGGGGGACCGGGCCGGCTCATAAGGGACATCGGCGCCGGGCACCGTGGCCCCGGGCTGCCCCGCGCGCGCGTAGATGCCTGGCGGGGCGTGGCCCCCCGTCCGGCGGGCCTCACGCTCCCGGCACAGCTCCAGCGGACAGGAGATCTGCACCTCGGCGAAGCGCGGGATCCTCGCGCGCGCCCGGTCCCGCCACGCCCGGCGATGCGCCGTGGCGTCCACGATGACCGGGACGCCCTGCTCCGTGAGCCACGCCGCCATGAGCACCAGCGCGCGGTACACGGCATCACGCTCCGCGTCGCTGTAGGTCGGCGATGGTGTCAGCACCTTCCGGATTGCATCCAGCTCCAGCACGCTCACCGGCTCTCCGAGCGCGCGCAACCCCGTGGCCGCCGCGCGGGCCAGCGCCGACTTGCCGCTGCCGGGAAGCCCCGTGATCCACATCGCCCAGCTCACGGCGCCGCTCCCAGGAGTGTCGGGAGCCGGGCCGCATCGACGCGCCCGCCCTGCATCATGAGGCGCGCGAAGCGCAGGAGCGCGGTCCGGGTCGCGTCGGGCAGCACCGGGTACCACCGCGGGTGCGCGATCACGAGGGCGCGGAAGGCGAAGAACGGCGGCAGGATCTCACCCAGCTCAGCGTCGCCGCTCTCGTCGAGATACGTGTCCACGAACGTCCTGAAGAGCCCGAAGAATGGCTCCGCCACGCCCGCCCCGCCCAGCACCGCGCTCCGCCTCAAGCCGAAGAAGAGGTAGTTCACGGCGAGCGCCGCCACGTCGTCGGCCGGCTCGCCCCACTCGCCGCGGCTCCGATCCAGCACCGAGAAGTCGGTGCCCTCGCGGAAGAGCAGGTTCCACGGATGGAAATCGCCGTGGACCCAGGAGAGGCGGTGGGCGCGACTGCGGAGCCTCCAGCGCCAGGAGACGGCCGCGCGCTCCAGGGCCTCGCAGGCCTCAGGCGGCAGGAGCGGGAAGGGGTGGGGATAGCTGTCGAGGATGCCCATGAGGCATTCGCCGTGGCCCACGAGCTCGCGGATGCGCCGCTCGTAGAGCGTGGGCTCGCTGCGCTTGGCGGCGTGGGTGTCGGCGAGGAACCGGGCGAGCTCCCGCGCGCGCTCCACGTCGAGCGGCCGGGCCGGCGCCTCCAGCAAGCGCTCCAGGTCCAGCCAGTACGGCGCCCCGTCGGCCTTCTCGACCAGCTGGAAGAACTCGACGGCGTCCCCCGCCGAGACGAGCTCCCCCGAGGCCCTGACGAGCCCCACGTCCACGCTCCTCACGTGGCGGGGAAAGCCGTTGTAGGCGGTGTGGCCGTACACCGCCTGCCAGACGCGGTCGGCGGGGTAGTCGTGGCCGAAGCCCTGAACGGGGCGCGTGCGCGCCACGACGAACAGGCGCGGCGCGCCGTCGATCACGCACTCCACCTCGAACGGCACGCCGTAGCCGAAGCCCTTGGGATCCCCCGACTCGGCATCCGCGGCCTTGAGCGGCCGCAGGGCGAGCACCTTGACGGGTCGGCCGAAGACCCCTGACAGATAGCGCGCGAGCCCCTCCGCGCCGATTGTGCCCGCCGGGCTACCCACCGAGCGCGTCGGGCCGGGGCGCGGCGAATCCGGGAAGCCGCGCCCATGCCACCCGGACCGCGGCGCGCCTCATGCCCCCTCTCCTACTTCCCTCGGATCGTGAGCACCGGGCAGCCCGCCATCGCGACCACGCGCTCGGCGACGCTGCCGAGGAAGAACCGGGCGAGCCCCGTGCGCCCATGCGTCCCCATCACCACGAGGTCCACGCGCTTGGCCTTCGCCGCGCGCACGATACGATCGTACGGGACGCCCTCGAGCAGGAGCCCCTTCGCGCGCGCCCCGGCCTTCTTGGCCTTGGTCACCAGCGCATCCAGATGCTTCTGGCCCGCCGCGCGCGCGGAGGCCTCGATCTCCTGGTAGACCTTCGGCGAGATGTACCCGTCGCCGACCATCGGAATGGCCGGAGTCAGCACGTGGACCACCAGGAGCTCGGCGCGGTCGGCCCTGGCCATCTCCACGGCCCGGGCGAACGCGGTCCCCGACGCCTTGGAGAAATCCGTGGGATGCATGATGCGGCGAAGCTTGCCCATCGAGCGACTCCTCTCTGATGCCCTACTCGAGGATCCGGATCTCCTCGCTGAGGGCGATGTGGCGCTGCCCGTGCGAGTCGTCTACCAGGAGGTGGCCGTCGCCGTCAACACCGAGGGCGCGCCCCTCGAACCCCCCGCCCTCTCCCCGGACCTCGATGCGCCGGCCCGTGAGAATGTCGCGCTCCCGCCAGGCCGCCAGGATCGGCTCGGGCCCGCCGGCCTTGTAGCGCCGCGCCCAACCGTCCAGGTGCGTCAGGTACGAGGCGGCCAGCGCGTTGCGGTCGACCTCCTGACCGAGAACCGCCGCCAGAGACGTGGCATTCACCCCCGCCAGCCCCAGCGCCGCGCGCAGCGCGGACAGCGGGACATTGACGTTGATGCCGATGCCGAGGATCAGAAACTCGATCTCATCGCCGCGGGTCGCGCATTCCACCAGCGACCCGGCCACCTTCTTGCGGTCCACCAGCAGGTCGTTGGGCCACTTGATGGCCGGGCTCGGCCCCAGCTCCTTCACCGCATCCGCCGCTGCCAGCGAGGCGATGAACGAGAAGCACGGCGCCTGCCTGGGCGCGAAGTGCGGGCGGAAGAGCACCGAGGCGTAGAGGTTGACCCCGCTGGGGGAGAACCACTCGCGGCCGAGGCGGCCTCGGCCCGCCCGTTGCGACTCGGCCAGGACCACGGTGCCCTCCACGGCTCCCTCGCGCGCCAGGCTCCGGAGCGCGACGTTCGTGGACTGCACCTCGCCGAACAGGTAGAGCTGCCGTCCCACCGTGGACGCCCCGAGCCCTCGCCGGATCCCTTCAACGGACAGGAGATCCGTCGCGATCATCGCGCGACCTCCCTGGCGGCACGGCTCGCCACCTCCGCCTCCGTCATCCGCATGAGTAACACCGGCAGGTGGGCGTGACGCAGCACGGCCTCCGCCACCGAGCCGAACACCAGGCGGCCGAGCCCGCTGCGGCCGTGAGTCGTCATCGCGACGAGGTCGGCGCCGATCTCGCGGGCGCAGCCGACGATCTCCGCTGCCGGATCGCCTCGACGCACGTGGGTCTGGACCCGGACCGCCTTCGCGCGCAGCTCCGCGGCCAGAGGCGCCAGGTACTCCTCGGCATCCAGCCGCCTGGCCTCCACGTCCTCCACGACCACGTGGCGCGAGCCCTCGATGACCTGGGGCGGCACAGGCTGGAGGACGCGCAGCAGCGCGACCTCCATGTCGAGCGGGCCCGCGATCTCCAGCACGAAGGGGAGGATCGCCTCGGCCACCGGCGAGCCATCGAGCGGAACGACGGCGAGCCTATACACCGCCCACCTCCCGGCTCGGCCGAGCCTGCCCCGCGCCCTTCGGGGCCTCGAGCGGAGCCCCGGGCGCCCGCAGCAGCAGGATGGGCGTGGTCGTGCCGCGAAGCACCGACTCCGCCACGCTGCCGAGAATCAGTCGCCCGAGTCCGCTGCGGCCATGCGTGGTCATCACGATGAGATCCCCCTTCTGCAGCCGGGCGGCCTCGATGATGGCCGTGGCAGGGGGCCCGTACCACACGGAGGTCTCCACCCCCTTGACCCCCTCCTCCCCGAGCCGCGCCGCCACGGCCGTGAGGTACTCCTCCGCCTCGCGCACGACGGCGACCTGGGCATCGGTAGGATCTGCCCCGGGTAGCGTGTGGGCCTCGGCCGCTCTCAGGAGCACGAGAGTGCCTCCGCTCCCCCGGGCCAGCCCCGCCGCGGTCTGGATCGCCCCTTCCGCCAGCAATGACCCGTCGAGTGGAACCAGAATGCGTTCGGGTTTCATGGGCGCCTCCTTGTGTCGCCGGCGTTGGCCCTGCTCTTTAGGCCACTCAGCTAGCAACCGAGGTGCCAGCGCCTGAACCTCAATAAACACGGGGTGTTGCGTGAAGAGGAGGACAGGCCCGGTGGGACCCAGCTTCCCCGGTGGGACACGACCGCCCCGGGAAGGCGATCGGTGGCGAGGGGTGCAACGAGGGCCCGGGACGTGTCGCTACTTGATCTGGTACTTGCCGATGAGGCGGTGGAACGTTTTCCGGTCGATGCCTGCGGCCTTGGCCGCCGCCGAGATGTTCCCGCCGTGGCGCTCGAGCAGGTCGCGCAGGTAGGAGCCCTCGAGCACGTGCATCCAGCGCTCCTTGGCCTCCTTGAGCGGCAGGTCGGCCCCGGACGTCAGAGGCTCGGAGGCCCCCCCCCCCGCCGCGCGGCCCGGCTGGGCCTCCTGGCGCCTGGCGGCGGAGAGGATGTGCTCAGGAAGATCAAGCGTCGTGATCCGCTCTCCGTCGGCCAGCGCGCAGGCCCGCTCGATGATGTTCTGTAGCTCCCGCACGTTGCCCGGCCACGCGTAGGCCTCGAGGACGGCCAGGGTGTCACCGTCGAAGCCCGAGAACCGCCCCTGCCCGTACTTCTTGAGGAAGGCGTGGGCGAGAAGCTTGAGGTCCCCCAGCCTGTCGCGCAGGGGAGGGAGCCGGATCTCGATGACGTTGACCCGGTAGTACAGTTCCTCACGGAACTGCCCTTTCGCCACCGCTTCGCGGAGATCCCGGTTGGTGGCCGAGACGAGCCGGACGTCCACGTCCATCACCGACGTCCCGCCCACGCGCCGGATCTGGCGCTCCTGCAGCGCGCGGAGCAGCTTGACCTGGAGCCCCAGCGGCAGTTCGGCGATCTCGTCGAGGAAGAGCGTGCCGCCGTCGGCCGTCTCCATGAGACCGAACTTCGTCCTGATGGCCCCGGTGAAGGCTCCCTTCTCGTGGCCGAACAGCTCGGACTCCAGCAGATTCTCCGGCAAGGAAGCACAGTCGACGGGAATGAAGGGGTGGCTCGCCCTGGGGCTATTGGCGTGCACGGCCCGGGCCACCAGCTCCTTGCCCGTGCCTGACTCGCCCATGACGAGGATGTTGGCCTCCGACCGGGCTGCCTTCTTGATCAACTCGAACACCTGGACCATCAATGGGCTCCGCCCCACCAGGTTCTCGAGCCCGAAGGCCTCCTGTAGCTGCTCTCGCAGGTTCCGGTTCTCCTCGTGCAGGAGACGCTGCTTGAGGGCCCGCTCCACCGTCACGGTCAGCTGGTCCACCGAGAAGTTCTTGGGGAGGTAGTCGAAGGCGCCTTCCTTGATGGCTTCCACAGCAGACTCGATGGTGGCGAAGGCCGTGATCATGATGACGGGCAGCGTGGGGTCCAGCTCCCGGGCCCGGCGCAGCACCTCGAGCCCGTCCATGCCGGGCATCTTCACATCCGTCAGCAGCACATCGGGACGCTCCGTCTCCACCAGCGCGAGCCCTTCCTTCGGGTCCGTGGCGGTGAGGCACTTGAGCCCCGCCCGGCGAAGGATGCGCGTGCAGTTCTCGACCATGTCCGGCTCGTCGTCCAGGATCAGGACACGTCGGGCGCTCATGCCCGGCTCCCCACGGCGACTCCCGGAAACGTGATGACGAACGTGGTGCCCTTGCCCGGGTGGGACTCCACGTCGAGCGTGCCCCCGTGATCGCGCACGATCCCATGCGAGATGGACAGGCCGAGCCCGGTGCCGTTGCTCTTCGTGGTGAAGAACGGGTCGAAGATCCGCGGGATGGTCTCCGGCGGAATGCCGGGGCCCGTGTCGCGCACCACGACCCGCACCGCCCCGGGGCGGCCGGGCACCGAGGAGGTCTCGATCACGATCTCTCCCCCCGCCTCGAGAGCGTCCCGGGCATTGGTCACCAGGTTCAGCACCACCTGTTGCAGCGCGTTGCCGTCCCCGGACACCAGCGGTAGTCCGGGCGTGAGATTCCGCTTGAGCGTGATGCCGCCCTTCGAGATCTGTCGGTCCACCAGGAGCAAGGTTTCCTCCACGACGTGGTTGACGTCCACCGGGGCCTGCTCGCCGGGCGAGTGCCGGGCGAAGGACAGGAGGCCCTGCGCGATGCGGGCCACCCGCTGGGCGTTCCGGTGCAAGACCTCCAGGTCGTCGCGCACCTCATCGGGCAGCGGCCGCGACTCGGCGTCGAGCCGCATGAGCTCGATGCGCGAGGAGATGATGCCGATGGGGTTGTTGAGCTCGTGGGCGAGCCCCGCCGCCAGCATGCCCAGCGCCGCCAGCTTCTCCGCCTGGCGGGCCGAGCGCTCGAAGGCGACGCGCTCGGTGATGTCCTCCACGAGAAGCACGGCGCCCGCGGGCCGGCCGCCCTGCCGCAGGAGGCTTCCCTTCACGTTGACGATGGCGCGGCCTCCCTGGAGCGTGTCGTATTCGAGCGCCTCGATCGTGAGCTCCTCGACCTCGCCCCGCAGCAGGCGCCCGAGCTCCAAGCCCAGGGACCCGCGCGGCACGGCCGGGAAGAGCTCGTCGTACCGCCTCCCGACGATGTCGGCCTCGGCGATGCCGTGGCGCGCTTCCATGGTCCCGTTCCAGGCCAGCACCCGCCCGGTCTGGTCCAGCGCCACCAGCCCCTCGCGCAGGCTTTCGACGACGCTCCGGATGAAACGCTCGCGCGTGTGCGCCTCGGAGGTGAGCACGGCCACCTTGAGCCGCTCGGCCACCTCGATCTGGGCCAAGATGCCGACGCCGATGGCCGTGCCGAGGAGCATGGTCAGCCGGATCGCCATGTTGGCCCACTCGACCTCGTCGATGGTCGGCCAGACCACGGCGAGATAGGCAAGGCCCGAACCCACGGCCACCGTGATGCCCCGCGTCGTCCCGTAGTAGTAGGACTGGACGCCGGCGATGAGCAGCAGCGAGAGAAAGAGCGTGCTGCCTGCCCCGGCCAGCCCGATGAGGGTGAGCGCGAAGCCCAGATCCGCCAGGAGCACGGCGACGTTCAGCCGCAGGAGGAGCCCAGGCTTGAGCCACAACCCGAGGTCCAGCGTCATGCTGTAGGCGAGGAAGGCCCCGACGGTGGCGACCAGGCTCCCCCACCGCGGGTGCGACTGCGGGGTGAGCAGGACCCACGTGATGCCGGCGATCACCGCGAGGGCCCGCAGCAACGGCAGCGCCAGCACGCGCGTGCCGCCCACGTGCCGCCCCAGCCGCTCCAAGATCTCGCCCCATCTGTGCATCAGCCACAATTATACGGCCGGATGCCCCGGCGCCGGCGCCTCCCGGCTCCCGCCCCTCGCGAGAGTCTCCTTCACCTGCCGGACCAGGGACTGGAGCGACACGGTGGCCTTGACCCGCGTATCCCGCAGCCCCCCCGTCCATGGCTCGGCGGAGATCTTCTTCCTGCCCGAGGGTACTCAGCATGAGGCGGGACTGCCACACCGGGGAGAAGAAGCCCTGCTCCCCAAGAGAAATGGGCGCGCCTCCGAGGCTCTCCTTGGGGATGCGATATCCGGCCATCGGCAGCAGGAGATCCGTCGCGCGGTCGTGGAGGTAAGCGGCGGCCGTGTCCGCCCCGGTGAGCCTCGCCAGCGCCCGGCAGAGCCGCCTCAGGGCCTCCGAGAGATCCAGCGTCGCGGTCACAGCGCTCGAGATCTCCAGGAGCACCTCGGCCTCCCGGAGCCGGTCCACCGCCTCCGCCTGCAGGCGGGCATTGTCGCGCTGGAGCTGCCGCCGCTCGAGCACCCGGGCGATGAGCGCGCCGAGGCGCGAGAGGTCCACGGGCTTCACCACGTACCCGGCCGCGCCCCCCTCCACGGCCGCCACCGCCGAGTCGAGCGTCGCGTGGCCGGTGACGATCAGGATGTCCACCGCCGGCGCAATCCGCTGCGCCTCCTTCATGACGGTGATCCCGTCGATGTCGGGAAGGAGCAGGTCCATCAGGTGGTGCTCGGCGAGCCGGTCGCGATGATAGCCGAGACGGTCGCACGCCGCGGCCAGGCCGGAGAGATCAAATCCCCGGCCACTCGTGATCCCCCTCGAATAGCTCTCCCCGCACCCGCTCCTTCTCCTGTTCCGGGATCGAGTCGTCGTGCCGGACCTTGGCGTAGCGCGCCGCCTTGCCGAGGATGCCCCGCTTCATGCCCAGAAGCTCGGAGCGAAATCTTGCGTACCCCGTCTTGTCCGCCAAGCCGCGCTCCGTGAGAAAGCCGTAGAACGAGAACAGCCCGGCGTATATCTCCCCGATGACCTCCGCATCCGCGTCGGACATCTTGAAGATGAACTTGTTCATGATGCGCGCAAAGCGCGATTGGAACCACCCCATGTCCTCGTAGAGCAGGTAGGTATCCTCCGACAGCTGCTCGACGAAGCCGAAGAAGGCGCGCAGTGACTTGTACACCTCGGAATAGTCCGGCACGTCGCGCCTGCGGCATAGCTCCCGCTTCCAGGCGTCGAGGCGGTCGTGGTTCCACTGGGCCGCGGCCTGATCCAGGTCCCGGAAGTCTCCCTTCCGGTCGCACCTTTCTTCCAGGCGCTCAAGAGCCTTGCGGTCGAGAGGTCGCAGCAGGTAATCCATGAACGTGCCGCCGGCCCGCTTCAAGTGGCGCAGCACTTCACAATTTCCTTGCGTCACCTCGTTGGCTGGCATCAGGGCGAGCGAGCGCTCAAGGTGCTTCCCGGCCTCGTCGAGCCGCCCGGCGACTAGATGCGCCCAGCCTAGGTTGGACAGGAAGTGGGCGTTTTGGGGATCGAGCTCCACGGCCTTGCGCGCCATCGCGGCCGCCGCGGCCTCGTCGCCCAGGAACAAGGCCGCCGCGCCCAACTCGTCATAGAAGAGGGCCTGGTGCGGATACCGCTGGATCAGTCGCTCCAAGAGCTCCCGCGCAACGTCGTAGCGCAGGTTCTCTTCAAGGAACTCGATGACGTTGTCCATCGACTTCGGATCGAACTGCGCGGGGCCCTCCCGCCTCGCCATCAGGTCCACGGCCTCCAGGAGAAGGCGCCGGCCTTCGGCCTCCTGGCCGGTCGCGATCTTTCGGCCGCCGAGGTGGTACAGGGCCGGGTAGTAGGCGGGATGAAGTCGGAGGATCTCCTCAAGCCCGTCCATTTCCTCCTCGGGGGTGAGCTTCTTCCCGAACAGCGGCACCATCGAACTCGCCACCAAGGCGGAGTACTTCCAGTCCGCCGCGTCCCATGCCTTGTCTCCCTTGGCTCGCTCGGGGCGAGAGGCGCGTTTTCCCGCTTGGCTCCGTTCCGTGGGCTTCATTTTGATTGGCCTCCCCATATTGTTTCACCGGCGCTTGGCGGCCGGTGCCCGCAGCGCCTGTTTGAACATGGCGTAATGCCGCTTCAGGCTCGCCACGTAGCCTGCGTCTTCCAGGACGTCCTGGACAGCCCGGAGCAGCGCCGGGGCCAGATCGGACTGAGGGCTCATCAAGTTCAGACACGGGCCTTTGAGCTCGTCGAGATCTCTGGGATCGCGGGAGCCCAACCACCGCGCATAGAAGTTCCGGCTCTCCCAACCGAAGGCGATCACCGCCTCCACCCTCCGGCGCGAGCGGACGCACAAGAACACGCGTCTACAGTCGCAGTCGGGATCCTGGCAGTAAGATTCCAATAGAGCGTAGTCCCCGGCAGGCAGATCCGGATCGTTGACAACCGCAATACTGCGCGTGTCGCTTTCCGCATCCTTCGGGCAATACTCACAAAAGAGATGGGAGTCACGCCGGGCTCAGAACACCGCGAGCGGGTTCGCGGGGGAGCCCGTCCCACCCACGACCCGCAGCGGCGCGATCACCAGCATGAACTCGTCGCGCCCTTCCTCCACGCACGCCGTCGCCAGCGGCTCGAGGAGCGCGTTGTCGAGCAGCGCGACGCCGTAGGCGAAGAGCACGGCGTGCACCGCCCACGGGATGTAGTGCTGGGCCGGCAGCGCGTTGTTCGGCCCCGGCTCCTTGGGGAACGGGCGGCTCAGCGAGACACTGCGCCCGCTCCGGACGAGCCGGGCCGCCGCCGCGCGCCTGGCCGGCGTGACGAGGTTGAGCGCGCCGACCTGATCGTCCTTGCCCCAGCGCCCCCAGTTGCGGCGCTCGCGGAGCCAGCTCCGGACTTCCTGCTCGGTGGGTAGCAGGCGTTCGGGCATCGTCGCCTCCCGGGTGGTATGGTCCCTTCTCGTCCGCAAGGTACTGTATCGAATCTTGGGCATTGTTGCCACTCCCGCGCTGCGGGCCGCATGGACTCCATGGCGCCTGCGACACCGACGGCGAGCCCCGACCGGATCCAGGCGGTACCGCAGCACCTTCACCGCGGGGCGGCCGTGGGCGCGAGGCGGCTCGACGGTATGAATCGGGGCTACGGTCTCGATTCCGTCGGCGCGAAACGGCCAGAGGGGCCACTTGCGGAGCAGTCCGCCGGCTGTGACGAAGAGGGAGGTGGCGCTGATTTCCACTGCACCAGAAGGACTCCCAGGACGGCGACCACCAGGCCGATCACCTGTAGCGCCGCCAGCTGTTCCCCCAGGAAGAGGCTCGCGAGCAGCGCCGTCCCCAGCGGAGAGAGGCTCAGCAGCACGTTCGACTCCAGGGCGGTGAGGATCCGGATGCAATGGTTGTAGAGGACGTAGGCGAGAGCGGTATTGACCACCGCCAGCCAGAGGACGGCCACCCAGCCTTCGAGAGACGGCGATGCCGGTCGCTCCAGCGGCAGCGCGACCAGAAGGAGCAGGCCCCCTCCAAATCCCAGCGGAAGGGCGGTCAAGGGCACCGTGGGCACGTGCCCCGCCCGAGCAAGAGCACGGCTGAGGACGACGAAAACGGCGAACGCCAGGACGCCGAGGCTGATCACCGCCAGTGCCCGCGGATCCCCCGCGCTCAGGCCCGGCGAGAAGAAGAGGGCACTGCCTGCCAGAGTGACTGCGAGTCCGACGACCTGCAGCCGCGTGGGAACCTCGCGCAGCCAGACCAGAGCGAGGAACAAGCCCGGCAGTGGGAGCAGGCTGAACAGGAAGGCGCCAGTGGTCGCCGGCACGTACTGGAGCCCCCAGAAGAGCGCACCGTTACTCAAAGGGTAGGCGCAGAGCCCCAGCACGAACAGCTGCCACCAGTGGCCGGGGGCGGGGTTTCGCGTGAGCCCGCCGTTCAGGGCCATCGCCGGGAGGAGCAGCAGGAAGGCGGCGAAATAGCGCACGCCCGCCAGGGTCAGCGGCGCCATGTGGGCCAACCCGACCTTGATGATGACGAAGGAGGATGCCCAGATGGCGCTGACAAGCAGCGCCTCACCGATGGCCAGCAGGCGGGTCCAGCCTCTGTCCCGTCGCATCCCCCACCTTCTCACGAACTCGCCCGCCGTCTTCACCGCAGTCACGCAGGTCAGAGCGTAGGCTCGCCGTGAGCTTGTCTCCAGCCCCCGCCACCTCAAACGGCGCGAACCGATTTCCGTAGGCCACTGCTCAGTCCGGTGCCACGACTCTTGGAAGACTGGACGACCCCCGCCCGGGACCGCCGTCACCCATCTTCGCCCTCGTCGCGTTCTCGAAGAGGATAGGGGCCGACGTAGCCGCTCGCAGGGACGCGGCGCACCGACTCACGGCCGCCCTCGCTCCCCCGCGAGCACGCGACCTCCACCACTCGCAGATCCTTCGCCTCCGGCCTGAGACGCGCGGCAATCTTCCATGCCTGCCGCGTCACCAGGAGCTGGCCAGGCGCCGCTTCCTCGGCGGAGAGCAAGGTCGCCCCCATCAGGAAGTCGGTGTCGAAGAAGAACCGATCCACCATGGCGTCGAAGTCGATGTGCTCGATCTCGTACGGGCCGACCTGGTCTCCGCTGGCGGTGGCCCCGTCGTTGTGCAGGTCGCAGTAGAGCTGAAGGCACGAGTAGAACACCAGCCAGTGATAGTCCGTCAGCTCGTAGCGCCGGCGCTCGTCGCGGCTCGCGCGCCGCAGCCGGTCGATCACGCGGACGAGTTCCCGGCGCGTGAAGAACGGAACGGGTTCCGGGAACAGGTCCCGATACGACTCATCGAGATCACGCCGCTCTGCCCGGGTCGGCCGGTAGCCCTCCCGGTAGCGGACGAGGTGGACCTCACGCACGTCCGCCAGGGCTTCGTCGACAATGGCAAGGAAGATGGGATCGGGTTCGTCCTGGAAAATGATCATCAGTCCCCTCGCCCGGATGGCGGCAGTGGGAGCAGCCTACAGCCGCGCCTGGCCGCGATCAAGGCCCCCCCTCGCGCAGCCCATGCCGGCCCGCAGCGCGCGGGTCCCGAGCCTCCAGCCAGCTCAAGAGTCACAACCAGTTGCCGAGTCTCGCCCCGAGCACCCATGGCTTGGTGCCTCCGAGCCGAGATCGCGAACCTTCTCGGCCTGCCTCCCGCCGGCGCTCCCCCTGTATGAGGACCGACACATCGTGGGTGCCCCCTCGCCCGGTTCTATCAGTGGCAGGTCAACGTGAATGGCTACCGGGGGCCCACCCCAGCGGCCGACCTCAAGTTCTTCGTCGGCAAGCAGCCATCCAAGCGGGCCCGGAAGCGCGACGTGCAGTGGTTCCGCCTGCCCGAGGCCCGGACACTGCTCGACGCCTGCCAGGCGCTCAAGCCACGCTGGGTGGCGTTTCTCATGGTCTGCTTCGGGGGCGGCCTCCGCTGGGGTGAGGCGACGGCGCTCGCCTGCCAGGACATCGACTGGGCCCGCGAGCGCGTGCATGTCGAGCGCACCTGGTCCGAGGACGGCGGGCGGATCGAAGCCTGCAAGTCGGCGCTGGGGAGGGTTCAGCCGCGTCCACCGGCGTCCACGCTGCTGGACGCCGGGGAGGCGACTCGGGGGCAACTACGCGATACTGCGCGCGAAGATTTCATGGTGGAGGGTAAGGGATTCGAACCCTCGACCTCGGCGTTGCGAACGCCGCGCTCTCCCAACTGAGCTAACCCCCCGTGGAGCCCCCGTATTCTACTCACGGAGGGCGGAGATCACAAGCAGCGTGTCACCCGCCGGGCTCGCTCTTCGGCGGCTGCGCCGGCTTGAAGGCGTTGATCACCGCGCCGAACAGCTCCATCGGCAGGGGGAAGAACGTCGTCGTGTTCCGCTCCGAGGCGATCTCCCTCATGGTCTGCAGATACCGGAGCTGGATCGCGATCGGGTAGCGCGACAGGACATCCGCAGCCTCGGAGAGCTTGGCGGCCGCCTGGAACTCGCCGTCCGCGTTGATCACCTTGGCGCGCCGCTCGCGCTCGGCCTCGGCCTGCTTCGACATGGCCCGCTGCATGTCCTGCGGCAAGTCCACGTTCTTCACCTCCACGGCCGCGACCTTGATCCCCCACGGGGTGGTGTGCTCGTCGATGATGCGGGTGAGCTGCTGGTTGATCTTGTCCCGCGCGGCCAGGAGGTCGTCCAGCTCCTGCTGCCCGAGCACGCTCCGGAGCGTCGTCTGGGCAATCTGGGAGGTCGCGTAGAGGAAGTCCTCGACGCTGATGATGGCCTTCGCGGCGTCGAGCACGCGGAAGAAGATCACGGCGTTGACCTTCACGGAGACGTTGTCGCGCGTGATCACGTCCTGCGGCGGCACGTCCATGGTGATGGTCCTGAGGCTCACCTTCACCATCTTGTCCACGAACGGAATCAGCAGCACGAGTCCGGGCCCCGACCCGTCGCCGCCCGGATTGAGCACGGCGCTGGCGCGGCGGCCGAAGCGGAAGATCACCGCCCGCTCGTAGTCCCGGAGGATCCGCACCGACGAGCCGATCACGAAGATCACGATCACCAGCACCGGAACGATCCCGAAGAGCATCTCGAAGCCGCTCATGCGCGTGCCTCCTCGCGGTCCTACCGCTGGTTGCCTGCTCTGACCACGTGGAGCGTGAGCCCCTCCACCGCCGTGATCTGCACCGCCTCGCCCACCGCGACCGGCCCGCCCTGGGCCACCGCGCGCCATAGCTCACCCTGCACGAACACCTGCCCCTCGGGATCGAGCGCCGTCCGGGCAACCGCCGTCTCCCCCACCATGCCCGCGGCCCCCGTGGTGGGTCGCCCGTACAGGGCCCGGACGCCATAGGACAGCGCGAAGATGAAGAGCCCTGCCGTGCTCCCCACGGTCGGGATGATCACGTACCAGGAGATGCGCAGCCCCGTCTCGGGGGAGTCGTAGAGCATCATCGAGCCGAGGATCATGGCGACAATACCACCGATGGAGAGCACGCCATGGCTCACGATCTTGATCTCCGCGATGAGGAGCGCCACGCCGAAGAGGATGAGCAGCAGGCCCGCCCAGTTGATTGGCAGGCTCTGGAAGGCGAAGAAGGCCAGGATGAGGCTGATGCCGCCGACCACGCCGGGCAGGATCACGCCGGGGTTCGAGAGCTCGAAGAACAGGCCGAGCATTCCGATCATCATCAGGATGTAGGCGATGTTCGGATCGGTGATCAGCGCCAGGAAGCGGTCCCGGAACCGGATCTCGATGCGCTTCACCTGGGCCTCGCGCGTCCGCAGTGTCACCTGACCCCGGACCGTCTTGACGGTGCGCCCGTCCACCTTCGCGAGGAGGTCCGGGATGTTCTCGGCGACGAGATCGACCACGCGGAGCTTCACCGCCTCGCGCTCGGTGGCGGAGACGGAGGAGCGCACGGCCTTCTCGGCCCACTCGGCGTTGCGCCCCCGCTCGGTGGCAATGGTGCGCGCGAAAGCCGCGGCGTCGTTTTCCACCTTCTTGGCCATCACGCTGTCGGAGCCGCCCCCCACGGCCACCGGGTGCGCCGCACCGATGTTGGTGGCGGGCGCCATGGCGGCCACGTGCGCCGCCATGGTGATGAAGACGCCCGCGGAGGCCGCGCGCGCGCCGCCGGGGCCGACGTAGACGATGACGGGGATCTCGGACTTGAGGATCGACTGCACGATGGAGCGCATGGAGCGCTCGAGCCCGCCGGGCGTGTCGAGCTGCAGGATCAGCGCCTGGGAGCGCTCCGCCTGGGCCCGCTCGATGGCGGTGGCGATGAGACGCACGGTCACGGGCGTGATGGCGCCGTCCATCTCGATGAGGGAGACAGGCGCCGGAGGGGCGGACACGGCAGCAAGCGGGGCGAGGGCGACGGCCAGGCCGACCAGAACCAGACCGAGCAGCAGGACACGTCTCATGGCCGCCTCACGGGGCTCATGATAGCACGCCGCGGCGAGGCTCCCGGCGCAGCGCGAGGACCGAGAGCAGCTCGAAAAGGACCACCCCGCCACTTGCCCCGGCGTGGACTAGAGCTGGGCGGGGAGCGTTGCGACGGCCCGGGCGAGGCGCTCGACCTCGGCGGCCGTGTTGTAGACGGAGAAGCTCGCCCGGAGCGTGCCGGCGATCCCCAGGCGCTTCATCAGCGGCTGGGCGCAGTGGTGACCGGCACGCACCGCGATGCCGGCCTCGTCGAGGACCGCTGCCCCGTCATGCGGGTGGATGCCCTCCACGTTGAAGGCCACCACGGCTCCCCGCCCCTCGCCGGACGGCGGCCCGTAGACGGTGACGCCGGGGATCGCCGCCAGCGCGTCCTGGGCCCGGCGCGTGAGCTCCTGCTCGTGGACGGTCACCCGCGGCATGCCGAGCTTGTCGAGGTACTCCACCGCCGCGGCCAGGCCCACTGCCCCCGCGATCGGCGGCGTGCCGGGCTCGAAGCGCCACGGCAGATCGTTCCACTGGGCATGGTCGATCCACACCTCCTTGATCATCTCTCCCCCGCCCCAGGCGGGCTCGAGGCGCTCCAGGACCTCCTTGCGGCCATACAGCACCCCGATCCCGGTGGGCCCGAGGAGCTTGTGCCCCGAGAAGGCGTAGAAGTCCGCACCGAGGGCCACCATGTCGAGCGCCAGGTGAGGCGCGGCCTGGGCGCCGTCCACGAGCACGAGCGCGCCCGCCGCGTGGGCCTCGCGCACGAGGTCCGCCACCGGGTTGATCGTGCCGAGGACGTTGGAGACATGGGTCACCGCGACGATGCGCGTGCGCCCGCCGAGGAGTCGGCGGAAGGCGTCGAGGTCCAGGTGACGGCCGTCGGGCACCGGCACGGCCCGCAGCACGGCGCCGTGGTCACGGCAGGCCATCTGCCACGGGATCAGGTTCGAGTGATGCTCCATCTCGGTGACCAGCACTTCGTCGGCAGGCCGGAGCGTCCGTCCCACGAGCTGGGCGACCAGGTTGATCGCCTCCGTCGTCCCGCGCGTGAAGAGGACCTCCTCCCGCGAGCGGGCGCCGATGAAGCCGCACACCGCGTCGCGGGCGCCCTCGTACAGCTCGGTGGCTTCCTCGCCCAGCGTGTGGATGGAGCGGTGGACATTGGCGTGGCTCCGTTCGTAGTAGCGCTGGATGGCCTCGATCACCTGGCGCGGCTTCTGGCTCGAGGCCGCGGAGTCCAGGTAGGCCAGGGGATGCCCGTTCACGGTGCGGGAGAGGATGGGGAAGTCCGCGCGGCAGAGCTCGCCCAGGGTCATTCAGGTTGCCTTAACGTGGGGGACTCCGGGTGGCGGTGGGGCCTCTTCGCGCAAGCGCTCATCGGGGCGGCGCCGCAACGGTGGGGCCTCTTCGCCCACGGGCTCATCGGGGTGGCCCCCCAGGCTCGCGAGCGCCCCGCGGAGCACCGAGATGGGCAGGGTCACGCAGCGCATCCGCGTGGGCCGGATCTTCGCCTCCAGCCGCTCGAGGACCGCCGCCGCCAGGACGGCGGCCGCCTCCTCGGTCGCGCGCCCCACCACTATCTCCAGCAACACGTCCGCGGAGGCCGCGCAGATGGCACAGCTGTCGCCGTGGTGCCGCGCGTCGGACAGCGTGCCGTGCTCGATGCGGCACTCGATGCGGATGCGGTCGCCGCAGAGGGGGTTCACGTCCTCGAAGGCGGCTTGCGGCTCCACGATCCGGCCGCGGAAACGTGGGTGGCGGAAGCGGTCGCGGATCACGGTGCTGTAGACCACGGCGCTACTCCGGCAGCTCGCCCCGCGCCGCGCTCTTCCGGTATGGCGGGAAGCGGAAGGCGCTGTCCTGGGAGAGAAGCCCGCCGTGGCCCAGCCCCGCCAGCTCGGCTGCGCCGATGCGCTCGCCGGTGAGAAGGCGCGGCAGGATGAGGTCGAAGGTCGTCGCCTGGGAGAACATGCCGCAGGTGGGCATGCCCAGCACCGGCCGGTTCATGGCCTCGCCCAGGAAGAGCAGGCTGCCCGGATGGGCCGGCACTCCGACCCGGTCCATCCTCCCGCTGGCCAGCCCGATGCCGAGGAACACGGGATCGAGCGGATCCAGCGCGCTCGCGCCCGCGACGATCACGAGATCGGCGCCCGCCGCCACCACGGCCTGGATCTCCGCGGCCACGGCGCCGGCACCGCCCCCGGAGTAGCGCACGGGGAGCAGGCGCGATCCGAACCAGTCCACCTTCTCCTGGAGCGCGGCCTCGAACCTGGCGCGCTGCCGGGCATCCAGACTCTCGCGCGTGACCGAGCCAATGGTGCGAGGGAGGAACGGCCTCACGGTGACGAGCCCGCCCGCCGCCCGGGCACACTCCTCCACGTGCGTCACCACCCGCTCCGCGATGGCCAGCGGCGTCACCTTCGCCTTCGCCACCACCTCGCCCGCCTCCACCGGCTGGAGATCATAGAGCGTGAACACCGCGATGCCGGGCTGCGCGTTCACCTCGTCGAGCGCCGCGGCGTGAACGCGCAGGAGCCCGCGGCGGGTGGCGAGCAGCGTCCACTGCCCCCCGCTATAGCCTTTCACCTCCACGCCCTCGCCCACGGCCGACTGCGCCAGCCGCGCCCCGGCGGGCTCCTCGTGCACGTCCCCCGGCTCCAGCTCGAGGACATGCACCTCCCCCCAGGGCAAGGTCAGCAGGAGGCGTGCCGCCTCGGCATCGAGCGTCTGCCCCTTCCGGATCGCGACGCGCCCCTGGGGATCTCGCACGTCGTGGCAGGCGATCCGGCCGTCGAGGGTCTCGGCACCCGCTTCGCCTCTGCGCAGGGCAATGGGTTTCATGTGCTCTTCACCTTTTCAGAAAGGGGGAGGCCGGTGGCGCCGCGCTGGGTGGCGAGGATTTCGGCCATGATCGCCAGCGCGATCTCGGGGGCCGACTGGGCCCCCAGGTCGAGCCCGATGGGCACGCGCAACCGCGCCAGCTGGGCCTCCGTGAGGCCGTCCTCCCGGAGCAGGTTCAAGATCGCCGCTCCCCGCCGCGAGCTGCCCAAAAGCCCGATGTACCCGACCTCCGTGGTCAGCGCGTGGCGCAGCACCGGCAGGTCGTACTTGTAATCATGGGCCACCAGCACCAAGGCCGTGCCCGGGATGAGCGGGATCTCGCGCACGAGGTCCGACGGGATGCCGATCCGGAGCTCGTCCACGTCCGGGAAGCGCTCCCGCGTCGCGAAGCGCGGTCTCCCGTCCACCACCACGGTGCGGAACCCCAGCGTCCGCCCGAGGTTCACGAGCGGCATGGCCACGTGTCCGCCCCCCACGATCAGGAGGATCGCGGGCGGCGCGAGAACCTCCATGAAGACCCGCACTCCCTCGAGGAAAAGCGTGCGGGAGCCGCCGGAGCCGAGCGCCTCCAGCGCCTCGGCGGCGAAGCGGCGGTCGAGGAAGGGCTCGCCCAGCGATCCCTCCAGCACGCCCGAGTCGAGCACGAGCAGCTTGGCACCGTGATCGGGCGCCTCGAGCCGGGTGAGGATGGCCGCCCGCCCCCCGGTCGCCGCATGCGCCCGCGCGCGCTCGTAGAAGAGGAGCGTCCGATCGCCCGGGCGATCGAGGGTCACCGGCTCGACGAACACCTCGATGGTCCCGCCGCAGGTCAGCCCGATCTCCCAGGCCTCCTCATCGCCCAGGTTGAGCTCGAGCAGGCGGGGCAGGTTCTGCCCGAGTACCTCGGCCGACTCCTCGATGACCTGGGCGTCCACGCAGCCGCCGATGGTGACCGATCCGAGGATCCGGCCGCCCTCGCCGACCAGCATCTGCGCGCCTTCTTTCCGGGGGGTCGTGCCGCGGGTGTTCACGAGCGTCGCCAGCGCGACCTTGCCCTCCGCCTGGCGGAGCCGCTCGATGTGCTCGAAGAGCTCGCTCATGGCCGGCTCACCTGAGGGTGAGGTGTCCCGCGAGATCCCGCAGGCTCGCGAGGTTGTGGGCGGCGGCGAAGTGGTCCACGAGCGGCAGCGCCGCGGCCATCCCGCGCGTGAGCGGCTCGTAGGACGGGTTGCCGAGAAGCGGGTTGAGCCAGATCACGCGGCCCGCCTTCCGCTTGAGCGTGAGCATCTCGGTGGCGAGATCATCGGGCTCGCCGGTCTCCCAGCCGTCGGAGAGCAAGAGGACAATGGTCTGGCGGTTCACCAGTCGCCCCCAGCCACGGTTGAACTCGCCGAGACAGTCGCCGATGCGCGTGCCGCCAGACCAGTCGCGGACCTCGGTGAGCTGCCGGAGCGCCCGCCGGTACGAGGCGCCCTTCAGGTGCTCCGTGACGCGCGTCAGGCGCGTGGCGAAGGTGAAGGTCTCCACGCGGCCGAAGACGTTCTGCAGGGCGTAGAGGAACTGCAAGAGGAAGCGGCTGTAGAGGTCCATGGATCCCGACACGTCGCAGAGGAGGACGAGCCGCACCTTCCGGCGACGGCGCTCGCGCCGCCTCAGCTCCACGAACTCGCCCTTCATCATGTTGGCGCGGACGCTGCGCCGCAGATCCACCACCCCGCCGCGCCTCACGGGGCGCCGGCGGCGACTCACGCGGCGGGCGAGCCGCTTGGCGATGAGCACCGTGACCCGCGCCACCTCGTCGAGCTGATCGGAGGGGAAGGAGGAGAAGTCCCGCTCCATCAGCACCTCCTGGGGGCTCGTGCCGGGGACCTCCATCGGCTCGCCCTCGTCGGCCCCCTCCTCCTCCCAGCCCTCGAGCGCCAGCGCGGCCTCTTTCCGCCCCGCGGTTTCCAGGGAGCCCGACGCCGAGTCCCCCTCGCCCTGCTGTCCGGCGCTCTGTGTCGGTCCCATGAGCCCCTCGAGCCCTTGCCCCTCGGCGGCGCGGAACGTCCAGAAGGCGTCGAAGCAGCGGTCGAAGGCGGGCAGCTCCTCACGGCGGGTGACGAGCACGGTGCGGAGACCGAGGTAGACGTCGGAGCGGTCCATGACGTCCACGACTTCCAGCGCCCGAACCGCGTCCATCAGCTCGGAGACGGTCACCTGGAGCCCCGCGCCGCGCAACATCCGCCCGAAGGCGAGCGTGGCCGTCATGAGGTCCCGCGAATTCTGCATGGAAACCGCTTACCCGTCCAGCGGGATGAAGCGCTTGAGGCCCGAGGCGTCAAGCTCGCGCTTCACGCGCTTGATGTCGTCGGGGTCCTTGAGCACGCACCCGAGCGTCTCGGCCACCAGGTCCTCGTCGAGGTGATCGGCGTGGAGGGAGGACAGCGCCTGCGCCCAGTCCAGCGTCTCCGCCACGCCCGGGAGCTTGGAAAGCCGGACCGTGCGCAGGCTCTCCATGAAGCGGGAGATCTCGCGGGCCAGCCGCTCGTTCACCCCTGGAACCTTGCGCGTGACGATCCGGACCTCCTTGTCGAACCCGGGGAAGTCCACCCAGAGGTAGAGGCAGCGGCGCCGGAGCGCGTCCGACAGCTCGCGGTTCCGGTTCGAGGTGAGGATCACGTAGGGCGGAAACGTCGCCTTGATCGTGCCGATCTCGGGGATCGTCACCTGGAAGTCGGAGAGCACCTCCAGGAGGAAGGCCTCGAATTCTTCATCCGCGCGGTCGATCTCGTCGATGAGCAGCACCGGCGGCTGGCCGTTCTCGGTGATGGCCTGCAGCAGCGGCCGCCGGATCAGGAAGGGCTCGGAGAAGATCGCCGCCTCCTTGTCCTCGAGCGAGTGCGTCGTGCTCTCCTCGAGCTTGATGTGCAGGATCTGCTTCGGGTAATTCCACTCGTAAAGCGCCTGGGCCGCGTCCAGCCCCTCGTAGCATTGCAGGCGAATCAGGCGCGTGCCGAGCATGCGCGCCATCACCTTCGCGACCTCGGTCTTCCCGACACCGGCATGCCCCTCGATGAGGAGCGGCTTGTGCAGCGTCATGGCGAGATGCACCGAGGTGGCGATGGCCGCGTCGGTGACGTAGTCCGCTCCTTCCATCAAGTCCTGGATGTTCTTGATCTCTTCTCTCATGACGCTCCTATCTTACACCGGCTGGCCAGGGGACCCGAGCCTCTCGTAGTCCTCGGGGGTGTCGAGATCCTGCGGCATCGGCATGTCGAAGTCCACCAGCATGACTCGCGCCGGATCCCGGTCCACCACGGAGCGCGCCCCCTGGTCACCGTCGAGCGCCACGATCTCGGGAAACAGCGACGCCGCGAAGAGCACGGGGTTGCCCCGTATCCCACGGTAGGAGGGCGCCGCGATGGACCGACCGCTCTCGCCGAAGGCGCGGAGCAGCGCGGGAATCACTTCACGCGGAACCGTCGGCTGGTCTCCAAGCGCGATGAGCGCGCCGTGCGTCCCCGGCGCGAGCGCGCGGATGCCAGCGACGACCGAGCCGGCCTGGCCCGCCTCCGGATGCGCGTTCACGACGAACCTCACCGCGAGCCCGTCGAGCGCGGTCTCCAGATCGGAGTGCGACGGACCCACGACCACGAGGATCTCGTCGAGCCCGACCGAGGCGAGGCACTCCACGGTCCGGCGGATCACGGGCCTGCCGCCCCAGTCGAGCAGGAGCTTCGCCTGGCCCATGCGCCGAGACAGGCCGGCGGCGAGAACGATGCCGGCGATCACCGCAGAAAAGGAAAGCCCCGCGGACCCATCGATCCGCGGGGCTCGGAAGTCCGAGACAGGGCTACTTCTTCGCGGCGGCCTCGATGGCGCGCTTGGCGAAGACCTTCAGCAGGTGCGTCTTGTACTCCACCGAGCCCTGCAGGTCGGCCTGGACGTCCACGCCGTCGGGCGCCTTCTCGGCAGCCGCCTGGATCGTCGCCGCGTCGAGCGCCTTCCCCAGGAGGGCAGCCTCCACGCCCTTGGCGCGGACCGCCTTGGTGCCGGCGCCCGTGATGCCGATGCTCGCCTTGCTCACCTTGCCGCCCTCCACGGTGAGTGCCGCGGCGACCCCGACCACGGCGAAGCGCGAGGCCGGGTGCGGGAACTTCATGTACGCGCAGCCCACGTTGGCGCCGCAAACCGGAACGCGGACCTCGGTGAGGATCTCGTCGGGCCCCACCGCCGTCGTCATGAGGCTCTTGAAGAAGTCGTCCACCTTGATGGTCCGCTTGCCCTTTGGCCCCTCCACGACCATCTCGGCGTTGAGCGCGATGATCGTCGCCGGGTAGTCGGCCGCCGGGTCCGCGTGGGACAGGCTTCCGCCGATAGTCCCCATGTTGCGCACCATGGGATCGCCGATCTGGGCGGCGGTCTGCGCCAGCACGGGGCACTTGGCCTTGACCAGGGGCGAGGACTCGACGGCCCAGTGGGTGGTCATGGCGCCGATGACGAGGCTGCCGCCCTCTTCCTTGATGCCGGCGAGGCCTGGGACCTTTCTCAGGTCCACCAGGTGGGCGGGGCGTGCCAGCCGGAACTTCATGGCGGGCAAGAGGCTGTGGCCACCGGCCAGGAGCTTGGCGTCGTCCTTGTACTTGCCCAGCAGGTCGAGGGCTTCCTTCACCGTGCCGGGAGTGTGGTAGTCGAACTGGGCTGGATACATGGCTCCCCCCTTACTTCCCGGACGTGGCGGCCTGAACGGCCTTCCAGACCCGCTCAGGCGTGAGTGGCATCGCTTCGAAGTGGTCGACGCCGAGGCCGGACAGCGCATCCACCACCGCGTTGACGACGGCGGGCGTGGAGGCGATGGTGCCGGTCTCCCCCGCTCCCTTGATGCCCAGCGGGTTCACCGGGGTAGGAGTCACCGTGCGGGCGGTTTCGTACATGGGCAGCCCGTCTGCCTTGGGCAGGGCGTAGTCCATCATGCTCCCGGTGATGAGCTGGCCCGACGTGTCGTCGTACACAGCACCCTCCCAGAGGGCCTGGCCGACGCCCTGGGCGATGCCGCCGTGGACCATGCCGTCCACGATCATCGGGTTGATCACGTTGCCGACGTCGTCCACGGCCAGGTAGCGGAGGATCTTGACGTGGCCCGTGTCCGGATCCACCTCGACGACGCAGGCGTGGGCGCCGAAGGGGAAGCAGAAGTTCGACGGGTCGTAGAAGCTCGTCTCCTCGAGCCCGGGCTCGACCCCCTCGGGAAAGTTGTGAGGCACGTAGGCGACGAGGGCCACCGTGCCGAAGGGCACGGCCTTCTCCGGCGAGCCCTTCACGAAGAACTGGCCGTTGGCATAGTCCATGTCACCGGGGGAGGCCTCGAGCAGATGGGCGGCGATCCTCTTGCCCTTCTCCTTGATCTTGTTGATGGACATCAGGATGGCCGTGCCGCCCACGGAGGCGGAACGGCTGCCGTAGGTCCCCATGCCGAAGGGCACGATGCCCGTATCGCCGTGGACGATGTCCACGTCATCCATAGGGATGCCAAGCTGGTCGGCCGCCAGCTGGGCGAAGGTCGTCTCGTGCCCCTGCCCGTGAGAGTGCGACCCGGTGAAGACGGTCACCTTGCCCGTGGGGTGGACGCGCACCTTGCCGGATTCCCAGAGCCCGGCCTGGGCGCCCAGCGCTCCCACCACCTTGGACGGCGCGATGCTGCAGGCCTCGATGTAGGTCGAGAAGCCGACCCCCAGGAGACGCCCCTGCGCGCGGGCCGCGGCCTGGTCGGCGCGGAACTTCTTGTAGTCCAGCATCTGCAGCAGCGTGTCGAAGCACGGGCCGTAATTGCCGCTGTCGTACATGAGGGCCACCTTGGTCTGGTAGCCGTTGTCGAACTTGGGGATGAAGTTCTTCTTCCTGAGCTCGGCCGGGTCCATCTTGAGCGCGGCCGCGCAGGCATCCACCATGCGCTCGAGGAGATAGGCCGCCTCGGGCCGGCCCGCGCCGCGGTAGGCGTCCACCGGCGTCGTGTTCGTGAAGACGCCGGTGACCTCGGCATGGATGGCGCCGAAGGCGTAGACGCCGTTCAGCAGTGTCGCGTAGAGGAAGGTCGGCACCGCGGGGGCGAAGGTCGAGAGATACGCGCCCAGGTTGGCCGTGGTCTTCACCCGCAGGCCCAGCATCGTGCCGTCCTTGGACAGCGCGACCTCGGCGTCCGTCACATGGTCGCGACCCTGCGCGTCGGTCTGGAAGGCCTCGCGCCGGTCCGATGTCCAGCGGATCGGCCGCTTGATCTGGCGCGTGGCCCACGAGCAGACGGTCTCCTCGTTGTAGAGGAAGATCTTCGAGCCGAACCCGCCGCCCACGTCAGGGGCGATCACCCGCACCTTGTGCTCGGGGATGCCGAGCACGAAGGCGGTCATCAGCAGCCGGTGCACGTGGGGGTTCTGCGAGGTGACCCACAGCGTGAGGTCGCCCGTGGCGTCCTCGTAGCGCGCCACGCAGGCGCGGGGCTCCATGGCGTTGGCGACGAGGCGCTGGTTGACGATGCGCTTCTTGACGACGACGTCGGCCTTCGTGAAGGCGGCATCGGTCTCGGCGGCATCGCCGATCTGGAACTTGAAGGCGATGTTGTTCGGCGCCACCTCGTGGATCTGCGGCGCTCCGGGGGTCGCCGCGCGCGCGGTGCTCGTCACCGACGGCAGCACGTCCCAGTCCACCTTCACCAGGTCGGCGGCATCGAGCGCCGCGGTCTGGCTCTCGGCGATGACGATCGCCACGGGGTCGCCGACGCAGCGCGCGGCCTCCGTGGCCAGCGGCGGGTGCTGCGGCACCTTCAGCTCCGGGAGCAGCCAGCCGCAAGGCAGCGAGTTGACGCCCGTCATGTCCTTGCCGGTGAAGATCGCCACGACCCCGGGGTGCGCCCTGGCGCGCGCGGTGTCGATGCCCCGGATCCTGGCGTTGGCGTGCTCGCTCCGGACGAAGGCGGCATAGGTCATGCCCGGGAGCTTGAGGTCGTCGGTGTAGTTGCCCTTGCCGGTGATGAAGCGGGGATCCTCGCGGCGCTTGATGCTCGAGCCCATCAGTCTCGCGGTGGCCATGGTGGAGGCTCCTCTACCGCTTCGCCATTGTTTCGGCTGCGTACTGGATGGCCTTGACGATGTTGTGGTAGCCCGTGCAGCGGCAGAGGTTGCCCTCGAGCTCGTGGCGGATCTCGGCCTCGGACGGGTTCGGGTTGCGCTGGAGGATCTGCGCGGCCGACATGATCATGCCCGGCGTGCAGAAGCCGCACTGCAGCCCGTGCTTCTCCCAGAACGCCTCCTGGATGGGATGGAGCTTGCCGTCCTTGGCCAGCCCCTCGATGGTGGTGATCTGCGCCCCGTCGGCCTGGACGGCCAGCAGGGTGCAGGACTTCACCGCCAGGCCGTTCAGGTTGATCGTGCAGGCGCCGCACTGGCTGGTGTCGCACCCCACGTGGGTGCCCGTGAGCCCGGCCAGCTCCCTGATGAAGTGCACCAGGAGCATCCGCGGCTCGACCTCGTGGGAGTAGCTCACCCCGTTGATCGTCATCGTGACCTTGGTTTTCACCGCAGTGACCTCCTCAGAGGGGTGGATGCGTGAGAGCTCGATGACCGCCGTGGACTGCAACCCTATGCCGTGCCAGGGGCGGATGTCAAGAGCCGGCGCCCATCGGCCCGTGCCTGGTCGAGCACCTCGCGCACCGGCAGGCCCTTGTCCCGCGCGATGCGGCGCACCTCGTCGAATTCCGGCGTCGCCGTGACCACGCGGTCCCCCAGGCGCGAGACCTTGAACGCCACCATCCCGTAGGACGTCTCGATCGTCACCATCTCCCGCGGCAATCGCTGGCGCTGCCAGGGCATCCAGCGGACGCCGATGCTGGTGGACTCCTCGAAGAGCACCCGCGCGAGCGAGCCCACCTCGGCGGGCTCGCAGAATGCCGTGAGCACCACGCCCGGGCGGCTCTTCTTCATGAGGACGGCCGTGAGGTACACATCCAGCGCCCCGGCCTCGAAGAGCCGGTCCATCAGGGGCTCCCAGAGCTGGGGCGACATGTCGTCCACGGTGGTCTCGACCTGGTACACCGTCTCCGTCACGGCATCCGGCCGGGAAAGCCCCGCTGCCCCCTCGCCGACGAAGACCCGGATCACGTTCGGCGTGTCGAGATCCATGCTGCCCGCGCCGTAGCCCACCGCCGAGACCGTCATGGCCGGCATCGCCCCTGCCCCGGCGCAGAGGGTCGTCAGGATCGCCGCCCCCGTGGGCGTCACCAGCTCCCGCTTGACGCCCGTGTCCACCACCGGGAAGCCGCGGAGCAACTCGGCCGTGCCGGGCGCGGGCACGGGGATCCTGCCATGGGGTCCGTTCACCATCCCCCCGCCCAGCGGCAGCGCCGAGCAGTGTACCGCCTCGATGCCGAGCAGATGAAGCCCGATGCACGCCCCGGTGACATCCACGATGGCATCCACCGCCCCGACGTCGTGGAAGCGCACCTCCTCCACGCCGACCCCATGCGCCCGCGCCTCGGCCTCGGCCAGCCGCCTGAAGATCCTCTCGGCATCGGCCCGGACGGGCCCGGGCAGCGCGCTCCGCCCCAGGACGTCGAGGATGGCCGCGAGATTCCGGTGCGGGTGGGCGTGCTTGCCATGGGGACGCTCATGCGCGTGCCCGGGCGCCTCCCCGGCCTCGTGGGCATGGTCGTGCACGTGCACGTCCACCTTGGTCGCCCGGAACGCGCCCTTCATGACCTCCCGCCGCTCCAGGGAGTAGCCGCGGAGGTCGAGCTTCCCCAGCCCCTCGCGCAGGGCCTCGAAGGGCACCCCGGCGTCCACGAGGGCCCCGAGGATCATGTCCCCGGCCGCGCCGCTGGGGCAGTCGAAGTACGCCAGGCGCACGGCCTACCGGACCTTGGCGGCGAGCTTGTTGATCTGGTTGGCCTGGGCCGCCGCCCCGTAGCCATTGTCGATGTTCACCACCGACACGCCCGGCGCGCAGGAGTTGAGCATCGCCAGGAGCGCCGCGATGCCGCCGAAGGAGGCGCCGTAGCCCACGCTCGTGGGCACGGCGATCACGGGACGGTCCACGAGCCCGCCCACCACGCTCGGCAGCGCGCCTTCCATGCCGGCCACGACGACGATCGCGTTGGCCTCGTTGAGCCGGTCGAGGTGCGGCACCAGCCGGTGGAGCCCCGCCACGCCGCAGTCATAGATGCGCTCCACGCGGTTGCCCATGGTCTCGCAGGCGATGGCGGCCTCCTCGGCCACGGGCAGGTCGGAGGTGCCGGCACTCATGACGACGACGAGCCCGAGGCCCTCCTCGTCACGGGGCCGGACCACGGCGATGCGCGCCTGCGGGTGGAGCCGGTGGGGCAGCCCGCTCTCCGCCACGGCCTGGAGCACGCGCTCGTCGGCGCGCGTGGCGAGGATGTTGTCGTGCTGCTCGGCGAGCCGGCGGAGGATGGCCACCACCTGCTCGGGCGTCTTCCCCTGGCAGAACACCGCCTCCGGGACCCCGTGGCGCAGCGAGCGGTGGAGATCCACGCGGGCGAAGCCCAGGTCCTCCACGGGGAGGTCGCGCAGGCGCGCCAGCGCGCGCTCGGGCGACAGCGTCCCGCGCGCCACCTCCTCTAGGAGCGCCTTGACCTTTTCCCGATCCACTGGAGCATCTCGTTGGCACTGCCGCTGCGGAAGCCCTGCATGTCCAGCGTGACGTAGGCGTAGCCGAGCTGGCGGAACCGGGCGAGGATGGCCTCACGGAGCCCCTCCTGCCAGAGCCGCTCCATCTCCGGGAGCGACAGCTCGAGACGGGCCAGTCGGTCGTGGTGCCTCACCCGGAACTGGCTGAAGCCGAGCGTCCGGAGGAAGGCCTCGGCCTCGTCCACCCGCCTGAGCTTGTCCACGGTGATGGGGTCGCCGTACTGGAAGCGCGAGGAGAGACAGGCGAAGGAGGGCTTGTCCCAAGTCGGGAGCCCCGCCGCCCGGGACAGGGCCCGCACCTCCTCCTTCCACAGCTCGGCCTCGATGAGCGGGGCCCGGACGCCCTTCAGCGATGCCGCCTCCATGCCGGGACGGTGATCGCCCAGGTCGTCCATGAGGGCGCCGTAGACGATGGGGAGGCCGCCGTGCTCGCGCCCGATGGCTTCCAAGCGCGTGAACAGCTCGTCCTTGCAGAAGAAGCAGCGGTTGGGCGGGTTCTTCGCGTACTCGGGGTTGTCCAGCTCGCGCGTCTGCACCACCGTGTGCGGCAGCCCGATGAGGGCGGCCAGCCGCCGCGCCTCGCCGAGCTCGGAGGACGGGTAGGTCTCGGAGTCCGCCGTGACCAGGAGCGCGCGCTCCCCCACCGCCTGCTTCGCCGCCCAGCCGAGGAAGGTGGAGTCCACCCCGCCCGAGAAGGCAACGATGGGGCGGTCCATGGTCCGGAGGATGGCCACGAGGCGCGCGTGCTTGGCCGCGAGCGCAGGGTCCGTCGTCATCGGTCGAAGTGCACCATCTCCTGGAAGGTCTTGTAGCGCCGCTCGATCTCGGCCGGGTCGAGGCGCTTGAGCCGGTCCAGCGAGAAGTCCTCCACCGTGAACGAGGCCATGACGGCGCCGTGCACCATGGCGCGGCGGAGGGAGGCGGGGTCGGTGAGTCCCCGCTGCGCCAGGTAGCCCATGAAACCGCCGGCGAAGGTGTCGCCTGCGCCCGTCGGGTCGAAGACCGCTTCCAGCGGGTAGGCCGGAGCGAAGAAGAAGCGGCCGTCGGAGACCATGAGGGCGCCATACTCGCCGCGCTTGATCACCACCACGCGGGGCCCCATGTCCAGGATCGCGCGCGCGGCCTTGACGAGGTTGGGCTCGCGGGCCAGCATCCGGGCCTCGGCGTCGTTGATCAGGAGCACGTCCACGCGGGAGAGCACGCGGCCCAGTGCCTCCCGCTTGCCCTCGATCCAGAAGTTCATGGTGTCCAGCGCAATGAGCCGCGGCTGCTCCATCTGCCCGAGCACGTCCAGCTGCAGCTCGGGATCGATGTTGGCGAGGAAGAGGAAGGGTGCCGTCCGGAGCGGCGGGGACAGCGCGGGCTTGAACTCGGCGAGCACGTTGAGCTGCGTGTCGAGCGTCTTCGCCTCGTTGAGGTCGAAGCCGTACTCGCCCGTCCAGCGGAAGGTCTTCTTCCCCTCCACCACCTGCACCGCGCCGATGTCCACGCCCCGCTGCTCGAGCAGGGCCAGGTGCTCCTTGGGGAAGTCCTGCCCCACCGCCGCCACCACGTGGACCTGGGTGAAGAAGCTCGCCGCGTAGGAGAAGTAGGTGGCCGACCCCCCCAGCGCCTCGGCCACCTGCCCGAAGGGCGTTTTCACGCTGTCGAGCGCCACCGAGCCCACCACCACGAGATCAGCCACGGGTGTTGCCCTTCTGGAAGTAGTGCCCGATCAGCAGGTCGAGCCGCTTCCGGGTGCGCGGCGGAAAGGCCGCAGGGTTCGTGATGACGGCATCCTTGAGCGCCTGGCGGCAGCCGCCGCCGCAGGGTTTCCCGATCCGGGGAATCACCCGGCGCAGCACGTCCTTGGCGGTCGCGACGTTCTTGAGGAGGGTGGCCACCACGGCCTCCACCGACACCGCCTCGTGCTCCTCGTGCCACACGTCGTAGTCCGTGGCGAGCGCCAGCGTGGCGTAGCAGAGCTCGGCCTCTCGGGCGAGCTTGACTTCCGGCATATTGGTCATGCCGATCACCGACACCCCCCAGCGGCGGTAGATCTCGGACTCCCCCTTGGTGGAGAACTGCGGCCCCTCGATGCAGATGTACGTGCCGCCCCGGTGAACCGTCGCGCCGGTCTCGCGCCCGCCGGCTTCCAGGAGGTCGGCCAGATCGGAGCACACCGGGTGCGCCATCCCCACGTGGGCCACGATCCCGTCGCCGAAGAAGGTCGACACGCGCCGCTTCGTGTGATCGTAGAACTGGTCGGGCAGCACGAGATCCAGGGGGCGGATCTCCTCCCGCATGCTCCCCACCGCGCTGATGGAGATGACCCACCTGGCGCCCAACTGCTTGAAGCCGTGGATGTTCGCGCGGTAGTTGAGCTCCGAGGGGGTGAGCCTATGCCCCCGGCCGTGGCGGGGCAAGAAGATCACCTCGCGGTCGCCCAGCCGGCCCACGCAGTAGGCGTCCGAGGGATCGCCGAAGGGCGTCTTCACCCGCACCCACCGCAAGTCGGTGAGGCCTTCCATCTCGTAGAGGCCGCTGCCTCCGATCACCCCCACGGTGATCTGGTTTCCCCGCGTTCGGGCCTGTCGCGCTGTCATGCGATCGAACCCTCCAGGCGGCCGAAGGTCCCCTCGGGCCGGCAGTCGGTGATGGTCACGGGCACGAAGCCGCGGGCGAGCCGGTCCGGCCCGTCGAAGAGCACCTCGACGTAATTCGCCGTGAGCCCCGAGAGGAGGCCGGTGGCGCGGTCCCGCGCCTCCAGCACCAGCGCCTCGTGGGTCCGGCCCAGCATCCGCTGCCTGAACGCGAGAGCCTTCTCGCGGCCGAGCTGTCTCAGCGCCGCGCTCCGGGCGCGGATCGTCTGCGCCGGCACGCGGTCGGTGAGGCGGGTGGACTCCGTCCCCTTCCGGTCGGAGTAGGAAAAGACGTGGAGATAGGAGAAGGGCAATCCGCTCACGAGCGCCCTGGTCTCGGCGAAGTCCGCCTCGCTCTCACCCGGGTGCCCCACGATCAGGTCGGCGCCGAGACCGAGGTCCGGCAGGTCACGCGCGAGCCGCTCCACGAGCGTCCGGTACATGCGCGTGTTGTAGGGACGGCGCATGAGGCGGAGCACCCGGTCGCTGCCGCTCTGAAGCGGGAGATGCAGGTGCGGCGCGACCCGAGGCGAGCCCGTGATCACCTCCAGCAGATCCGCGGTGACGTAGGCAGGCAGGATCGAGGAGAGCCGGAGCCACCTGAGCCCCGCCACTTCGGCAAGCTGCCGAAGGAGGACGGCGAGGGTCGTGCGCGGCAGGAGATCCCAGCCGTAATGCCCCAGGTCCACGCCCGTGAGCGTGATCTCCCCGTGGCCGGCCTCGATCAGGGCGCGCACCCGATCGAGCACCACCTCCGGGTCCTGGCTGCGGCTCGCGCCCCGAGCGGCGGGCACGATGCAGAATGCGCAGCGGTGCTGGCAGCCGTCCTGGATCTTGACAAAGGCGCGCGATCGGCCGGCGACCCTCGCGAGGGGCGCCGCGGGCACGGAGCGCGCCTCGGCGATGGGCGCGACCCGGATCTCCGGCCCCCGGCCATCGACGGCCTGATGCTCCGGGCGCTGCGCGAGCAGCGCGGCCACGAGCTCGGGGAGCCGGTACTTCTCCTGATTGCCCAGCACGAGGTCCACGCCGGGGATCCGGGCCACCGCCTGGGGGTCGGTCTGGGCCCAGCAGCCGGTGACCACGACCAGCGCCCCGGGGCGTTCGCGAGTGATCCGCCTGATGAGCTGCCGGTCGGAGACATCGGCCCGGCCCGTCACCGTGCAGGTGTTCACGACATACACCTCGGCGCGCTCCGCCCCGGCCACGGGCCGGAAGCCCTGGGCTTCGACGAGCCCCAGCATCTCCTGCGACTCCACCTGGTTCAGCCGGCACCCGAGGGTGGCCACGCCCACCGTGATCGCGCGGGTCGTCATGGCGCCGTCAGCTCGGCCGCCGCCCGTCCGCGCCCGACGGTCACGGACTCCTTGAGCTGGCCGCACGCCGCCCCGATGTCCTCCCCCTTGCTCCAGCGGAGCGTCGCGGTGATCCCGTGCTCGAGCAGGATCGCCTGGAAGGCGAGGATCTTCTGGAGGGCGGGACGGCGGAAGGAAGAACCCTCCCAGTCGTTGAACGGGATCAGGTTGATCTTGGCCCGCATCCCGCGGAGCAGCCGCACCAGCCTGCGGGCGTCTTCGGGACCGTCGTTCACGCCGTCGAGGAGGACGTACTCGAAGGTGATGCGCTGGCGGACGGGCAGCGGGAAGCGCCGGCAGGCGGCCAGCAACGCCTCGAGGTCGAAGGCCTTGTTCACCGGCATCAGCTGGTCGCGGATCTCGTCGGTCGTGGCGTGAAGCGAGATCGCCAGGTTCACCCGGAGGTTCTCCTGCGCCAGCTTCTCGATCCCCGCCACCAGACCCACCGTGGAGACGGTGATCCGCCTGGGGGAAAAGCCCAAGCCGTGCGGGTCGGTGAGGATGCGGAGCGACTTCACCGTCGCCGCGTAGTTGGCCAGCGGCTCGCCCATGCCCATGTAGACCACATGGGTAATCCGCAGCCCGGCCTCGAGGAGGCGCCTGGCGACGAGCACCTGCCCCACGATCTCGCCCGGGCTCAGGTTCCGGCCGAGCCCCATGGTCCCCGTGAGGCAGAACGCGCAGCCGAAGCCGCAGCCCACCTGGGTGGAGAGGCAGAGCGTCAGCCGGTCGTCGTCGGGCATGAGGACCGACTGCAACCGTGAGCCGCCGGCGAGCCGCAAGACGAGCTTCCGGCTGGCATCCTGGGAAGGCGTGATCCGCTCCACCTCAGGCAGGCCCACCGCGCAGCGCTCCGCGAGGGCCTGCCGCAGGTCCTTGGGGAGGTCGGACATGGCCCCGAGGTCGGTGACGCCCTTGCCGAAGATCCAGCCAGCGAGCTGACGGCCGCGGTAGCGCGGCGCGCCCAGTGACTCCACCAGCGATTCCATCTCGGAGGGCAGGAGATCCAGCAAATTCACCAGGGACATACGCGAGTTAGGATAGCACACGGGCCGCGAGGGCGTGCCGGCCGGGAGTTGTCCACCGCAGCTGTGTGCGGGCCGTGGATAACCCCGTGGATTTCCCCTCGGACGCGATGAAACAACAGGCACTAAGAGCGCTTCGCCCTTTCGTGAAGCACACCACCGACGGCGGTGTCGGGCCTAGCAGGCCGCTGAAGAAGGCCCATCTGCGTACAGGAAGCCCAGCGCGGCTCCGCGTTCGGCCACGCGTCGTTCGGCGAGGGCCCGACCGAACTCCGTGGCCCGGCCGACGGTGGCCAGGCGGCTGAGCTTGCGCCGTAACGTCTTGACCTCGGGAGCGCGATCCAAGCCGAGCACGCGTCCGAGGTCCTCGGGGGAATGCTCCTTCAACATCTCCGGCCGCTTGATCCGCAGCAATTCCATCTTGCCGCGACGCCAGTGGGTTGACAAACGTCATTTGACAGGTTACATGGGAAATGGATGCCGATTAAGAGTTTTGGACACAAGGGACTGAAGCGCCTGTTTGAAGACGACGACCGGCGCAGCGTTTCCGCCGGCCAGGCCCAAAAGATCGCGGACGTGCTCGCCGCGCTCGATACGGCCGAGGAATCGGGTGACGTGGGGCTGTTTCCCGGCTGGCGCCTTCACCCGCTGAAGGGTGACCTCAAGGGGTTTTGGAGCGTCACGATCACCGGGAACTGGAGGATTGTCTTCCGCTTCGAGAAGGGCGATGCCTTTGATGTCGACCTCACGGACTACCACTAGGAAGGAGATGTTGCGATGTCCATGAAGAATCCCCCTCACCCCGGCGGCGTGATCCGCCGTCAGGTTATCGAGCCCCTCGGTCTGTCGGTCACGGAGGCCGCGGGCCTCCTGGGCGTTACGCGCCAGGCCTTGTCGCTGCTGCTGAACGAGCGCACCGCCCTCTCGGGCGAGATGGCTCTGCGGATCGAGAAGGCGTTCGGCCCCAAGATGGATCACCTGCTGCGGATGCAGCTGGCCTTCGACATCGCCGCCCAGCGGCATCGGGAAGGCCGGGTCAGGGTGAAGCGATACAGCGGCCAGGCGAAGATCGTGGAACCGCAGCCCGCCTGAGTGGCTGGTACCGGCCATGAGCCTCGAGACGGACCTCCTCGCCTTCTTCGAGGAACATCGGCACCGCGTTCAACACGACGTCGGCCCACGCGAGATCCCGCGTGGTGAGGCGTCGCACCACCCACGATGCCGTCCCCACCGCCCGTGCCGCATACGGGGCGTCGCGCCCCAGCAGCTCGAGGAGGAAGATGACGCGACGGCAGAGCCGCGAGTCCCGGCGCTCGAGTTCCCTGTAGACCAGGAGCCGAGGCAGTAGGTCTCCGGAGCTGCCGGGGCCAGCCCGCGCTGAGCTTCGTACCACGCCACCGTCCGCGCGAGCCCGTCTCGGAAGGTCGTACGGGCGCGGAATCCGAACGCCCGCTTGGCCCGGGAGACGTCCAGACAGCGCCGCCGCTGCCCGTTCGGCTTGGAGGGGCCCCAAGCGATCCGCCCCCGGAACTCGGTTAGCTCGGCGACCAGCTCCACCATCTCCGTGATGGACACCTCGGAGCGTAGGCATCATGAACGGTGTGTGGCGTGGCGGCGGCCCTGGAGGGGGCGCGGAGAACGTGACATAAGCGTGCGTCAGGAAATAACGTATACAACTCTACTGGTCGGGGTCGGATGAG
>MGBT01000208.1 GCA_001788395.1 Candidatus Rokubacteria bacterium GWA2_70_23
TGGGGGTCAGCCTCACCTCGTGGAAGTCATACTGTCTAGCCAGATCCAGAGGAGACAACCCGCTTCAGGAGGAGGACCGAGATGAGAATGCTCCTAGACATCAAGATCCCGCATGAAACGTTCAACGCTGCGGTTCGGGACGGCAGCGCCGGGGAGAAGCTGAAGCGAATTCTTGAGGCAACGAAGCCGGAGGCGGTCTACTTCACTGAGCGCGACGGCCAGCGTGGCGCGATCATGATCGTGCATCTGGATGACCCATCGAAGGTCCCGACGTTTGCGGAGCCGTGGTTTCTCACCTTCAACGCGGACGTGGAGTTCCACGTGACGATGACACCCGAGGATCTGGCCCGAGCGGGCCTCGATGCGCTTGGCAAGAAGTGGGCGTAGCGCTGGCTAACTTCGCAGTGGAGCGGTCCGCTGGCTCGCCTTCGCTCGCCGCGGCTGCTCACCGCGGCGCTAAACGGCAAAAGGGTTCAGCGACTCGAATGAACGTCACGGACATTTCGACCGCGGAATGCTACCGATGGGGTAGCGGTAGCGAAGGTTGGCACCTGCTGAAGCGCGAGGACCTCAGCGTCATCGAAGAGCGTGTTCCGCCCGGCGACAACGAGCAGCGGCATTCCCACCGGCGGTCGCGGCAGTTCTTCTACATCATTCGAGGGGCGGCGGTACTCGAGATTGACGGCAAACGCGTCGAGCTACGTGAAGGACAAGGTCTTGAACTCCCACCCGGTGTGGCGCATCAGTTCAGAAACGCATCGAACGCCGAGGTGGTATTCCTGGTTGTGTCGGCGCCAATGTCACACGGTGATCGGGTCAACATATGACTTGCCGTGTAACCCGTAGCTGGTGCCGGTGGGCCGCGAGCGCTGTGCGATATCAACGCTCAGTGCCGGCCCGCCGCACAGCACGACGTTCGGCGGGCCCGAGCCAGCGCTGCCAGCTTGACCACGTGTGGACTTGCGTCTAGACTCACCGCATGAAAGCCGCTCGCGCGAAGCTCTTCCAGAACGGCGGGAGTCAGGCCGTCCGCCTCCCGAAAGAGTGCCGGTTTGCAGCTCGGGGCGAGGTCTTGGTGCGGCGGGAAGGCCGGCGCGTCATCCTCGAACCGGCGGACGAGTGGTCGGACAAGTTCCGTGCTTGCCTGGGCGCATGGCCCGGCAAGATCCCCCGCCCGAAGCAGCAGCGCGTGCGTGATCTTCGTGATCCGTTCGCCTGATGCCTGAGTACATGCTCGACACGGACACGGTGTACCACCCGTTCTTCGACCGCGACCAGGACTCGATCGAGGCCGACCCGGCGCTGAAGCAAGCGGTGACGCGTGATCATTTCGCCGAGATCGATGCCTGCGACGTGCTCTACGCGCTCGCCCCGGGAGGCTACGTCGGCACGAGCGTCGTCATCGAGATGGCCTACGCGTTCGCGCGGGGGACACGCGTGGTCACGGCGGAGCCGGCCGGCGAGTACGCCGCGCGCGCGCTCGTCTCGGAGGTCGCCGCTCCGCCGGACTTCCTGGGCGCCCTGCGGGGGCGTGCAGGCGAGAGCTCTTTCCAGCCGGCGCCGTCCGGGAGATCCGGGTGCAAGGGGGCGCCGCGGTCCAGGAAGGCGAGACGGTCACCGGGCTGGACTGAGACGGAGGCCCCATGAGCGTGGCCATGGTGCGCGGGCTCTACGAGTATCACTGGTGGGCGAATCGGCGCCTCTTCGAGGTGGTCGAGGGGCTGGGAGAGGAGGCGGCCGGCCGCGACGTGGGGCGGCAGTTCAGCTTCCCGACGCTGCGCCGGATGCTCGGGCACATCTACGGGGCTGACTGGATCTGGCTGGAGCGCTGGCAGGGCCGTTCGCCCACGGCGCTGCCCGGCGGCGAGCTGGCAACGCTGGCCGCCCTCCGGGCGACCTGGGATGGGCTCGAGCAGGAGCAGAGGCGCTTCCTGCAGGCCCTCGGGCCGGCCGAGATCGACCGCGAGGTGGCGTGGACGAGCACCGAGGGCAAGCCGTACCGACTGCCGCTGGGCGCGCTGCTGCTGCACGTGGCCAACCACGCCACCCATCACCGCAGCGAGATCGCCACCATGGTCACGATGGTCAGCGGCTCGCCGCCCGACACCGGCCTGGTGACCCAGCAGCTGCTGACCGCCGGCCAGGGCGACATGAGCCGGCGGTGGGCGTGACCCGGCCGCCCGGGCGCGGCACCGGATAGCCCGGCACGAGCATGCGCGAGCGCGCCGAGGAGCTGGCGGCTCGTCGGGCCGGTATCCGGGAGATGGGGGGCCCCGAGGCGCTGGCCAGGATCATCCCAGAGTGTTACGGCGTGGACCTCCTGGAGTCGAACATCGCCTCCGCTCGATCGGTGCGGGCGGGCATCAGGTTTCAAGTGATCGTGCCGTCAACAAGGCGCTGCGAGGGCTGCTCCGCGATCGCCAGTCCTCCGCTCGCCCAAGGAATTGAACGACCTCGAACGCCAGGTGATGGATGTCGTACTGAGTGGCGAGCACGAGATTCTCAAGAGGCTGAGAGAGCAGTTGGCAACAGCCTCTGTGGCGAAGCGGGAGCGCTCCGGCTTCGGCGCCGCCTCGGGCCAGCGGCGACCATGGATCAGCCGTGCGCCGCCGCCCTCGTCTTCGCCATGCTTGTCCCTCCCGGGTCGTGAGCTGCGTCTGCAGCGTGTCGCCCCATGCGGTCCCGTCCGCCGACTATGTTGCCGTCACCGCCGATGCCCGTGTCAATGCGACGGCTCGCCCCTTGCCGCGTCACCCGCCGCCCGCCGGTTCGAGGATCCGCACGGAGAACCCCACGTGTCGACGGATCAGGCGGAAATCCTCTCGATTGTGCGTGATGACCAAGGCGCCGATTCGCCGAGCACACAGGGCGATCAGGATGTCGTTGAGGAGCGCCGGCAGCTTCGCCCGCCAGCCACGGTCGCGCTGCCGGATCGCGCTGATGACATCGGCCGCCGTCATCCAGTCGTCGAATGTCGGGCTGACGACGCGTCCTGTGCGCTCCATGGGACGGGTGAAGTCACGTACCAGCGCCGCGGTCCGGCCGTCGGCGGCGCTCGCCCGGAGTTCGTAGGCGATGACGGCAGACAGAAAAGTGGCCGGCAGCAGGGGAAAGAAGGCAGCGCGGAACCGCGCCCGCCCGGACTCCGAACGGGCCGCGTCGATATACACGGTGGTATCGAGGAGGTACTTCACCGGTACAGCGTGCGGAAGCGACCTTCCTTGAGCAAGGCATCGAGGGCGCCCTCCACCTCTCGGTCCTCGATCGCCTTGCGCAGCGCCCGCTGAATCGCCTCGGTGTCCGTCTTGGCGTCGAAGAGCCGCCGGACGGTGTCGATCATCTCGCTGTCCAGGTTGTAGGTTTTCTTCTTGACGCTCGCCTTCACACGCCGGCCTCCTGTCTGGCTGATACAGACAAGATATCCTGAACGTCGGTACGAGTCAATTCGCCGTCTCCCACCCGTGACGAGGCCGCCCGCTGTGTCAGCTCTGGCCCAGGCGCCGCGCTTCCTCCCGGAAGCGGGCCACGCTGCGGAGCTTGACGTCCTCGTAGCCGCGGATCAGATCGGGTAGGCCCGCCAGCTCCACGGCGCGCTCGTGGGTCGCGGGGGAGAGCGTGGCGAGCGCCTGCTCGACGAGCGCCCGGTATTCGGCGACGAGCGCCCGCTCCAGCCGCCGCACCCTGGCGTGGCCGAAGGGGTCGAGCGCGGTGCCGCGCAGGCGGCGCAGGCGGACGAGGAGGCGGAAGAGTGGCTCGATCCAGCGCCCCACCGCGATCTTCCGCCTGAGGCCCAGCGCCCGCAGTAGCGGCGGCTGGAGGTGGTAGCGGAGCCCGCCGGCCTCCGGGTACTCGCGCTCGATCCGCCGCGCGAGGTCCCCTGCGAGGTGGAGCCGGGCCACCTCGTACTCGTCCTTGTACGCCATGAGCTGGAAGAGGCATCGGGCGACGGCCTCGCCGAGGCGAGTCCAGCCGGGGATGGCGGCCTGCTCGGCGGCGGCCACGCGCGCCACGAAGCCGGTGTACGCCTCCGCGTACGGGACATCCTGGTACGCGATCAGCTCCGGCACGCGGAGGGCGAGGAGCCGGCGCAGCTCGCCCGTGGCGCCGGAGGCCTCCACGAGGCGCAGGGCATCGTCCGTGAGCGCGGGCGCGAGCGCGACCTCCCCCAGGCGCGGGCGGCAGAGCGTGGCGGCCCATGACGGATCGGCGACGGCGCGGCGCCCCGCCCGGAAGGCCTGGGTGTTGGCCTCCACGGCGACGCCGTTGAGGGCGATGGCGGCCTCGATGGACGCGGCGGAGACGGGGAGGGCGCCGGCCTGATACGCGGCGCCGAGCATGATCGGGTTGGCCATGAGGTTGTCGTCGAACAGCGCCTCGGCGAGCCCCACCGCGTCCAGCGCCACGTTGTCGTCCTTGCGGGTGACGCGGGTGATGGCGGCGAGGAGATCGCCCCGATCGGGGAAGCGCGCGTCGGGCGAGGCGACCATCGGCCCGGTGGGCACCACGCTCGTGGAGAGGATGGCCACCGTGCGCTCCGGCGCCGCGCGATCGAGGTTGGTGGGGGCGGTCGCCACCAGGACGTCGAGCCCGAGGTAGCAGTCGGCGCCCCCCGTGGCGACCTTGTTCGAGAAGTCGGGCGGCGCCTTCGAGATCTTGAGGTGGGAGACGACGGGCCCGCCCTTCTGGCTGAGCCCGGTCTGATCCAGGCCGCGCACGTGGCGCCCGTCGAGGAGCGCGGCGGTGCCCAGCACCTGGTTGACCGTGACGACCCCGGTGCCGCCGATGCCCGTCATGACCACGTGGCAGTCGCGGGGAACGCGGAGCGCGGGGTCCGGGAGGTCGGCCTCCAGCGGGACGGCGGGCCGGCGGCCGCGGGCGCCTCCGTCGCCGGGCGCGAAGGTGACGAAGGACGGGCAGTCCCCTTCCAGGCACGTGTAGTCGGTGTTGCACGAGGGCTGGTGGATTTGCGTCTTCCGCCCGAGCGGGGTCTCGACGGGCTGCACCGACATGCAGTTGGACCTGACGCCGCAGTCGCCGCAGCCCTCGCATACCGCCTCGTTGATCACCACGCGGCGCTCGGGAGCGGGGAGACGGCCGCGCTTGCGCAGCCGCCGCCGCTCCGCCGCGCAGTGCTGGTCGTAGATCAGGACCGTGACGCCGGCAGTGTCGCGCAGGAGGCGCTGTGCCTCGTCGAGACGGCCGCGGTGCCAGATCTCGACGCCGGGCGCCCACCGGGCGCCGCGCGGGTACTTGGCCGGATCGTCGGCGAGCACGAGGATGCGCCGGACGCCCTCGGCCTCGAGCAGCCGCGTGAGCGCGGGCACCCCGACGGCGCCGGCGGCGGCCTGCCCTCCCGTCATGGCCACCGTGGCGTTGTAGAGGATCTTGTAGGTGATGCTGGTCCCCGCCGCGACGGCCTGGCGGATCGCGAGCGAGCCCGAGTGGCAGAAGGTGCCGTCGCCGAGGTTCTGGAAGAAGTGCGCCGTCTCCGTGAAGGGCGCGGCGCCGACCCAGTGGGCGCCCTCGCCGCCCATGGCGGTGAGCCCGACATTGTGCCGGTCCATGGTGAGCGCCATCGAGTGGCAGCCGATGCCGCCGCCCGCGAGCGAGCCCTCGGGCACCACCGTCGAGCGGTTGTGGGGGCAGCCCGAGCAGAACCAGGCCTGGCGCCTGAGGGTGATCGGCGCCTGGCGGTCGCGCAGCGCCTCGAGGAGCGCCGCGTGGGCGGTGATGGAGGGGAGCCCGATCCGCCGCTCGAGACGGCGGGCGAGGATGAGCGCGATCCGGTCGGCGTCCAGCTCGCCATCCGCCGGCACGAGGACGCGGCCCTCCTCGTCGCGCTTGCCCGTCACCCTCGGATGCCTGGCCTCGTCGATCAGGATGTCTCTCATCTGCAGCTCGACGAAGCTCCGCTTCTCCTCGATGACCAGCAGCTCCTCGAGCCCCCGCGCGAAGGCGCGGACGAGCCCCGGCGCCAGCGGGAAGAGCATGCGGACCTGAAGGAGACGGACGCCGTGGCGGCGCAGCGCGTCGTCGTCGAGCCCGAGCGCGCGCAGGGCCTCGCGCAGGTCGTGGTATGTCTTGCCCGCGGCGGTGATGCCGAGCCACGCGCCGGGCGTGTCCACGGTGATCCGGTTGAGGTGGTTCGCGGCGGCGAAGGCGCGGGCCGCCTCGAGGCGGCCGTAGACCAGCTCGCGCTCCATCTCGAGGCCCCAGGGCGGGAAGCCGACCATGCCATGCGTGGCCCGCCATGGCTTGCCCTCGTGCTCGAAGCCCGGGTCGGCGATGACGATCCGGTCCGGGGCGACCTCCGCCGTGCCCACCTCGTCGGAGACGTTGGTGACGATCTTGAACCCGACCCAGCAGCCGGAGTAGCGCGACAGCTCGAAGCCGAGCCGCCCGAGGTCGAGCACCTCCTGGACATTGCCCGGGAAGAGCAGCGGGAAGCCGAGGTCGTAGAAGGCCAGCTCCGAGGCCGTGGGGAAGGTGCTGGACTTCGCCACCGGATCGTCCCCGGCGATGGCCAGCACGCCGCCATGGGGCCCCACCCCCGCGAAGTTCGCATGCCGGAAGAGATCGCCGGTGCGGTCCACGCCGGGGGCCTTGCCGTACCACATGCCCAGCACGCCGTCGTACCTGGGCCTCGGGAACTCGCCCGCGAGCTGGCCGCCGAAGACCACCGTGGCGCCCAGCTCCTCGTTGAGGCCAGGGATGAAACGGATGTCGTGCTCGGCCAGGAGCGCGGCATTCCGCTGGAGGTTGAGATCGAAGCCGCCGAGGGGCGAGCCCGGATACCCGGAGATGACGGTGGCCGTGCGGAGCCCCCGCCGCCGGTCGGCGCGGTGCTGGTCCACCGGCAGCCGCACCAGCGCCTGGATGCCGGAGAGGAAGATGCGGCCGGACTCGACGCGATACTTGGAGTCGAGCGAGAGGTCCGATCCCGCTGTCATGTGGCCTTCCCCTCCGTCACTGGATGATGCTGGCACGCCACACCCCCGGGGTGCCCCGCGCCGGGACCACGGTAGATCGAGCGAGCGGGAAGATCAAAGGGTATTTCGGCAAGGCGACGGGGAACCCGATGTCTCCGAAGGCATACATTGACCCGGGCGGGACCGGTGGGTACCCTGGGCAGCGGAGGTGCAGGAGCGTGGGTGAGCCGGCGATCGGCACGCGGAAATGGACACGGCTGGAGTACGAGCGACTCGTCGAGGCGGAGATTCTCGGCCCGGGGGACCGGATCGAGCTACTCGGCGGCGAGATGATCGTCAAGGAGCCGCAGCACAGCCCCCACGCCACCGCGATCCGCCTCACGGCGCGGGCCTTGCGCCGCGTGTTCGGAGACGGCTGGGATGTGAGCGTGCAGCTTCCGGTGGCGCTGGACGCGGAGTCCGAGCCTGAGCCCGACGTCTCGGTGGTCCAGGGGGATCCGCGGGACTACCGCGATGCGCACCCCCAGCGTCCGGTCCTCGTCGTGGAGGTGTCGCTCTCGCGCGTGGCCTTCGATCGCGAGCACAAGGGCAGCCTCTACGCACGAGCCGGCATCACGGACTACTGGATCGTCAACATCCCGGCGCGGCGGGTCGAGGTCTACCGGGAGCCCGTGGGCGACGGGGCGGCCCCCTTCGGCTGGCGCTACGTCTCGGTCACCACGCTCGGTCCCGGGGAGACCATCTCGCCACTGGCCTTGCCCGTCGCCCGCATCCCCATCGCCGATCTGCTGCCATAGCAGGCGTCCCGCGTCAGGTCACGGTCACATCGAGCCAGCCGAGGGGCGTGACCACGGCGCGGTCGCGGGGGCGCAGCAGCACGGTGGTCGTCGCCGTCTCCACCACGGCGGGCCCGGGCAAGGCCTGGCCGGCGGCGAGCGCGTCGAGGTCGTACACCGGCGCCTCGACCCAGCGGCCGAGGTGAACCTGTCGCCTGGACGCGGGGCCCGCCGCTGAGCGGGGCGGCAGCGGCGGCTCCTCGGGAAGCGCCGGCAGCTCGCCCACCACCGCCAGCCGCGCATTGACGAGGACCGGCTCCTGGTCCGGCAGGCTGTAGGTGTAGAGCTCCTCGTGGCGGCGGTGGAAGCGCTCCACCACCTGGGCCATGAGGTCGGGCGCGGCCGGGTCCACGCCGTCGAGCGGCACCGTCACCTCGAAGACCTGCTCGCCGTAGCGCATGTCCACAGCCCGCTCGATGCGGACCCCGCCGCGGAAGGTCGGGCCCAGCCGCCGCCGGCCCTCGGCCTCCATGCCCGCGAAGACGCGGCACAGCGCGGAGGCGCTCACGCGCTTGACGTCGCCGAGATGGGTGCGCACTGCCTCGAAGCGGAGATCGGTGGCGAGCATGCCCCAGGCGGAGAGGAGCGCCGCCATCCGCGGCACCACCACCCGCCCGATGTCGAGCTGGCGCGCGACGTCGGTGGCGTGCAGCCCCGCCGCGCCGCCGAAGGCCAGGAGCGCGAAGCGGCGGGGATCCACTCCGCGCCGCACCGAGACCAGGCGGATCCCCTCGGCCATGCGCGTGTTGACCACCGCGTGCACGCCCGCGGCGGCCGCCATGCGGTCGGTCCCGAGCCTGGCCGCGAGCTGGTCAACGGCGCGCCCGGCCGCGGCCGAGTCGAGCCGCGCCCGGCCGCCGAGGAAGTTGCCGGCGTCGAGATAGCCCAGCACGAGATTGGCGTCGGTGACGGTGGCGGCCCGGCCGCCCTTGCCGTAGCAGGCCGGGCCCGGCTCGGCCCCGGCGCTCCGCGGTCCCACCTGCAGGATGCCGCCCGCGTCCACCCAGGCGATGGAGCCGCCGCCCGCGCCCAGGCTGACGATGTCGAGACTGGGCAGCGCGACCCGATGCCCGGCGACCCCGCGGTCTGCCGCCAGCGGAGCGCGGCCGCCGACCACGAGCGAGATGTCAGTGCTGGTGCCGCCCATGTCGAAGGGGATGAGATCGTCTGTCCCGAGCAGCCGCGCGCAGTACCGGCTGCCCGCCACGCCCCCAGCCGGCCCCGACAGCACCGCGCCAGCCGCCAGCCGCACCGCCTCGTCGATGGGCACGACCCCGCCATGCGACTGCATGATGAGCACGGGGCCGTTGTAGCCCGCCTCGGCGAGGCGGCCGTGCAGCCGCGAGAGATACCGCGACAGCGCCGGGCCCACATAGGCATTCACCACCGTGGTCGAGACGCGCTCGTACTCCTTGATCTGCGGCAGCACCAGCGAGGACAGGGACACGTACACGCCGGGCAAGGCGCGGGCGAGGGCCTCGGCCGTGGCCGCCTCGTGGCGGCCGTCGCGGTACGCGTGCAGATAGCACACCGCCACCGCCTCGACGCCGTCTCGCCTGAGCCGGTCCACGGCGCGGCCGAGGGAGCGCGGGTCGAGGCGCACCGCCACGCCGCCGTCGGCCCTGAGGCGCTCGCGGACTCCCAGCCGCCGGGCCCGGGGCACGAGGGGCTCCGGCGCGGCCACGCGGAGGTTGTAGCGGTCGGGCTTGAGACCCTCACGCATCTCGATCACGTCGCGATGCCCCTCGGTGGTGAGGAGACCCACGCGCGCGCCCTTGTGCTCGAGGAGCGCGTTGGTGGCGACGGTGGTGCCGTGGACGATGCGCTCGGTCTCGGCGAGAAGGCGCGCGGGGGGCGTGCCGAGGGCTGCCGCCAGCGCTGCGATCCCGTCCATGACGCCGAGGGACGGATCGCCCGGCGTGGAGGCGGCCTTGGCCAGGGCGACACGTCCGGCGTCGTCCACGGAGACCATGTCGGTGAAGGTGCCGCCCACGTCGATCCCGATGCGGTACATGAGCTAGTTTTTCAGGCCGGGGGGGAGCGCTGCGCTGCTCCTCCCCCGGGCCCCCCCATCGCTCTGCGCTTCGGCGCGCTTGCGCTTCGCTGGCGCTCTGCGTCCGGACTTTCCGGGCCCCCGACGGCTGCCGTCATCCGTGACGAAGCCATTATCGAGGTCCGCCGCCCGCGCGGCGGGGCGGCGGCGGCGGGGGGCGCCCCAGCCGCCGCCGCCGCCGGACTCGACGTGGATGACATCGCCGGGATGGATGGGGATGCCCACTTCCTTGGTCTTCAGCACGCGGTCCGGGCGCCCCTTCGAGCGCAGGACATAGCGATGCGGCAGGCCATCGGCGCCGCCGAAGAGGCCGCAGGCGCCGTGGCGCACGCCGTCTCCAGCGGTATTGGCCTGGGCGGGCCTGGCGATCTCGACCAGAAGCTGCATGGAGGCGCCGGGGCCGCCGCGGTACTGGCCGTCGCCGCCCGAGCCTGGACGGAACTCGTGGCGCCGGAAGAAGAGCGGGAAGCGCACCTCGGTGACCTCCAGGCTGCCGAACTTGATGCCGCCCGCCGCCTGCCACTCGCCCACCGTGGGCCAGCCGTCCCCCGCCGAGGAGGCGCCGCCGCCCGGACGGGCCTGGAACATGTGCCAGATGAAGAGGCGCCCCGTGCGCGGGTCCTCGCCGGAGATCGCGATGCGGAAGCGCCGGCCCCAGCCGGCCATGGCGCGCCAGGGGCAGGCCCGCGACAGCGCCTTGATCACCGCCTCCATGATCTCCTGGGCGCAGTGGTTGGTGCAGAGCGTGACGGGGGCCGGGGGATTGGCCCAGACCACGGTGCCCGGCCTGGCGATCACGGTGAGGGGGCGGAAGGCGCCGTCGTTCTTCGGCGTCTCCGGGTCCATGAGATAGGCCAGCGCCATGCACACCGCCGCCCGCATGTTCGGGTACGACGAGTTGATGAACCCGGTGACCTGGGGATCCGAGTCGGAGAGATCCACGGTGAGATCGCTGCCGCGCTTGGTCACCGCGGCGCGGATCCGGATGTCCTCGGCGCCGTGCCCGTCGTCGTCGATGATCGCCTCGCCGCGATACACGCCATCCTTCCAGGCGCCGATGCAGGCCCGCGCCTGCCGCTCGGCGCCGTCGAGCACGCCCTCCACCGCGGCCAGCGCCAGGGCCTCGCCGTACTCGGCCAAGAGCGCCAGCATCCGTCGCTCGCCCACGTGGGCCGAGCCGATCATGGCCGCGAGGTCCCCGCGGAAGTCGCGTGGGTGGCGCACGTTGGTCGCGATCATCTGGAGCACGTCCTCCCGCACCTGGCCCCGGTCGTAGAGCTTGAGCGGGGGGATGCGGACGCCCTCCTGCCAGATCTCCGTGGCGCCGGGGTTGTAGGCCCCGTGGGTGGCGCCGCCGATATCGCTCTGGTGCGAGCGGTTGACGGACCAGAAGAGGTGCCGCGGGCCCGCGAAGACGGGGACGAAGGCGGTGAGGTCGGGCAGGTGGTTGTTGCCGTGATAGGGGTCATTGAGGAGGTAGACGTCGCCGGGCCGCACCGTGTCCCCGAAGGCGTCGCGCACCGCGCGCACCGCCCACGGCAGCGCCCCCACGTGAATGGGGACGTGCTCGGCCTGGGCGATGAGCCGCCCGTCGGGGTCCAGGACGGCCGTGGAGAAGTCCCGGCTCGAGTTGAGGATCTGCGAGTACGAGGTCCGCAGCATGGCCTCGCCCATCTCCTCGACGATGGCCTGGAGCCGGTGCTGCACGACGGACACGGTGATCGGATCGGCCAGCTCGCCCACGGCGCTTTCCTCCTCGGTGCTCGGCAGCAGTCGCCCTGGCCGGCCCGTCCGCTCGGCGGCCTCCGCCCGGCGGTCGAGCGGGCGGCCAGCCGGTTGAAGCAGAGAAAAGCGCCAGAGAAGGCCTGTAAGCCGGGTCCTGTCACCCGGTCACGGTTGCCCGAAGCCGGGGAGACGGTCATTTCTCTAGGACGCCGGTTGCCCGGCGCCTCGAGCGGCCATACCCGAGAGCCCCACGCGGGCCACGCTTCACCCGTGCGCCGCGCGAACGCGACACCGGGATCGCTCTCCTATTTGGCCTTGCTCCGGGTGGGGTTTACCGAGCCAGCGCGGTCACCCGCGCCGCTGGTGAGCTCTTACCTCACCGTTTCACCCTTACCCCGCGGCCTGCGCCGCGTGGCGGTTTGCTTTCTGTGGCACTGATCCGTGGGGTCGCCCCCCCTGGCCGTTAGCCAGCACCCTGCCCTGCGGAGCCCGGACTTTCCTCCCGCGCGGGTGTGTCCCGCGCCGGCGACCGTCCGGCCTTCTCTGGCGCCAATCGAAGACGGAGTCAAAGAGCCTGTGGATGCACGCCGAGTATAGCACCCGCCCACAGTTCTCAGCCGCCCCCGCCGGGAGGGCGGGATGGAATCACGGCAGGAGGCCGGCCACGGGGATGCGCGCGCGGGGAGCGGCCAGCGGCGAGAGGTACGCCTCGGGCCCGAGGACCTGGATCGCCCGGTAGCGCCAGCCGTAGGGCGCGTCCGGATCCGGCGCCGGCTCGCGGTACACCTCGACGCAGTGATCCACGAGGTTCACGACCCAGTAGTCGCCGAGGCCCGCGCGCGCGTAGAGGCTGCCCTTGTCGCGGCGGTCGAAGCCGACGGTCGAGTCCGAGACCTCCAGCACCAGCACGGGACGGGAAGGGTGGGCGTCCATATAGTCCCTGGGGACGCCCGGGACCACGGCCACGTCGGGCTCGGGCTCAGACTCGTCATCGAGCGCCACGGGGCCCTGGGCCCGGACGTCCCAGCCCTGGCCGAAGGCGGAGCGCAGGGCAGCCTCGGCGAGGCGGATCGCGGTGAAGTGACGGGTGCCCTGGGGCTCGGCGACCATGAGCTGGCCGCCGATCAGCTCGATGGGCTCGCCGGGCTGGAAGACGCCGAGGTCGGTCAGCCGGTCGTACTCGGCTCGAGTCCACCGCCGGTTGCGGATCTCGTCGGTAGTCATGGCAAGAGGTCGGCGACAGGGATGCTGGCGCCTGGGGCTGCCAGCGGTGAGACGGTCTCTCCCGGGCGGAGCGGCGTGACCGAGGCGTAGCGCCAGCCGTAGGGAGCCGAGGGGTCCGCGACCCGCTCGCGGTACACCTCGACGCAGCGGTCGAGGAGGTTCACGACCCAGTAGTCGCCGAGGCCGGCGCGCGCGTAGAGGCTGCCCTTGACCTCGCGGTCGGTGCCCAGGCTCGACTCGGCCACCTCGACGATCAGCGCCAGGCAGGCCGGATGTCGGACGGGCTGCTCCTCGGGATTCCCCGGCACGACCGCAAGGTCCGGCTCGGGTTCGGACTCGTCGTCGAGGTCCACGGGCATCTGGGTACGGACAGTCCAGCCCGAACCCAGGGCGGCCCGTAGCCTGTGGTCCACGATGGCGAGCGCCCAGGCGTGGCGGCGCCCTTGCGGCTCGCAGACCATGAGCTGGCCGCCGATCAGCTCGATGGGTTCCCCTGGCTGGAAGAAGCCGGCCTCGATCAGCCGGTCATACTCGGCCCGGGTCCACCGCCGCACCTGGACAGATGAGTTGGCCATCACCCGCAGACTATCCAGTCAAGCCAGAGGCGTCAATGTCCACCACGGGAGACACGGCCTCCCCGCCCCATGGCCTTTTCCCACGGGGGAGCAGGCTCAGCGCCGGAACGCTTCCAGGCGCGGCAGGAGATCGCGGAGCAGGATGCGGGTCTTGAAGGGCAGGACGGTGGCCGGCAGGGTGGCGGCCTGGAGCGCGAGGGACTGGCGGACGGCGACCAGGAGGTTCGGGCCCCTGACCCGCCCGAGCTTGCGGAACTTCTCGGCGAGGGACTCGGGGGTCCAGTAGCCGACGATCTCGAGCGCCACCTCGGTGCCGCCAGCCCTCGCGCTCGGCCCCGAACTTCTCGGCCAGGCCCGCCTCGAGCGTGGAAGTGTACGCCGAACAGCGGTCAGGCGGCGAGCGCGGCGGCCCGGACCTGATCGAGGACGGCCAATACCTCATCCAGCTGCGATGCGGTGAAGAGCGCGTCGGGGCCTCGGGGCGTGACGTCGGTGAACGGCGACTCGTAGAGCAGCGATGCGCCCATCACGCCGTGTTCTGTCAGGTGGTCCACGATCAGGTTCACGAACTCGATCTGGTTCGCGTTCAGCGTCTTGCCAGCGAGGAATCCGGCGAACGCTTGCTTGGCGGCCTCGCGGTCCAGCCCCACCAGCGACCGCACGAACAACCCCAGGCCGTGGCTCTCCTCCTTGGCCTTCTGGATATGCTTCACGTGGCCGGCGCCGCCAACGCCGCTCGTCGTCAGCATCCGTTCGATCTCGTCCAGGTCGGACCGCGTCAGCGCCTTGTTCATGCGCAGCTTGTGGATGGCGATGTGGTCCTCGTGTTCCTTGAGGAAGGCCCGCGCCTTGGCGCGGAAGCGCTCGAAGCTGTCCGGCGCGTCGAAGCCCGGCAGGTCCACCGCCGACTCGCCGCCCATCTGGTCCACGAAGTCCGTGTAGATGCGCGCGCGCTTCTGCTTGTCGATGAGCTTCACCAGCGCGCGGAGCCGCTTGCGCGCGATCTCGAGCATCGACGTCGTCACGTCCTGCCACCACTCGTCTGACTGGATCTTCTGAATCAACGGGAGCTGCTGCTGCACCATCGGGATGCTGGCCTTCTCCTCCAGCAACCCGGCAATGGCCTTCACTTGATCGCTCAACCGCTGAAAGGCCGGCTCCACGCGCAGCACCGCGAGCTGTAGGTTCAGCATCAACAGGTCGAACCGCTTCGCCTCTTCGTCCTCGAGCCCCTGCTCCGACGGCAGCCCGGCGACTTCGTACGCCAGCTCGGTCAACGAGCCTTCCTTCAACGTGGTCCACGCCGCGGGCTGCGCGTATTTCTCCACCAGCCGCCGCTTCGGGCGCACGACGAAGTTGTCCAGGTTCATCGCCGCCACTTCAGCGTGCAGGAGCGAAGCCACCTCCCCGCGCAGCGGCCTGCTCGACGGCACGTCATAGGTGGCGTGCCGCTCGACCACGCGGGCTCCAGCCGCTGCCGGCGCGTCGGCAAGCGAACGGTCCAGCACGCTGATCAACTCCAGCCTCGTCTTGAACAACCGCTTGCCGAGCGACTCGCCGAGCGCGCCATCCGTCGTGGCCGGGTTCTGGCTGAAGAACTCCAGGTTCTGGCAATAGCCCAGGATGAAGAAGAACGCCTTGTCCTTCCCCGGCCCGAACAGGTCCTTGCGCAGCCGCGTGCCGCGTCCGACCATCTGCCAGAACTTGGTCTTCGAGCGCACGAGCTTGATGAACACGAGGTTGACCACCTCCGGGATGTCGATGCCCGTATCGAGCATGTCCACTTCGTGCGCTTGGCCTCGACCACGGCCAGGGGTTTTCCGTCGTCCCCCACAGCACGTAGTCCACGAAGCCCTGGCCCTGCTCGTTGGGCATGCCGCTGACTTCGAACTCGCGATCACGCGCCTGGTCGAGCGGCCAGCCGGCTTCCTTGAGCAAGAGGTCGATGAAGTAGTCCCGGGTCTCGGCCTCGGAGTAGTCGTGCGTGTCCGGCTGGGCAGCACTCGCTTTCTTGGCCTCGGCCACCTCGGCGCGCAGACGCTTCAGCTCTTCGTCCAGCGCCGACTTGTCCGCCAGCAGCGCCGAGAGCTTTTCATCCCGCTCTCGCAACCCGGCTTCCAGCTTCTGGAGCTGCTCGATGGTCTGCTTCGCAAGCGGCGCGGCCTTGGGCAGCGCGCTGGCGTCGAAGGCCAGCCCCGGCGCCGGCTTGGTGCCGCGTGCGTAGGTGCGGGCGAGCCAGTAGCCCACATGGAACAACTCGCGGACCGCCGTCAGCGCGTCGACTTGCTGGATGGGCCGATGGCTGTGCACGGCCTGGTTGCCGAGCGTGTTGATGACCCGGGCCTTGCTGAACACCGCCTCGCCCGCGGCCGCCTTGAAGGTCGGCTCGTGGATCAGCGCGCTCAGGTTGTCCTGATACGGCAGACGCAGCGAAGCGTCGGACTTGTACGCCCACGCCACCGCCAGCTCGAGCGCCCGCCGGGCGTAGAAGCACGCCGTGCGTGGGTCCGGGTGTACGGCAGCCGCGGCTTTGCTGGCCGCCTCGTACACGGCGGGCCATTCTGTTTGCAGAAAGGCGAAGTTGCTGGCGCTCATCGTGCGTTCAGCTCCGCTTCGGCTTGGCGGAGCTGGCCCAGCAGTTGGTCGAAGACTGGCGGCTTGCTGAGGAACATGGGTTGCATTGCGTCGTAGTCCTGGCGGTGATGTTAAAAGATCTCTGCTCTTCTTTTAACAAACAGAGATCTCACCGTCGATAGCCGGGCGGGAGACCTTGGTCTTTGACCTCGGTCGGGGTGTTAGCTGCCACGACGGCCCCCAAGCTTGCAGCAGGGTCCTGCAAGGGTCGTTTGCCACTCCGGCCTCGGCCCTTAGCCGGCATACGGCAGCCAGTTCGCGTCGACGTGCATCCTGCCCTCGGCACTCATCGCGTCTCGTGCCCAGAAGTCCTTCTCGATGATCACGGCGTCCACCGCCCGCTGGGTGGCCGCTTGCTCGAACGCCCGCGCGCGGCGTTCCGGCGTCAGCTCCAGGAACTGACGTGCGGGATTCACCGCTTGGTCTTCCTCGCAGGCTTCTCCCGAAGCGGCGCCGGTCCATCGTGCGCCAGTTCGCGGAGCATCGGCCGCATCCAACCCGGGGCCAAGTCCAGGTCGGCCAGTAACCGGGCCCGCTCGGCGGCGGGCAACGTCTTACGTAAATGCTCCAGGTGTTGCGGCGTGATGTGCTCCGGCCCCAGGCTCTTGAAAGCCTGGATCACCCCCCCGCTCAGCCGGTCGGCCGCCGCCATATTGCGCGGCGACGTGCGCTTGAGCGTGATGTGCATCGGCCCAGCGCGCACCGAGCGGCTGGCGCCGTCGGTCAGAAGCACCACCTGGGCGGAGACCTGCTCCGACAGACCGAGCAAGTTGGCCGCGTAGACGCCGGCGGGCTGCACCCGCAGCTTGTCCTTACCCACCACCGCCTGGACCACGGCATCCACGGACGGCCACAGCGTGCCCAGGAGTGCGTCATGCCGCGGTTTGTCGTACAGACCGCGCGCCAGGCGCCGCAGCTCGCCTTTGGCAACCAGCCGCTGCAGCGCCTTGTCGATGGCCGCGCGGCTGCCCAACGCCGTGAACGTGGCCGGTGTAAACACGCTGCCGCGTGCTCTGCGCTGAACGCGCCGGGCGATCTGCGCGTCGATGCTCTGGGGTGAGGCGGCGCGTGGCATCAGGGTGATCCGGTAGTGTCTCGCTTTCTATTTGTCCGAAAACTAGCACGTTTTACTGACACATAGCCACTCGACTTTGCGGCGAGAATGGAGGCCGGACAGGGGCCCTTCAAGGCGGCTGCGCGAGGCCGGCGGGGGTGCCGCTCATCCCACCAACGCCTCGAGATGCGGTCGCATGACACGTCAGTTTGATCCGTTCGGCCGCTGGCGTTCGCCGAGGTGACCCGGCGAGATGGTCAGCCGCGCCGGCGTGATGCCACGCGAAGTTTCCGCTTGACACGTTCGTCGAGCGGCACTGGCCGCGCGCCCGCGGCCCCGGAAGATTCGCCCTCAGCGATCCGCACGCGCCCGGTGGGGCCGGTCTGGCGAGGCTCCTACAGAAAAATCATGGATCGCCACACCATCGCGTGTCGTAGAGGCTCCCAGGTGGGTCCGAAACCCGGGTGTAGAGTCGATCCACCATCGAGGGGGACTACACCATGGAGATCAGCGCACTCCACATCGCTGCCACCGCGGAGCCCGTTGCCGAGATGGACCGGCTGGGCGACGAGATTGCCGAGCTGTCCGCGCACCTGGAGGCGGCCACCGCCCGCCTGCTCGACCTCATCCGCGAGTTCGACGCCCGCGGCGGCTGGAGCCACGGCTTCCGGTCCTGCGCCCACTGGCTGGCCTGGCGCGTCGGGATGGATCTCGGCGCCGCGCGCGAGCGTGTCCGCGTGGCGCGCGCCCTCGGCTCGCTGCCCCGGCTGGCCGACGCGCTCGCTTGCGGGGAGCTGTCCTACGCCAAGGTGCGGGCGTTAACCCGCGTGGCCACACAAGAGACTGAAGAGCGGCTGCTCGCGGTTGGCCGGGCCGGCACCGCCAGCCACGTCGAGCGCATCGTCCGTGGCTGGCGCCGTGTCGACGCCCTGGCCGAGGCCCGTGAGACCACCCTTCGTCACACCGGGCGCGCGCTGCACGTGTACGAGGACGACGACGGCATGGTCGTCATCCGGGGACGGCTGACTCCCGAGGCGGGCGCCGTGCTCATACAGGCGCTGGCCGCGGCGCGCGAGACGCTGTATCAGCGGGCGCGCGGCACGGGCGCGGCCAGCAGCCCGGGGGGCGTTCCGCGGAACGCCCTCGATGCCCCAGCAGCAGGCGGACGCGCTAGCCCTGCTCGCGGAGACCGCGCTGCACCACGGGATCGATCCCGGCGCGCCGGGCGAGCGCTACCAGGTCGTCGTCCACGTCGACGCCCCCGTGCTGGCGGACCCGGA
>MGBT01000209.1 GCA_001788395.1 Candidatus Rokubacteria bacterium GWA2_70_23
CAGGCCGCGAGCAGCGCCGTCGTCTTCTCCTTGGCCGAGGCCACGTCGGGCTCGTCGAAGGGATTCAGCTCGAGCAGGGCCCCCGCTGCTGCGGCCGCCAGCTCCCAGCGGAAGAACTCGGCGCCGAGGTCGAGGGGGTCCTTGAGCGCGAGGCGGATCACCGGGTGGCCGGCCTCAGCGAGTCTCGCGAGGGCGGCGTCGTGAGTGGTGTCGCCCTCGAGCGTGACGGCCACGAAGACGCGGTCGCCGCCGTAGACCTCAGGGGGCCCCAGGGTCTCGCCGTCCACCGGGACGACGCCCTTGCCCTGCTTGCCCAGGGACTCGGCGAGGAGCTGCTCGATCCACGTGCCGAGCGCGCGGAGCTTCTCCGAGAAGACGAGCGTGACCTTGTCGCGTCCGGCCCGGGCGAGCCCGCCCAGCGCCGCACCGAGCCGCACGCCGGGATTGTCCGCGGTGGCCACGTCGGTGCCGCATCCCTCCAGCATGCCCTGGGCCCGCTCGAGCAGGGACTTGATGTCCACGCCGATGAGCGCCGCGGGCACCAGCCCGAAGAAGGAGAGCGCCGAGTAGCGGCCGCCGATGGTGGCGGGGTTGAGGAAGGTGCGGCGGAAGCCCTTCTCGGCGGCGAGCTTCTCGAGCGGCGTTCCCGCATCGGTGACGGCGACGAACTGCATGCCGGGCTTGGGAGGCTTGGCGGCCTCCACCAGGCTGCGGAAGAACGCGTAGAGGGACATGGTCTCGGTGGTGGTGCCGGACTTGGTCGAGACCACGAAGAGCGTGCGGCCCACGGTGATCCGGTCCAGGACGCGCTTGATGGCGCCGGGGTCGGTGGAGTCGAGCATGAGGAGGTCGGGGAAGCCCATCTTGGAGCCGAAGGTCAGGGTGAAGACCTCGCTCGAGAGCGACGAGCCCCCCATGCCGAGCAGCACGATGTGGGTGAACTGCACCCGGCGGATCTCGTCGGCGAAGGCCTTCAGGTCCTCGGCGTGCTCACGCATGATGGTCGGCGCGGTGAGCCAGCCCAGGCGATTCCGGATGTCCATCACGTCGCCCGGCCAGATGGTCCCGTCCTTGATCCAGATGCGGCCCTGGAAGTCCTGTTCCTCGAGGGTCTCGAGCGCCTCGCGCACAACCGGAAGCGTGAGTGGATCCACCGCGGGGCGCGGGGCGGGCGGGGGCGGCGCGGGCTTTGGCTCGGGGGCCTTCGGCGCGGCGGGCGGGGCCGCAGGAGGTGCCGGCTTGGGTGCCGCTGTCGGCTTCGGTGCTGCCGCTGGCTCTGGCTCGCGGACCTGCGCGCGCGGCTCGGGCGCGGGCCGCCGGGCCTCGGGGGGCTTGCGCTCGGCGACGGGCGGCTCGACGTCCTGCCCGTGGTAGCTCACGACCTCCAGGACCTCATCGTCGAGCGAGATGATTCCCTCGCGCTTGCCCCCGGCCGCCTCGCCCTCCTCGCGCCCTCCGATGGCCTGACGGATCAGCTCGGCAGCGCGCGAGGCCAGCGTGTCCATCGGCCGCGGTCGCGGCGACTCGGGCGCCGGCGTTGGCATCGCGGCCACCGGAGGCGGCGCCGGCGCGACGGGAGGGGCCAAGGGTGGCGGCGGAGCCATCACGGGAGGGGGCGGAGGGGCGACGGTCGGCGCAGGTCGGGCCGGATCTGGCGCCTCGGGAGCCGGTGAGGAACCGCTTGGCGGCGCGGCCGGTGGGGCCACGGGCTCGGGCCTCGGCGGTTCGGGTGCCGGTGGCGGCGCCATCGCTGGCGGCGGCGGCGCGACCGGAGGTGGTACGGGTGGCGCCGGCGGAGCCGCTGGCGCCACGGGCATCGGGGGAGCGGGTGCCGCAGCCGGTCGCGGGGCCGCGGGGATTACCGGCGCAGGGGCGGGCGCGGGGCGAATGGCCCCCGTGGAGCCCTTCTGCGGCGCGGGGAGCCCGCCCTCGAGCTGGGTGATCTTGGCGATCCGCCGCGCGTGCCGCTCTTCTCCCGAGAAGCGGGTGCCGAGCCACGCGCGCGCGACCTCCACCGCCGTCGCCTCGTCGAGGACGCGCGCCCCGAGGCAGAGCACGTTGGCGTCGTCGTCCTCGCGGCTCTGGCGGGCGGTGAACAGGTCGTGGCATAGGGCGGCGCGGACGCCGCGCAGCTTGTTGGCGGCGATGGAGGCGCCCACGCCGCTGCCGCAGACGAGGACGCCGACCTCGACGAAGCCGCGCAGGACAGCCTGTCCGACGGCTCTCGCGAAGTCCGGGTAGTCCACCGGATCCTCGGAGAAGGTTCCGAGATCGAGGATGGCGTGCCCGTCCGCCTCGAGGGCGGCGACGACAGGTCCCTTCAGGGCGAAGCCGGCGTGATCACAACCGAGCGCGATGCGCATGCCTTCTGGCCTCCACTGGCCGTCTATTCTCTCAGGACAGGCGGGGCCCCACAACGGTCTCGTACAGGCGGCGCTGGCGCTCCATGGCGCCCCGGTGCGCGCGCGGACCTGCTCGGCGTCGAGCATCTGACGCAGGTCAGCCGCGGCCCGCGCGCTGCGCATGTCCGCCCACGTGAAGACCGGCGTGAGCGGCCGTCCCGTGGCGTCCAATGCCATGAGGCCGTGCCAGAACATGGAGGCGCCGACCCCGCGGATCTCCCCGGCGCGCGCGCCGCAGCCGGCGAGGCAGGCGGACACGGCCTCGACGACAGCCGCGAGCAGGACCTCGGGATCCATCTCCACGCCGCCGTCCCCGGTGATGCGCGGCTCGTAGGCGACGCGCGCCTCGGTGCCGGGCAGCGGCCTGCCGTCCGCCTGCACGCACATGGCCCTGGCCGAGCTGGTCCCGACGTCGAGCGCCATGACGAACATATGGGCTATTATTCAACAGACCGATGCCATTCACAGCGAACCGGGACAGCCACATGGCAGACAGCGAGTGGGAGCTGCTGACGGTGCGGGGACTCGCGGGGACCGACGAGCGGGCTGCCGAGTTCGTCGGCACCTTCGTGATCCACCGGAAGGGGAGCGCCGAGCCCGTCGAGAGCATCACGGTGCGGGTCAAGCGGAGCGTGCTCGAGGAGGTGGCGGCGACGCTCAAACGCCTCCTGGCCCGCTCCACCCCGTTCGCGCCGCCCCCCCGATGAGGGCCAGAGGCCCGAAGAGGCCCAACCGCAACCCGAAGTCATCTACATTCAACCAACCAAGATAGAGGACCCAGCATGAAGACCATCACAGTTCTGAGCCCCATGGGCGAGTCGCGCGCGGCCACCCTGGCCGTGCCGGCCCTGCCGGCCGATCTCCGCGGGCTCACCGTGGGGTTTCTCGACAACACCAAGTCGAACTTCGATCTCCTGGTGAGCGAGATGGGGGACATCCTGAGAGAGCGACTCGGCGTCAAGGGTGTGGTCCACCGCAAGAAGGCCAACGCCTCCACGGCCGCTTCGCAGGAGATCATCGAGGGCCTGGCCAAGGAGTGCGACGTCGTCTTCGCCGGCTCGGCCGACTGAGGCTCCTGCACGTCGTGGAGTCTCCACGACACCCTGGAGCTGGCGAAGGGCGGCACCCCGGCCGGGCTCATCTCCACCACGGCCTTCCAGAACCTGGCCCTCTCCGAGATGACAGCGCTCGGCGTCACCGGGCTGCCGCTCCTGGTGATCCAGCACCCGCTCGGCGGCGAGAAGCCCGAAGGCGTCACACGGCGGGCGGCGCAGGCTGTCGAGCAGCTGGTGAGCCTGCTGGGACGCCCGTGAGCCACCCCGAGCCGACGGTGCGCGAGCTGACTCTTCCCGAGGAGGAGATCTACATCTCGGACGTGGCTGCGACGCTCGGGTCCAACGTGGGCTGGTACTTCTCCCAGAGTCAGCTCCTGGTGGTCCTCGGCCCCGAGCACGCCGCCACGGTAGCGGGCGACGGCTTCACCAGGGCCGACGTGCAGCGCTTCGTCTTCGAGCACGCGCGCATGCCGCTCTCGCGGCTCAAGCTGGGCGGCATGTGGGGTATCCACGACTGGCCGCTCTGGATGCAGAAGGTGACGGACGACTCCGTCATGCTCCCGCAGGTGCCGGCGCCGGAGGACGTGCTCGTGATGGTCGCCGGCGGCCCGGGCAAGCACTCGGCCGTCGTGCCGAACTGCACCTTCAGCCGGGCCGTGAGCCGGGTCATCGACCGCCAGGCGTGAGCGCCTCCCGCGAGAAGCTCCTCTGCTGGAGTCTCCTGGTCCTGGCCCTGGTTCTCTCGGCGCGGGCCGCCGGCGACCAGTGGCAGCTGACGGGACGCACCATACCCGGCTTCGGCGTGATGGAGAACCTGCTCGTGGCCGTGGGCGGCATGGAGACCCGCGGCCTCGTCCCCTTCGACCTCGTGCGCGCCGTCAACGGCCAGCTCCTGACCTCGGGGCGGCAGCTCCAGGAGGAGGTGCGCCGGCAGCCGCCGGGCACCCCGTTCCGGTATCTCGTGAGCCGGCGCGGCGCCCTCGTCGAGGTGGACCTCCCCAGCCAGCGCATGGCCCCGAGCGGCTTCCGCGACTACGTGACGGACGGTCTCGCGCCGTCGCTGCTCTTCTTGCTCCTGGGCGCCGCGGTGCTCTGGCTCAAGCCCGGGGCGCCCGACACCCGCCTGTTCCTTGCCCTCTGCCTGGTGTGGTGGGCCATGGCGGGGCTCTACGCGGACGCCCATCTGACCTATCGGTTCTCGGCGCTCTTCCTCACGGCCTGGGCGCTCTCGGCCGCGGTGTTCATCCACCTGGCGCTCACCTTCCCCCAGCGCCGCCGCATCCTCGGACGCTGGCCGCGGCTGGTCTGGGCGCCCTATCTGCTGTCCGCCGCCCTCGCGCTGGCGCTGCAAGGCTTCCCGTCGCTACCTCCGGCCCGGTGGGCGGCGATCCCGGCCGTCGGGGCGGCTTACTGGGGGATCGCGCTCCTGCTCCTCGTCGCGGGGCTGGCCCGGACGAGCCTCGCCGGCGTCACGCCTCTGGTGCGACACCGGGCGCGGGTCCTGATGTTCGGCTTCGCCGCGGGGCAGCTCGCGCCGGTGCTCGCGACGGCCAGCGAGGCCATCTTCCGCGTCAGCGTGCCCTACCTCAGCGAGATCTGGCGGCTGACCCTCCTCTTCCCCTTGGCGGTGGCCTACGCCATGGTCCGCTACGACCTCTTCGACGTCCGCGGAGCGCTCCGGACGGGGACGGTGTACGCCGTTGTCACGGGCCTGGTGGCCCTTGCCTACGCCGGCGCCATCACCCTCGTGAATCTCGCCTTCTCGGCTCTGGGCGCCGGCGGCTCGCGCCTGGTCTCGGCCGCCGTGGTGGCCGTGGCCGTGGTGGCGCTCCTCGATCCGGTGCGCCGGCGCACCCAGTCCACCGTCGACCGGGTCTTCTTCCGCCAGCAGCTCGACGTCCAGGAGTCCATCGAGCGCCTCACCGAGGCTCTCTCCACGGAGCTGGATCTCGGGCGCATCGCCCAGCTCATCGCGGCCACCCTGGACGCGGCCTTCCATCCGGTGCGGCAGACACTCCTGCTGCTGGACGAGGCGGGCGCGCAGTACCGCGACGTGCGGGGTGAGCAGGCCCCGGTGCCGGCGCGCTCCGCGCTCCCGGCCTGTCTGGCCGCGCGGCCCATGCCGCTCACCCGCCAGCGCTTCGAGGCGGATCCGGGGCTGGCCGGGTGGTGCGCCGCCGGTATCCCCGGGATGGAGGCCCTCGGCGCCGAGGTGGCGGTGCCGGTGCCCTTCCAAGGGCGCGTGACGGGGCTCCTCGCGCTGGGGCCGAAGCGGTCCGGCGCGGCGTGGAGCGCCACCGACCTCAGGCTGCTCAGGGTGCTCGCGACCCAGAGCGCGGTGGCGCTCGAGAACGCCCGCGCCTACACGGCCCTCGAGCGGGCCAACGCCGAGCTCCAGTCCGCGCTGCGGCGGGTGCAGATCCTCGAGTCCATCCGGGCCAGCCTCTCGAAGTTCGTGCCGCTGCGCGTGCAGGAGCTGATCGAGCAGGCGCCCGAGGCACCGGCGCTGACCAAGCGCGAGGTGGACGTCTCGGTGCTCTTCGTGGACATCGCCGGCTACACGCGGCTCAGCGAGCGCTTCGACCTCGAGCAGGTGAATCAGCTCGTCGAGCGCTACTTCGGCGCCTTCCTCGACGAGATCCTCCGCCACGGCGGCGACGTCAGCGAGACGGCGGGCGACGGGCTCATGGTGATCTTCCAGGACCCCGACCCCGGGCAGCACGCCCGTTCCGCCGTCCTCACCGCGCAGGCCGTGATCCGGCGCGCCCAGCAGATCAACGGAGAGCTTGCGGGGATCACGGAGCCGATCCGCCTCCACGTCGGCGTGAACTCCGGGGTCGCTGCCGTCGGCGCCACCAAGATCGAGGGCAAGGCGGGCACCCGCTGGGTCTACACCGCCTCGGGACCAGTCACCAACGTGGCGGCGCGGCTGGCGGCGCTGGGCGAAGCGGAGTCCGTCTTCATCGGCGTCGAGACGCGGCGCCGTCTCGGCGAAGAGTTTCCGCTGGAGGATCTCGGAGAGCGGAGGCTCAGGAACGTGGAAGAGCCGGCGCGCATCTTCCGGCTGGCCGTGCCGACGGGCGTCGAGGTCTGAGGCGCTACCCTCGGCGGGACGGCGCCAGCGCCAGCAGCGCGAGCGCGGCGAGGAGCAGCGCCGCCCCGATGGCGCCCGCGAGCCCCAGGGACTCGCCGAACCACAGCAACCCGAGGGTCGCCGCCGTCAGCGGCTCGAGCAGCGTCGCGATGCCCGCCAGCGTGGCCGGCACGCGGGTGAGGCCGATGGTGAAGAGCGCGTAGGAGGCCGCCGTCGGCCCGAGCCCCAGATAGAGCAGGAGCGGCCACCCCGCCGCGAGCTGCGCTCCCACCGCGCGCTCCGCCAGCAGGACGGGGGAGAGCAGGAGCGCCGCCAGCGTGAACGTGGCCGCGGCCTGGGGCAGGGGCGCCATGCGGACGAGAAGCCGCTTGGCCGCCACCGCGTAGACGGCGTAAGATAGCCCCGCGCCGAGCGCCAGCAGCGCCCCCAGGCCGAAGCCTCCGGAGATCTCGCCGAGCCCGCGCGGTCCCACGACGAGCAGCGCGGTGCCGGTGACGGCCATGACGAGCGACAGGCGAACGACCGGCGTGAGTCGCTCCTGGAGAAGCGCCCCCGCGAGCAGCGCGATCATGAGGGGGGCCGAGCAGATCGCGAGCAGCGCGGCGACCGCCACGCCCGTCAGCGTGACGGCGCGGAAGTAGCAGACCTGGTAGGCGGCCATGGCGGCGCCGAGGACGAGGCAACGGGCGGTGTCGGCGGTGGTCCACGGTCGCGGGGCGGTTGCGGGGACGGCGATGGCCGCGCGGCGCTGCGAGATCCAGGCCGCCAGGAGCAGCACTGGCGCGGCCACCGCGAGGCGCGCCCAGCCCACCAGGAGCGGGCCGGCCGATGCGTCCCGGGCGAGGAGCGTCATCGTCGCTCCGGTGGTGCCCCACGAGACCGCGGCCAGGCAGATGAGCAGGAGCCCGACGAGCATCGCCGGACGAGTATACGGGAGAATGACGCGTGCGATGGATTGACCTGGCGCACCCGTACCACGAGAACGTGGCGAACCTCACCGCGATTGCCGGCCGGCGTCTCACCGTCGGCGCCTTCCCGCTCCGCGTGCGCGGCGGCGACGGCGCTCCGGCCCGCATCTTTGCCATCGAGGAGTGATATGGAACCGATAGGCTTCATCGGGCTCGGCCGCATGGGGTTGCCCATGGCAGGGCGCCTGCTCGACCGCGGGCAAAGGCTCGTGGTCCACGATGTACGCCCGGAGGCGGCCGCGTCCCCGGTGGGCCGCGGCGCGGTGTGGGCGGCCTCGCCCCGCGCGGTCGCGGAGCAGGCGAGGACCGTCATCACCATCGTTCCCTCCTCGGCGGAGGTGCGGGCGGTGTTCTCGGACCCCGGCGGCCTGCTCGAAGCCCTCGGACCCGGCAGCCTCGCCATCGAGATGACCTCGGCCGATCCCTCGGCCACGCGCGAGCTGGCGGCGGCGGTGGCCGGGCGCGGCGCCGCCCTCATCGACGCGCCGGTCTCGGGAGGCGTGCGCGGGGCCGAGGCCGGCACGCTGTCCATCATGGTGGGCGGCGAGGCCGAGCACCTGGAGCGCGCCCGCCCGCTGCTCGAGGCCATGGGGCAGCGGATCTTCCACGTGGGCCCCGTGAGCACGGGGCACGCCATGAAGCTCGTGAACAATGCCTGCTCGGCCGCCGCCCTCGTGGTGACGGCCGAGGCCGTGGCCGCCGCCGCCAGGGCCGGGATCGATCCCGCCCGGGCCGTCGAGATCATCCAGGCCTCCACGGGGCGCTCCAACGCCACCGAGACCAAGTTCCCGCGCTTCATCCTGAACGGGGCCTTCGACGCCGGTTTCTCCATCCGCCTCATGGTCAAGGATCTGGATGGCTACACGCGGCTGGCCCGGGAGACGGGCGCCCCGTCGCTGCTCGGCGTAGCGACCGCGGAGATGTTCCGCATCGCGCTGGCGCGCGGCATGGGCGACCTCGACCACACCGCCGTCGTCCGCCTCCTCGAGGAGTGGACGGGCACTGAACTGAGATCCCGCACGGGAGGGCAGCGATGACGCGCATCGGATTCATCGGAGTGGGGACCATGGGGCTCCCCATGGCGAAGAACCTGCTGAACAAGGGCTTCGCCGTCACCGCTTTCGACGCCAACCCGGAGGCCGTGACGGCCGCCGCAGCGGCCGGGATGACCGCGGCCGCCTCGGCCGCCGAGTGCGTGGCCACGGCGGACATCGTGATCACCATGCTGCCCTCGTCCCCCAACGTGGAGTCGGTCTACACGGGAGACGGCGGCGTGCTGGCCGCCGCCCGCCGCGGCACGCTGTGCGTGGACATGTCCACCATCGACCCCGCCGTGTCCCGTCGGGTGGCCGCAGCAGGCAAGGAGCGCGGCTTGCGCTTCATCGACGCGCCGGTCTCGGGCGGTGTCCCGCGGGCCACCGACGGCACGCTCGCCATCATGGTGGGCGGCGAGACGGCCGACGTCCAGGAGGCCCTGCCGGCGCTTCAGGCCATGGGCGCCAACGTGATCCACGTGGGGCCCGTCGGCAGCGGGGAGGTGGCCAAGCTCTGCAACAACCTGGTCTCGGGCGTGGCCGCCGTGGCGCTGAGCGAGGCGTTCCGGATCGCCGAGGGCTTCGGCGTGGACCCGAAGATCGTCACGGAGGTGATCTCGAAATCGTCCGGGAACACGTGGGTGATGGAGCACATGCACCCGGTGCCGGGGCTCGTGGCCAGGGCCGCCTCGACCAACGAGTACCGGCCGGGGTTCATGACGGATCTGATGTGCAAGGATCTGGGGCTGGCGGTGGATGCGGCGCGCGCGCTGCGCGTGCCCGTGTTCGTGGCGCCGGCGGCGCAGCAGGTCTATCGCCTGGCGTCCTCGCACGGGCTGGGGCGCAAGGACTTCACGAGCGTCTACACGTTCCTCAAACCCTCGGCCGACCAGGCGCCGGTGTAACACGCCCGGGGTCGGGGCTGTGAGTGACTCGTGAGCGGGAGGGGGGCATGATGCAGGAGAAGCTCAAGGTCGGCGCGGCGCAGATCGCGCCCCGCTTCCTCGACAAGGCCGGCACCATCAAGAAGATCGGCCAGACCCTGGAAGAGGCTGGGCGCCTGGGGCTGGACCTCCTGGTCTTCCCCGAGACCTTCCTCTCCGCCTATCCCTACTGGCGGGGCGCCGTCTCGGTGCGGCGGGAGACCGAGCTCACGGCGGCCATGCAGCGCGAGAGCGTCCGCATCCCCTCGGCCGACACCGAGGAGCTGTGCGAGATGGCGCGTCGGGCCCGGGTCAACTGCGTCATCGGGCTCAACGAGCAGGACGACCGCCCCGGCAGCATGACCATGTACAACTCGCTCCTCGTCATCTCCCGCGACGGCCGCGTGGCGGGCCGCCACCGGAAGCTCATGCCCACCCACTCCGAGCGCGTGTACTGGGGCATGGGGGACGCGCGCGACGTGAGGACCTTCGATCTCGACATCGGGCGCCTCGGCGGGCTCATCTGCTACGAGCACCACATGACGCTCTTGCGGGCCGCCATGGCGATCAAGGGAGAGGAGCTGCACGCCTCCGTCTGGCCCGGCTGGTGGAGCATGGACCGCCACCTGGGCGCCAAGAAGGCGGGCCCGGGCTCCCGCGACTGCGACGTCGAGTTCGCGATCCGCGAGTACGCGCTGGAGAACTCGACCTTCGTCGTGTCCTCGTCGTGGTACCTGCCGCCCTCGGACATCCCGCCCGAGCTCCAGGACGTCATGAAGTACAACCTGGCCGTGGGCGGCTCCTGCATCGTCAACCCGAGCGGCCAGTGGGTGCGCGAGCCCGTCTTCAGCCAGGAGACCATCGTGTGGGCCGAGATCGACCAGGAGGAGCGGCGGCTGGCCAAGGCCTACTTCGACTCGATGGGGCATTACTCCCGCTTCGACGTCCTCCAGCTCCTGATCCGCGAGGAGGGCTGGGAGCCCACGCCACGGCCGGAGCCGCGGCCGCGGGACCTCCGCGAGTCGGCCGAGCGCTTCGAGGTGAGGCTCGACCGCCTCGAGGCCATGGTGGAGCGCCTGCTCGCGCGCGAGTAGCCAGTTGTCCGCGGGTTTCCGGTGAGAGAGAGGACGAGAGAGGTGGATGAGACGCTTTGTCCGCAGGTTCCCATGGTGGGTGGTGGTCGTCGAGGCTCGTCGGCTCCGAAGAGGGGACTGGGCGGCGCCGACCGAGAAGGGCTTTTCTGTCCCCTACGCTCAATCCAATCATGGATGCGTTCGAGAAATTGGTTCAGCCCCATTCTTCTTCAATTTCGACGCAACCTGAACGAAGTCAGTACCCTCGCCGCCCTGCGCGACGCGCTGCTGCCCAAGCTGCTCTCCGGCGAGATCCGCATCAAGGACGCCGAGCGGATCGCGGGCGAGGTGGCGTGATGCCTGAGGTCAGCCGATTCTTTGGAATCATCATCACGATGAACTACAACGATCACGCGCCGCCGCATTTCCATGCGCGATACGGAGGCGATCAGGCGATCATCGAGATCGAGACGCTGCATGTGCTGGGCGGGCGCCTCAGTCCCCGGGTCATGGGCCTGGTGGTTGAATGGGCCTTGCTGCACCGTGACGAACTGCTGGAAGACTGGCGACTGGCACGCGAGAGCGCCCCGCTGAAGCGCATCGCGCCGCTGGAGTAGGAGGGAGAGATGCTAAACGACATCGTCAAGGTCGAGCCGCGCGGTGGATACCGACTGTGGCTCCAGTTTCAGGACGGAGTCGAGGGGGAAGTGGATCTTGGGCCCCGGCTGACCTTTCAGGGGGTCTTCGCTCCGCTCCGTGATCCGGCGTATTTTTCCCGTGTGCGCGTCAACCCGGAGCTGGGAACGATCTACTGGCCCAATGACGCGGATTGGGATCCGCTGGTGCTCTACTCCCTCGTGACCGAGCGGCCAATCGAGGCGCTCCTGGCGGGACCGGGGAGCGGCAAGCCGTGATCAGCGGCGCCTGACGCCCGGCCGATGCCTCGTGGGTTCACTGAGCCTAGCCGGTCCAGGCGGGTGGAGATCGGCGTCCCTTCGCCCCACCCACCGTCCTGTCGTTGACCCCGTCCGGAGCCGCGTGCTAGCCTCCGTCGCGTGATCCCCGTCCGTATCGAAGCGGTCGCGAAGCGCTTTGGGTCGGTCGAGGCGCTTCGGGGCCTGACGCTCGAGTTCGGCGCAGGCAAGCTGACCGCTATCCTCGGTCCTTCGGGCTGCGGGAAGACCACGCTGCTCCGGGCCATCGCGGGCTTCGTCGCCGTCGATGCGGGCCGGATCCTTTTTGCGCGAGACGACGTCACGGCGCTGCCGCCGCAGGCGCGGGGGACGGCCATGGTCTTCCAGAACTACGCCCTCTGGCCCCACATGACTGTCTTCGACAACGTCGCCTACGGGCTGCGGCGCAAGCGCCTGCCGTCCGAGGACATCCGGCGGCGGGTCCTGGCGGCCCTCGACCTGGTCGAGATCGGCGATGCCGCCGGCATCGCGCAGCGCAAGCCGGGGGCGCTCTCGGGCGGCCAGCAGCAGCGCGTGGCGCTGGCGCGCGCCCTCGTCGTGGAGCCGCGCGTGCTGCTGCTGGACGAGCCGCTCTCCAACCTGGACGCGAAGGTGCGCCAGCGGCTGCGCGTCGAGGTCCGCCGGCTCCAGCGCCGCATCGGGACGACCATGATCTACGTGACGCACGATCAGGAGGAGGCGCTCGCCATTGCCGACCGTGTGGTGCTGATGCATGCGGGCGACGTGGTGCAGGAGGGCTCGCCCGAGGAGATCTATCTGGAGCCCACGAGCGCCTTCGCGGCGGATTTCCTCGGCGTGTCGAACCGGCTCGACGCCATCGCCGAGGCCGGGCTCTTGCGGGTGGGTGACCAGGAGCTGCCGTACGAGGGGCCACTCCGCGGGTCAGTGCTCGCGATCGTGCGCTCGTCCGATCTGTCGCTCGATGCCGCGCCCGAGCACGGAGCGGTGACGGCGCTCAAGGGCGTCTCGTGACTTCAACATCTCCCCGGGTTCGCCCCCTCATGGCTCGGGATCGCGACCGCGCTGGCCTGGAAGCACCTCGGGTTGGCGTCGCTTCTGCTGCTGGGGGCTTTTCGCGGCGTGGACTCGAATTTCCTCGAGGCCGCGCGGCAGCTCGGCAGTGGCACCGCGCGCGTGACGCGCGACATCCTCGTGCCCATGGCGGCGCCGGCCCTGGCGGTGAGCGCCGTGCTGATCTTCTCCTCCATGCTCGCGTCGTTCTCGATCCCGCTCATGCTCGGGCGCGGGAGCGGGGCGCAGATGCTGATGATCGACGTCTACTACCGCTTCGGCCAGCACGGCGACTTCGAGACGGCCTCGGCCCTGGGCGTGGTTTCCTACCTCCTCGCAATGGGCGCGGCGCTCGTCTATGTCCGACGGCTCACGCGGTAAACGCGACCTCGGCGGACTCACCGCGCGGGTCGCGGCGCTCGGCCTCACAGCCTGCGTCATCGTCGGGCCCTCCTGAGTCTCGCCCTGCGGTCCCTGGCCGAGCGCTGGACCTATCCCGCGGCGTGGCCGCAGCGCCTGGGCCTCCGCTACTGGTCGAGGATGCTCACGGCCGATTTCCTCGACCCGCTCAAGACCGGCCTCGGCATCGCCGTCCTCGTCACCGCGGCGGCGCTCCTCTGTGCCGTCCCGCTGGGCTACGCCCTGGCACGGCTCACGTTCCCCGGCCGGACGCTCGTGCTGCTCGCTTTCCTCCTGCCCCAAGCCTTCCCGCAATTGCCGGTGTTCGCGGCGGCAACCCGCGAGTTCTATCGCTGGGGCCTGGCGGGCACCGTGACGGGGGTCGTGCTCGTGCACCTGGTGGGCGGCCTCGTCTTCGCCGTGTGGACCATGGCTGCCGTGTTCCGGTCGATCGACCCGGTCCTCGAGGAGGCGGCGCATAACCTGGGCGCCTCCGCGACGCGAGCGTTCCTGACGGTGTCGCTCCCCCTGGCGGTGCCCGGCATCGTGGCAAGCGCGCTCCTGGTCTTCCTCTACTCACTCGACGAGTTCACGGGGACGCTGCTCGTCGGGGCGCCCTTCGTGACGACGCTGCCCGTGTACATGTACACGGCGAGCCAGGGCTACGAGCTCCAGATCGCCTCCGTGACGGCCCTCGTGCTGATGGTGCCGGGGGCCGTTCTGCTGCTGCTCCTCGAGCGTGTGCTGCGCGCGGAGTACCTGACCTTCTTCGGGCGGATCTGAGCGCGCCGCTCCCTGACAACGCGAGGATGGAGCAGACTCCCGAGCGGTAGTCTGGTAGCTGAGCGTCGATTCGTCAATCCCACGGGTGCTCGGCGGAACTTCCGACGCGCACATCCGGTTTGACGATGTGTGCTACTTGCTCGGTAGCTTCGGCTTTGAGATGCGGGTGCGGGGCAGCCATCACATCTTTCGCAAGGCCGGGGTCGAGGAAAAGATCAATTTCCAGCGCGAGGGAAGTGACGCGAAGCCGTATCAAGTGCGTCAGGTACGAGCCGTAGTCCTGAAGTACCGGCTTGGAGGTGAGGAGTCATGAACAAGTACGAGGTCATCATCTACTGGAGCGAAGAAGATCAGGTGTTCGTCGCCGAGGTGCCGGAGTTGCCGGGTTGTGCGGCACACGGCCCAACGCAGGAGGCCGCGCTCACTAACGCGCAGGAGGCCATTCGTCTTTGGCTCGACACCGCCAAGGAATTCGGTGATCCAATCCCCGTACCGAAAGGACGGCGTCTGATCTTCGCTTAACCCCGTGACCGTCTAACAACGCCCACGCCCAGCAGAGGCTCCGGTACGGGCAGTCCTGGCAGCGCCAGCCGACCACCGGATGGAAGACTCCGGCCTCGATGGCGCGGAGGACCTCCGAGACGAGCGTGAACGGTCGGAGTGTCGCAGGCCCATCGAGGAGCTGCACGCCTCCGTCTGGCCCGGCTGGTGGAGCATGGACGGTCACCCGGGCGCCAGGACGGCCGACCCGGACTCGCGGGGATGCGACGTCGAGTTTGCGATCCGCGAGTACGCGCTGGAGAACTCGACCTTCGTCGTCTCCTCGTCGTGGTACCTGCCAGCCTCGGAGATCCCGCCCGAGCTGCAGGACGTCATGCAGTACAATCTCGCTGTGGGCGGCTCCTGCATCGTCAACCCGAGCGGCCAGTGGGTGCGCGAGCCCGTCTTCAGCCAGGAGACCATCGTGTGGGCCGAGATCGACCAGGAGGAGCGGCGGCTGGCCAAGGCCTACTTCGACTCGATGGGGCATTACTCCCGCTTCGATGTCCTCCAGCTCCTGATCCGCGAGGAGGGCTGGGAGCCCACGCCACGGCCCGAGCCACGTCCCCGGGAGCTACGCGAGGCGGCCGACCGCTTCGAGGTAAGGTTCGACCGCCTGGAAGCCATGGTGGAGCGCCTGCTCAGGCGCGAGTGACGCGGGGGCGGTCGTGACGCGCCGGCGCAAGGTCCTCCTCGCCGTGGGTGTCATCGTCCTGGTGGCGCTGGGCGGGCTGGTCTGGACGCTGCCGGAGATCGTCCGCCGCGCTGCGGTGGCGAGGATCCCCGAGATCACCGGGCGCGCGGTCAGCATCGAGGACGTGGATCTCAACCTGCTGACTGGCCGGTTCGTGATCCAGCGGCTCCGGCTGGCCGAGCGCGAGGGGTCCGAGGCCCTCGTCGCCATCGAGCGGGTCGAGGGCCGCCTGTCGCTCCTCTCCCTTGTCCTCGCCGATATCCGGCTCACCGAGCTCAGGCTCACGGCGCCCGCGCTCCGCGTGATCCGCACCGGCCCCGGGGAGTTCAACTTCTCCGATCTCCTGCCCCTCTTCCTCGCGCGGGACCCCGCCAGGCCGCCGGGCCGCTGGACCTTCACAGTGGACCAGCTCTCGCTCGAGGGCGGCGCCGCGACGGTGGAGGACCGCGCGGTGTCGCCCTCCGCCGACTGGTCCCTGACAGGCCTCGGCGTGGAGGCGACCGGCATCACCACACGGGCCGGCCGGTCGCCGGGACGGCTCGCGCTGCGCACGGACGTGGGCGCCGCCACGCTCGAGGTCACGGTGCAGCCGCTCTACCTCGCCCCCGTCTCCCTGACGGCCCGCATCGCCCTCACCGGGTTCGATCTGGCGCGCGCCCTGGCGTACATCCCCGCCACGCTGCCGGCTTCGCCGGCCACGGGCACGCTGGCGCTGGCGCTCACGGCGGCCTGGGAGCGGGAGCCGGCCGGCATCAAGACCGCGTCGGTGTCAGGCGAGCTGCGGCTGGACGGGCTCAGCGTGGTGCAGCGGGGGCGCACCGCGCCCTTCGTCACGCTGCCGCGCCTGGCGGTGCGCATCAGGGAGGCCGATCTCGTCGGGCGCCAGATCACGCTCGAGCGCGTGGAGCTGGACGGGCTCCAGCTCCGGATGGTCCGCGACCGCCAGGGGCGCATCGACCTGCTCGAGGCTTTCCCGCCGGTGGCGGCCGCACCGGCCCAGGGGTCGGCAGCGGCCTCGGCCGCGGAGACCGCCGCTGTGGGCCTGCGGCTGCGAGTGGAGCAGCTCGCGCTGGCGGGGGCGACCATCGCGTTCACCGACGAGGCCGTGTCTCCCCCGCAGGAATGGCGCATCGAGGAGCTGGCGGTGGAGGCGCAGGGCCTCAGCAACTCGCCCGAGGACGAGCCCGGCCGGGCCACCGCTCGCGCCCGGCTCTCGGGCGGCGCCCCGGGACGCGAGAGCGCGGCCCTCGCGCTCGACGTCCAGGCGATCCGGCTTGTCCCCCCAGGGGCCTCTCTGCGCGTGGCGCTCACGGGCTTCGACCTCGCCGCGCTGCGGCCCTATGTGCCGGACGGGGCGGTGGCGGCGCCGAGCGCGGGCACCCTCGATCTTTCCCTCTCCGCCGATGTCGCCCGAGCGGGGGATCGGACGACTCGAGCGACGATTTCCGGCGAGGTGCAGCTGGCGGGGCTCGGGCTCACGCGCGGAGACGCCCCCGAGCCGTTCGCGACCGCCTCGCGCATCGCCGTCGGGATCGGGTCTGCTGTTCTCATCGAGCGCGCCGTGACCCTCGCGAGCGTCACGGCCGACGGCGTCACCCTGCGCCTGGCTCGCGGCGCTGCGGGAGGCGTCGAGCCGTTCCCTGCCACCGCCACGAGGGCGGTGGCCCAGGCGCCGGCGGCCGCGGCTGGTCCTGCGACGGGCGCGCCAGCCTCCGGCACGGCCGGCGAGGCGCCGGCCACGCTGCCGTTCAAGGTGCGGCTCGACCGCCTCTCGCTCCGAGCGGGCAGCGTGAGCCTCAGCGACGAGGCCGTGTCGCCCCGGCGCGAGTGGCGGCTCGAGGGGCTCAGCGTGGATGCCGCGGGGCTCTCCACGTCCGGCCAGGATCCGCCGGGGACGCTCCAGGTCAAGGCTCAGGTCGTGACGCTGCCCGGCAGCGCGGGCCCCGCAGCACTCGCGGTCGAGTCCGACTCGGTGCGGGTGCTCCCGTTCGCGGGCTCGATGCGCGTGGTGCTGGCCGGCTTCGATGTGACCGCGGTGGGCCCGTACCTGCCGCCGACCCTGCCCGCCGCGCCGGCAGCGGGTGCGCTCGCGCTCGACCTGCGGGTCGGGGTGGAGACCGGAGCTCGGGGACTCAGCCGCGCGAAGGCGTCCGGCAGCGTGACGCTGACGGACCTGTCCCTCATCCAGCGAGGACAGCCGGAGCCCTTCCTGCGCGTGCCGAGGCTGGCGCTGGGGCTCAAGGAGGCTGACGCGCTGGCGCGCACGCTCGCCCTGGCCACCGTCGACATCGAGGCGATGGATCTCCGCGCGGTGCGGGACGTTCAGGGCACGATCGACCTGCTGGGACTCGTCACGGCGCCGCCCGCCGGTGGGGAGGCCCTCACGATCGGGAGGGCGCCAGCGCCGCGGGCGGCTGCCGCGCCGGCCGGAGAGGCGCCGTGGAAGATCTCGCTCGACCGGCTCGCGCTCAGCCGGGGCACCGCCACCTTCGAGGACCGGGCGGTCTCGCCCACGACGGTCCTGCCGGTCACGGACCTGGCCGTGGCCGCGGAGAACATCACGTGGCCCGCCGTCAGACCGGGGACGCTCAGCGTGAGCGCCGGGCTGCCGGGCGGGGGGCTGCTCCTCGTGCAGGGCACGGCGACGCTCGCCCCGCTCGAGGTTACCGTCTCGATCTCGACGCTGGACGCCCCCATCCAGCCCTACCACGCCTACTTCCCGTTCCGGGCCCGCTTCGGCGGCCTCTTCAGCGGCGACAGCCTCTCGGCGGTGAAGGTCGAGGACGGCCGGATCATCGCCGCCTCTCAGGGCAATGCCTGGATCAAGGACTTCCAGGTCATGCCGCCGGACTCGACGAATCCCGTGATCCGGATGGAGCGCATGGAGATCCGCGGCATCGACTTCGCCTGGCCCACCTACGCTTTCGTGGACCGCGTGAGCCTGCTGCGCCCCGAGGTGCGGATAGAGCGGGATGCCGACGGGGTCATCAATCTGCGCAGGCTGTTCCGGGTGGAGCCCGGGCCGGCGCTCCCTGCCGCGCCTGCGGTCGCGCCAGTCGCCCCGGTGACGAACACCGCCGCCCCGCGGCCGGGACTGCTCCAGACCATGGTCCTCGACTTCAGGGAGATCGTCCTGGAAGACGGCTACGCGCGCTTCCTCGACCGCACCACGCGCCCGACCTTCTCCCAGGACATCTCGCGCCTGGCGCTTACCGTCCGTGGCCTCTCCAACGCTCCGGGTCGCCGCGCCACCCTCACCGCACAGGGCATCGTGGGCGGGGACGCGGCGCTCGATCTCCGCGGGGAGCTGTCGCGGCTCGGCGACGATCTCTTCGCCGATCTCGTCGGCGAGCTCCGGGACTTCTCCCTCGCCAGCGCCAACCCCTATGCCGACAGCTTCCTCTCCTGGATCATCCGCCGCGGGCGGCTCGCCGCGAAGGTCCACTACCGCGTGGAGCAGGACCGGATCAGCGGCCAGAACGACGTGGTGGTGCGCAACCTCGAGGTGGCCCGCGGAGCGGCGGGCGACGAGGTGCAGCGGCGCATCGGGCTTCCCCTGGGGCTGATCGTCGCCCTCCTCAAGGACACGCGCGGCAACATCACGTTCTCGGTGCCGCTCAGCGGCTCGCTCAGCGACAGGCGCTTCGACTGGGGCGAGGCCATCTGGTCCGCGGTCAAGCAGGCAGTGCTCAAGGTGCTGGCCGCGCCGTTCCGGGCCATCGGGCGGCTCTTCACCGGGGGCGGCGACACGGAGGAGAAGATCGAGGCGCTGAGCGTCGACCCGGTGACCTTCGCCCCGGGCAGCTCGGTGCTGGGGCCCGCCACGGAGGGGCATCTGGCGCGGGTGGGGGAGTTCCTTCGCCGCTCGCCCTTCGTCAAGCTGGCGCTGGCGCCTGTGGTCACCGCGCTGGACGTGGAGAGCCTCAAGGCGCAGGAGCTGACCGCGCGCATCCAGCGGCTGCAGCGCGAGCGCGGGATCGCCGACTTCGCGCTGGCCGTGGGCGCCTACTACCGCGACCGGGCCATCACCGGTCCCCCGCCCGGGACCCCCGAGGAGCAGCTCCGGATCCTCCGGGAGCGCGAGCCGATCCCAGAGCCCCGCGTGAAGGAGCTGCTCGAGCGGCGCCTCGAGGCGGCGCGCGAGGCGCTCACGCGGATCGAGGGCGTGCCGGCCGCGCGCCTCCGCGTCGCCGAGCCGAGGGCGCTCCTCGCCGAGCCCGGCGACGGCCGCGTGGAGATCGCCGTCGTGGAGGAGTAGTCGCGGACCGCGGTGCTCGCGCTCTGCTATAATGCCGCTCGACCGCAGCTCCAGCCCAGGAGGTACGCCGTGGCACACTATGTGATGCTGAGCACGCTGAGCGAGTCCGGGCGGAAGGTTTCCTCCATCTCCATCGAGAAGGGGGCACGCTAGCCCACCCATGAGAGTCCTTGCGCTCCTCCCCGACAGGTGCACCGGCTGTCTCCGGTGCGAGCTGGCCTGTTCCTACGTGCAGACCGGCAGCTTCCAGCCGGCGAAATCCGTGATCCGCGTCTCGCCCTTCGAGGGCTACACCTCCTATGCCCCGTACACGTGCACCCAGTGCGCCGAGGGCTGGTGCATGACCGCCTGCCCCGTGGGGGCCATCCGGATCAACGCGGCGGGCGCGAAGGACGTGCTCGACGACCGGTGCGTGGGCTGCAAGCTCTGCACCATCGCCTGCCCCTACGGGACCATCTTCTACGACGCCGACACTCACAAGGCCTACAAGTGCAACCTCTGCGACGGCGCGCCTGCCTGCGTCGAGGCGTGCCCCACCCAGGCCATCGTCTACCGCGAGGCGGAGACCGCCGACTGGCTCGGGGACTTCGCCGCCGAGCGGACAGCGCGCCTGCTGGCCCAGGAGGTGGCGTGATGCCCACCCGTCATCTGATCATCGGCGGCGGCACGGCGGGGCTCAACGCCATCCGGACGATCCGGGAAGAGGACAGAGGTGCGTCCGAGATCACGCTCGTCTCCGCCGAGCGGCCGTACTCGCGCATGGTCCTGCCGTACTACCTCGGCCAGAGCATTGCCGAATCCCATGTCTTCACCGCGACGCCGGCCTCGCTGGCGGCCTGGAAGGTCAAGACGCTGATCGGACGGCGCGCCGCGGCGCTGGACCCGGAGGCCAACGCTCTCACGCTGGACGACGGGACCCGGGTCGAGTACGACGATTGCCTGATCGCCACGGGCTCGCGCGCGGCGCGGCCGCCGATCCCCGGCGCCGACGGCCCGGGGTTGCACTCCTTCTGGACGCTCGAGGAGGCGCGCGCCGTCATCGCCGCCGTCACGCCCGGCCGTCGCGTCGTCATGGTGGGCGCCGGCTTCATCTCCTTCACCATCCTCAACGCCATCCTCTCCCGCGGCGCCCGACTGACCATCGTCGAGGTCGCCCCGCGCATCCTGCCGAGGATGGTCGATGCCGGTTGCGCCGAGCTCGTGGCGGGGTGGCTCACGCGGCACGGCGTCGCGATCCGGACGGGCGTCACGGTCACCCGTATCGAGGAGCGCCGCGGCACGCGCATCCTCCACGTGAAGAAGGGGGAGGCGCTCCCGGCCGACGTGGTGATCATGGCCACGGGCATCCGGACGAATCTCGAGTGGCTCCGGGACTCCGGCATCGACATGGCCGAGGGCGGGCAGGGGGGGATCCTGGTGGACGATCACCTGCGCTCGAGCATCCGCAACGTCTATGCGGCAGGCGATGTGGCGCGCGGCCGTAACCTGATCACCGGCGCCCCCGAGGTGCACGCCATCGAGCCCACGGCCCAGGAGCACGGGCGGGTGGTGGGGGCCAACATGGCGGGCCGCGACGTGGCCTACCGTGGCAGCCTCCTCATGAACATCGTGGAGGTCTGCCACCTGGACATCGCGTCCTTCGGCCAGTGGGACGACGCCGCGGCCGAGGTGTACACGGCCGTCCGACCCGATCGCTCGCAGTACCGCAAGCTGCTCTTTCACGGCGGCCGGCTCACCGGCGCCATGATCTGCGGGCCCGCCAAGGACATCTGGACGACCAACGACGTGGGGATCCTCAAGGGGCTGGTCCAGTCCGGGGTGGATCTCTCGGCCTGGAAGTCCCATCTCGAGCGGAACCCCTTCGACATCAAGCCGGCCTTCATGGCCACGCACAACCCGGGGCGGCTCTTGCCGCAGACCGTGCTGGGCCGGCCCTCCAGCTCACCCGACCTCCCCCAATCGGTGAACGCATGAGCCCGACAGCGACCGCCAAGCCTTCTTCGTCCACGTCTCGGCCCGCCCAGCCGCTCCCGGGCGGCTACGCGGGGAAGCTCCTGCGTGTCAATCTCTCCACGGGGAAGGTGTGGACCCAACCGTGGAGCCCCGATGAGATGCGCGAGTACCTGGGCGGCGTCGGCCTCGGCGCGAAGATCCTCTACGACGAGGTGGGCCCCAAGGTCCACTGGGACCACCCGGAGAACCGCCTCATCATGGCCACGGGCCCCCTCGCGGGGCTGCCCGTCTGGGGCACGGGTGGGCTCAGCGTGATCACGCGGGGGGCGCTCACCGGCGGCGCCACCTCGACCCAGGCCAACGGCTTCTTCGGGGCGGCGCTCAAGTTCTCGGGCTACGACGCCATCGTGATCCAGGGGCAGGCGAAGAAGCTCTCTTACCTCTACATCAACGACGACACCGTCCAGGTCCGTGACGCCGCTCACCTCAAGGGCAAGGACACCTGGGAAACGCAGCAGGCGCTGGAAGCCGAGCATGGGCTCTCCGGCCACCGCCTGTCCGTCTACTCCATCGGCCCCGCCGGGGAGAACCTCGTCCGCTTCGCCGCCATCCAGGGCGACTACGGGCACGTCGCCTCCAAGAACGGCTGCGGCGCCGTCATGGGCAAGAAGCGGCTCAAGGCCGTGTGCATCGTGCGCGGGACCAAGGCCCTCGCCGCCCACGACACTCGCGGACTGATCCAGGCCGCCGACGACATCGCCCACGACCTCAAGACCGATCCGACGACCTCCACCCTCTACCACTGGGGCACGCTGTTCGGCGTGACGAACCTGTACAAGCTGGGCGTGCTCCCGATCAAGAACTACACGACCAATGTGACCACGGTGGACATGGCCGGGTGGGAGCCCGCCAAGCTCCGCCACGGGTTCGACCACCGGGGGCACCAGTGCAGCGCCTGCGGCATGCACCACTGCCACATCCAGGTGATCCGCAAGGGGCCGCATGCCGGCGAGCGCGTGGACGAGCCCGAGTACGAGGGCTGGTCGGGGGCGGGCTGGCAGATCGGCGTCACCGACATGGAGGCCGTCTCCTGGCTCAACACGCGCGTCGACCGCGCCTGCGTGGACGTCAACGAGTTCGGGTGGGTGTGCGGCTGGGTGATGGAGTGCATGGACAAGGGCTACCTCACCGAGAAGCAGGTGGGACTCAATCTCAAGTTCGGCGACGCCGAGGGGGCGTACCGCCTGCTCCAGATGATCTCCCACCGCGAGGGCTTCGGCGACATCCTGGCCGAGGGCGTCAAGCGGGCGGCGGAGAAGGTGGGGGGCGAGGCGGCCCGGTGCGCCATCTACACCAGGAAGGGAGCCTCGCCGCGCGGACACGACCACCGCGGGCGCTGGGACGAGATGCTCGACACCTGCACCTCGTCCAACGGCACCATGGAGAGCGCGAACCCCACTCACCAGACGGAGATCGGACTGCCCGGGCGCATCAACCCCTTTGACGGCGAGCAGGTGGCCCGGCTCACGGGCGGCATCCTCGGCCGGCGTCACTTCGAGGACTCGCTCGGGGGGTGCTCCTTCACCTTCCGGACGCGAGTGGAGATGCTGGCGCGGGCGCTCTCGGCCGCCACGGGATGGAGCTACCGGCTGGAGGATGCCATGCGGCTGGGCCGGCGGACCGCGGCCATCCTGCGCGCCTTCAACCTGCGCTGCGGTATCGGCCCCGAGTCGGAGTATCCGTCCGAGCGCTATGGCTCGCGGCCCGTGGACGGTCCCGCCAAGGATCACCACGTCATGGACCAGTGGGAGCGGATGCTGGACGTCTGGTACGAGACGGTGGGCTACGACCGCAAGACCGGCAAGCCGAAGAAGGACACGCTCCACGCCCTCGGCCTCCCCTGGCTCGCCAAAGACCTGTGGAGGAAATGATCGGCGAGGCGCAGCCGCAGGCGAGCCGAGCGGAGACGGAAATCCCCCGAGCGGAGCGAGGTGGCGAGGCGCAGCCGCAGGCGAGCCGAGCGGAGACGGAGATGGTTCCGAGCGGAGCGAGGCCGGAGTATTGACGGCCACCATCGAGGTCACGACCTGGGTGACCAGGTGCGTGGGCGGCGACGGGTCGGGCAGCCGGCTCTTCGAGGAGCCCGTGGCTCCAGACGACACGCTCCGCACGCTGCTGAGGCGCTGGTCGGCCCGCTTCCCCGAGCTGGAGGCGGCATTATGGAACCCGGCGCGCACCGACCTCGGCGAGCACATCGAGGTGGTCGTGAACGATGCCGTTCTCGGCGTGACTCACCAGCTGGACTCGCCCCTCCAGGGCGGCGAGCGCGTCACGCTTCTGGGTCAGTTCATGGGGGGCGCCATGGTGGGTGCTCTTTCTATCACATGCCCCCCTTTCTGGCCGTCGAAGATCTGACCAAGAGTTTCGGCGGCCTGCGCGCGGTCGACCGCTGCTCGCTCGAGGTGCGCGAGGGGACGATCACCGGGCTCATCGGCCCCAACGGCGCCGGGAAAACGACCCTCTTCAACCTCCTCACCGGCTTCCACCGGCCCGACGGCGGGCGCGTTCGGTTCCGGGGCGACGACATCACCGGGCTCCCGGCCCACAAGGTCTTCCGGCGCGGCATCTGCCGGACCTTCCAGATCCCGCGCGAGTTCAAGGACCTCTCCGTCCTCGAGAACCTCATGGTGGTGGCGCCCGACCAGGCCGGCGAGCGGCTCTGGGTGCCGTGGCTCCAGCCTGGGCGCGTGCGGCGTGACGAGACGCGGCTGCGCGAGCGCGCGATGGTCGTGCTCGAGCAAGTGGGGCTCGCACGGCTCGCCGGCGAGCCGGCCTGGACGCTCTCCGGCGGGCAAAAGAAGCTCCTCGAGCTGGCCCGGACGCTCATGGCCGAGCCGGCGCTGCTCATGCTCGACGAGCCGGGGGCCGGGGTGAACCCGACGCAGATGAAGGAGCTGACGCGCTACATCCAGTGGCTCGCGGCGGAGCGCGGTGTCACCATCCTGTTGATCGAGCACGACATGGACCTCGTCATGGCCATCTGCAACCCGGTCATCGTCCTGAGCGAGGGCCGCCCGCTCGCCGAGGGACCGCCTGACATCATCCGCAAGGACCCGCGGGTCCTCTCGGCCTACCTGGGAGCCCGGCACGCGTGAGTCTCCTGAGCGTCGAGGGCGTGACGGCCGGGTACGAGCAGATGGAGATCCTCCACGACGTCTCGATCGAGGTCCGTCCCGGCGAGATCGTGACGCTGATCGGGCCCAACGGCGCCGGGAAGTCCACCCTGATGAAGACCGTCTTCGGCCTGCTCACGCCGCGCCGCGGCTCGATCCGCCTCGAGGGCCGGGACATCACGGGGCTCGCGCCGAGCGCACTCGTCGGTCGGGGGCTCTCGTACGTCCCGCAGGTGGACAATGTCTTCCCGTCGCTCACTGTCGAGGAGAACCTCGAGATGGGCGCGGTAGTCCGCCGCGACGACTTCCGCGGGCGGCTGGAGGAGGTCCTCGGCCTCTTCCCCACCCTCGTCCCCAAGCGGCGCCTCAAGGTGGGCGGGCTCTCGGGGGGCGAGCGCCAGATGGTGGCGATGGGCCGTGCCCTCATGCTCGACCCGTGCCTGCTGCTTCTCGACGAGCCCTCGGCGGGCCTGGCGCCGGTGCTGGTCGACACCGTGTTCGAGAAGATCGAGGCACTCAACCGCAACGGCCTGGCCATCCTGCTCGTCGAGCAGAGCGCGCGGGAGGCGCTGCGCCGTTCCCACCGCGGCTACGTCCTCGCGGGCGGACAGGTGCGCCTCGAGGGGCCCGGCCCGGCGCTGCTCGAGGACGCCGAGGTTGCGCGCCTGTACCTGGGCGGGTGAACGTCTTGACAGTCCCCGGGGGGTGTGGTGCAATCCGCGCGTTCACTTCATTTCACAGGAGGCCACGATGAAGCTCGATCGCCGTCAGTTCCTCGCTACCGGCCTGGCAGGCGGCGCCACCGCGCTGCTTGGCGGCGGTCTCGCCCGCGCGCAGGCCGAGGCGCTTCGCATCGGCGCGCTCACGCCCCTCACCGGCGGCGGCGCCGTCTACGGCACCACGATGTCGCGCACGTACACGCTCCTCGCCGACGAGATCAACAAGGTGGGCGGCGTGGCCGGCAAGCCGATCCAGCTCTTCACCGAGGACACCCAGACGAACCCGGATGCCGGCGTGCGCGGCGCACGGAAGCTCGTGGACGTCAACCGCGTGCACGCCATCATGGGGACCTGGTCGAGCGCCGTCACGCTTGCGGTGGCGCCCATCGCTGTCCAGGCCCGCATCCCGCAGTTCTGCGTGTCGAGCTCGCCGGTGATCTCGACCTTCAAGGACGACGACTTTCTCTACCGGACCGCGTACTCGCAGGCGGTGATCAGCGCCGTGTACGCGACCACCGCGCAGAGCCTCGGCTTCAAGACCGCTGCGCTCCTGATCCTGAACAACCCGTACGGGATCGGGCTCGGCGACAGCTTCCCTGACCGCTTCGCCAAGGTCGGCGGCAAGGTCACGGGCAAGGTCATCTACAACCCCAACCAGTCGAGCTACCGCTCGGAGATCCAGCAGGCGCTCGCGGGCAAGCCGGATGTCATCCTGTTCGGCGGCTACACGCCCGATGGCATCCAGGTCTTCAAGGAGTGGTTCCAGCTCGGCCTGGGCGGCACGTGGATGGGCCCGGGCTTCGCGTTCGACCAGAAGTTCATCCAGGGCATCGGCGCGCAGGCCGCCGAGGGGATCGTGGTCGTCGAAGGCGCGCCGAACCTCGCCGCGACGGCGTACAAGAACGCCGACAAGCTCTTCCGCGCCGCCCATAACCAGGACGCGGACTTCTTCGCGGCGATGGCTTACGACCACCTCATGGTCGTCTCGCTCTCCGTCCTCGCCGGCAAGGGGGACACCTCCGGCGATGCCATCAAGGGGCAGATCCGGAAGGTCTCGAACCCGCCCGGCAAGGTCGTCGGCACCTGGGCGGAGGCCGCCCCGCTGATCCGGACGGGCGAGAAGGTCAACTACGAGGGCGCGTCGAGCTCATGCGACTTCGACGAGAACGGCGACGTCCAGACCGACTTCGGCGTCTACCGCATCAAGAGCGGGAAGTGGGCGCTGGACCGGGTCATCAAGTTCGGCGAGCTCAAGACCAGCTAGCCGGCACGGAGCCGGGTCCGGCCCCGCAGGGCCGGACCCGGCGATGACGTGATCGCCGAGTTCGTCCACCTCACCGTCACCGGTGTCCTCGTCGCGAGCCTCCTCGCGCTCGGGGCGGTGGGCCTTTCACTGACGTTCGGGGTGGCGCGCTTCGCCAACGTGGCCCACCCCGACTTCATGATGCTCGGCGCCTACACCACGTTTGCCTTCAACAGCCTGATCGGCGTCCCGCTCGGCTGGGCGGCGCTCGCCGGCATCGTCGCCGCGCTGCTCGTCGGCGTCCCCGTCGCCCGCATCGCCTACGACAAGCTCCCGGTCACCGGGACCGTCCAGCTCCTGATCATCTCCATCGGCGTCTCGTTCATCCTCCGGCACGTCGTCCTCTTCTTCTTCGGCAGCGGCTTCCTCCAGTTCGCGGTGCCGCTCCAGCGTCCGTACGTCTGGGGGCCGGTTCGCCTGACGCCGTACCAGATCCTCACCCTCGTCGTCGCCTCCGTCCTGGTGCTCGCGGTGCACCTCCTCCTCTCGCGCACGAAGCTCGGTCGGATCCTCCGCGCGATCGCCGACAACCCCGTGCTCTGCGAGATCTCGGGGGCCGACGTCGGCCGCGCCCGCCTGGCCATGTGGGCCATCGCCGTCCTCCTCGCGTCGACCGGCGGGATCCTCTTCGGCCTGAACCTCGTGATCCAGCCCAACATGGGCTGGGACCTGGTGATCCCGATCTTTTCCGCGGCGATCCTCGGGGGGATCGGCAACCCGTATGGCGCGATGGCGGGCGCCCTCGTCATCGGCCTGGTCCAGGAGTGGTCGACGCTCCTGATTCCGTCCGTCTACAAGGAGGCGGTCGCCTTCTGTGCGATGGCGCTCTGCCTGATGTTCCGGCCCCGCGGCCTCTGGGGCGCGGCGTGACCGAGTACCTGATCGCCCTCGCGACGATTGTCGGGATCCAGGTTCTCCTGACGCTCGGGCTGAACTTCCACTACGGCATCACGGGCCTCGTCAACTTCGGCCACGTGGCCTTCTACGCCCTCGGCGCCTACGCCTCCGCGCTCCTCACGCTCGCCGGCGTTCCCTTCCTCGTCGCCATGGGCGCCGGCGTCGGGGTGGCCGTCCTCGCGAGCCTGCTGCTCGGGACGGCGACCCTGCGTCTGGGCGAGGACTACTTCGCGATCCTCACGCTCGGCTTCTCCGAGTTCGTGCGGCTGCTCCTCCTGAACGCTCGCGAGCTCACCCGCGGCGCGCTCGGCATTCCGGGCATTCCGCGGCCGTGGCGCGGCCTCGGCGGCGTCCCGGACCACATCATGTACCTCGGGCTCGTCCTGATCGCCGTTGGCGTGGCCTTCGCGCTATGCGAGGTGCTGGCGCGCAGCCCGCTCGGACGGACGCTCCGCGCGATCCGAGACGACGAGCAGGCGGCGATGGCGCTCGGCAAGGACGTGCTGCGCTTCCGGCTGACCTCGCTCGGCTGGGGCGCCGGGCTCGCGGCGGTCGCCGGAAGCCTGTGGGCGCACTATGTGACCTATGTCGTGCCCGACCAGTTCACGCCCGAGATCACCTTCTACACGTGGATGGCGATGATCATCGGCGGGCCGGGCTCGACGCGCGGCGCGCTCTGGGGGACGGCGATCCTCGTGGCGGTCCTGGAGGGCACGCGCTTCGCGAAGGACGTGATGCCGATGATCGATGAGCCGAGGCTCGCCGCCCTCCGGCAGGTCGCGATCGGGCTGGGCCTGATCCTGATGACCGTCTATGTCCGCAAGCTGGGCGGGCGCTCGCGGCCCCGCGTGGCCCCCGCCACCGTCAGTGGGTGACATCACAAGGAGAAGATCCATGAGCAAGCTTTTCGACCTCGGCGGCAAGGTGGCCATCGTGACCGGCGCGGGACGCGGCATCGGCAAGACGCTCGCGCTCGGCCTGGCCCGGCACGGCGCCGATGTCGTCGCCGTGAGCCGCACGCTCCCGCAGGTGGAGCAGGTGGTGGGCGAGATCGCCGCGCTCGGCCGGAGGGGACTCGCCCTCAAGGTCGACACCTCGAGCAAGGCCGACGTTGACCGGATGGTGGCGAAAACGCTGGAGGGCTGGGGGCGCGTCGACGTCCTCGTCAACAACGCGGGGATCGACATCATCAAGCCTGCCGTCGACTACACCGAGGCCGAGTGGGACCAGATCATCGACATCAACCTCAAGGGCTACTTCCTCTGCGCCCAGGCCGCGGGGCGGGAGATGATCCGGCAGGGGCGCGGCAGCATCCTCATGAACTCGTCGATCGCCGGGTCGGTAGGCATCGGCATGCTCGTGCCCTACGCCTCGGCCAAGGGGGGGGTGAACCAGCTCACGCGCACCCTCGCGGTGGAGTGGGCGCGTCACGGCGTCCGCGTGAACGCCTTCTCGCCCGCCTACTTCGAGAACGTCATGCTGGGGGCGGAGCAGATCCACAACGAGGAGAAGGAGCGCCACATTCGCGAGTGGACGCCCATGGGCCGCCGCGGCACGACGGACGAGCTCGTCGGGCCGGCCGTGTTCCTCGCCTCCGACGCGTCCTCCTACGTCACCGGCCATGTCCTCATGGTCGACGGCGGCTGGACGGCGGCCTGAGTCTGGAGGGCGCCATGAAAGGCCGGATCTTCGAGTATCTGGAGAAGTACAGCTTCCGGAAGGTCGTCCTGTGCCACAACGCCGACGTCGGCCTCAAGGCCGTCATCGCCATCCACTCCACCGACCTCGGTCCGGCCTGCGGCGGGCTGCGCATGTGGACGTACGAGACGGAGGAGGACGCCATCATGGACGCCCTTCGTCTCGGCCGCGGCATGACCTACAAGTACGCAGCGGCGGGCGTCAACCTCGGAGGCGGCAAGGCCGTCATCATCGGCGACCCGAAGACGCAGAAGACCGAGGCGCTGATCCGCGCGATGGGGCGCTTCATCCAGAGCCTCAACGGCGAGTACCGGACCGGCGAGGATGTCGGCACCACGCTCGACGACATGGAGGTCCTCTACCAGGAGACCGAGCACGTCATCACGCTGCCCGAGTACTGCGGCGGCGCCGGCAATATCGGCCCCGCCACGGCCCTCGGCGTCCAGCAGGCGATGAAGGCGTGCGCCCAGGAGGTGTGGGGCTCGGACAGCCTGAAGGGCCGGACGATCGCTCTGCAGGGGCTCGGCGCCGTCGGCTGGCCCGCCCTCGAGGGGCTCGTCAAGGAGGGCGCGCGGGTCACGGTGGCGGACATCGACGAGGCCAAGGTCGAACGGGCGCGGCGGGAGCTCGCGGTCAAGGAGGTGCCGCCGGCGGTGATCCACGCCCAACCCTGCGACATCTATGGCCCGTATGCGCTCGGCGCCGTCATCAACGACAGCACGATCTCCGAGCTTCGCTGCCGGATCGTGTGCGGCAGTGCCAACAACCAGCTCGCCGAGGAGCGGCACGGAACGATCCTCCAGGAGCGGGGTGTCCTCTACGCCCCGGACTACATCGCGAACGCCGGGGGGACGATCTTCGACACCGACCGCATGCAGAAGGGCGGCTTCAACCGGGAGCGGGCGTGGCGCAACGTGGCCCGCATCCGCGACCGGATGACCGAGCTGATCGCGATGAGCAAGCGCGAGAAGGTCCCGACCTGGCTCGCCGCCGACCGGCTGGCCGAGCAGCGGCTGCAGATGGCGCGCCACCTCAGGATGATCTAGCAGGCTGCTGAAAAAGGCCCATCTGCTTCGTTGGCGCCCTCGGCCGCACGCTCAACGTGGCTCGCTCACGCTCGCCCGGATCTCCGGATCCGCTCACCTCGCCTCCGGCTCGGCTCGCCAAGCGGAGTACGCCTCGCGTGCGGCCGTCGGGCGCCGCCTCGCATCTGGACCTTTTTGAGCAGCCTGCGAGTTTTTCAGCAACCTGCTAGGCCTTGTCCTCGGGCCAACGGGAGGGTCATGCGGTGTCAGAGAGCTTCTCCGGGTACCGGGTCACGGCGCGGAACACGGCCGCGCAGAGCGAGAACGCCATCCACGACGATGAAGTGGCCCGGCAGTACGGCTTTCGCGGAGGGCTCGTCCCCGGCGTCACCGTCTACGCCTACCTGACCCACCCGCTGGTGGAGGCGTGGGGTCGTGAGTGGCTGGCGCGGGGGACGGCCAGCGTGAGATTCTCCAGGCCCGTGCTCGAAGGCGAGGAGGTGAGGGTCTCCGGAGCTGTGATAGCGCGGAGCGCCTCGGGCGTCACGGCGGCCCTGACAGCGATGACGGTGTCGGGCGGCGTTTGCGCCACGGCGACGGCGAGCTTGCCCGCGGCGCCGCCGGAGCCCGTCGCGGCTACCACCTGGGCCACGGCGCCCTTGCCCGCCGAGCGTCCGGCCGCGACGCGGGAGCATCTCGCGGCAGTCTCCGTGCTCGGGACGCCTGTGACGCTCTATGACGAAGCCGCGGCCGCCGACTATCTCGACAAGGTGAGCGACGCGCTGCCCCTCTATCGCGGCCGCGAGGGTCTCATCCACCCGGCCTTCTACCTTGACCAGGCCAACCGCGCCCTCGACCGCAACGTCCTGATGGGGCCGTGGATCCATGTGGGGAGCGTGATCCAACACCTGAGCCTGGCCCGGGTGGGGGAGCGGCTGTCCACGCGGGGCCGGGTGGTTTCGCTCTTCGAGAAGAAGGGGCGCGAGTTCGTGGAGGTCGACCTGCTCATCGTCGCGGGCGAGGCGGCGCGCCCCGTCGCCCACGTGTTGCACACGGCGATTTACCGGCTCCCCGCGCCACTCCCGGCCTGACCCCGGGACCCCGCCGAGGCAGCGCCCCTCCGCGCTCATGCCCCGGGTCACCGTCATCGGCGGCGCGACGATCCTCACCATGGACCCGGCCCTCCCGGGGCCGGGAGCCCTGGCCATCGAGGCCTACACGCTCGGCGCCGCCAGAGCGGGCGGGCTCGACTCGGTGTGCGGCAGCCTCGGGGCAGGCGGGCCGACGTTCTGGTCCTGGACCGGAACCCGCCGAAGGGGGGCCCCGACGACCTCCCTGGCCTGAAGGTCGAGGGGGCATGGGCGGCCGGGTTGCGTTCCCGTGGGTTTAGGGGCAGTTATGGCTTGACTCTTCGAGACGCCATGTGCTAATTGAGCCGTTGCGGGCATGACAGAGC
>MGBT01000210.1 GCA_001788395.1 Candidatus Rokubacteria bacterium GWA2_70_23
CGAGGGGGAGTGGAAGAGCAAGCTGGCGGGCGGCACGCGCGGCACCGTCGAGGCGCTCACCCGCGAGCTGCGCGAGGCGCTGCGGCCCTAGCCCGCCGCCTCTAGCCTGGCCCCCCGGGCTCGGGCCAGGGGAAGTTCGCGTCCAGGATCTCGAACTCCTTCTTGCCGCCCGGCAGCTGCGCCACGACGCGATCCCCGACGTTCTTGCCGATGAGCGTGCGGGCCAGCGGGGCGAGGATCGAGATGCGGCCGCGGGCCGGGGCGGACTCCTCCGAACCCACGATCTGGTAGCAGATCTCCTTGCCGTCCCCGTCCTCCAGCCTCACGGTGGAGCCAAAGGTGACCCTGTCGCCCGCGGTCGGGGGGTCGAGGATCTCGGCGGTGCTGAGCATGGCCTCGAGGTCGTTGATGCGCGCCTCGGTCATCCCCTGCTTCTCGCGCGCCGCGTGATACTCGGCGTTCTCCGAGAGGTCGCCGTGGGCCCGCGCCTCGGCGATGGCCCGCGTGATGGCGGGCCGCTCGATCCGCTTGAGCCGATCGAGCTCCGCCTTGAGGCGCTCATGGCCGGGGCGGGTCATGGGAGTGCGCTGGACAGCCATGGACCGATATCTTACGACAGCCTCCGGCGCCGGTCGAGAACTCGCCCGCGTGCACCCCCCTGCGGTAGACTGAACGCCTATGGTCCGCCACGGCGGAACGTCCCTCCTGCTCTCGCTGCTCCTCGTGCTCTCCGTCTCATGCGGCCGGTCCGACGCCCAGAACGCGGCGCCCCCGAAGGGCACCGCCCGATCCATCACGCCGCTGCCCATCACCGTGGCGCGGGCGGAGGCGCGGCCCGTGCAGCGCTCGGTGGAGACCGTGGGGAGCCTCGTGCCCTGGCACGACGTGCTCGTCAAGACCGAGCAGCCGGGGACCATCGCTCGCCTCTACGCCGACCTCGGGGACGCGGTCGCGCCGGGCAAGGTGCTCGCCGAGTACGACGCGCGCGAGTTCCAGCTCGCCGTGGAGCAGGCCGAGGCCGATCTGCTCTCGACGCGCCAGTCGCTCTCCCGGGCGCGCACGGCGGTCGGGGCCGGCGAGGCGGCGCTCCGGCGAACGACGGACACCCTCTCCGCCCTCGACGCGGAAGTGGCGCGCACCCAGTCGCAGCTGGACTGGGCGAAATCGGAGCTGGGGCGCAGCCAGGAACTGTTCGCCAGGCAGCTCATCGCGGCGCGCGACGTGGACAGCGCCCGCAACCAGGACAACGTGGCCGCCGCCCAGCTGGCCGTGGCCGTCAACGCGCGCAGCCAGCACCCGGATCAGGTGCGGATCGCCGAGGCCCAGCTCGAGTCGGACCGCGCCACGCTCCGGGTGGCCGAGGCCGAGGTGACGCGCCGTGAAGCCACCGTCGGCCTCATGAAGAAGCGGCTCGGCGACACGACGGTCCGCTCGCCCATCGCCGGCTTCGTCGCCAAGCGTCACCTCAACGCGGGCGAGTACGTGAAGGAGAACACCGCGGTCTTCTCCGTGGTGGCGCTCGATCCCCTCAAGTACACGGGCACGGTGTCGGAGCGCTTCGCCCCGCACCTGCGCGTGGGGCAGCGGATCGCGCTGTCGGTGGACGCCTACCCCGGCAAGACGTTCCCCGGCCAGGTGACGCGGCTGTCGCCCGCCGTGGAGATGCAGACCCGCAGCCTCGCCCTCGAGGGGCGCGTGGCCAACGGCGACGGCCGGCTCCGCCCCGGCTTCTTCGCCAAGGGCGTGATCCTCACCCGGACGGACCCGACCGTGGCCTTCGTCCCCGCGGAGGCGGTGTTGCACTTCGTCGGCACCAGCAAGGTCTTCGTCGTCACCAACGGCAAGGTGGAGGAGCGCCTGGTCAAGGCCGGGACCCGCCAGGGCCCGCTCGTCGAGATCGTGGAGGGCGTGAAGGCGGGGGAGACCGTCGCGACGTCCAACCTCTCCCAGCTCTTCAACGGCGCCCCGGTGGCGCGGGTGGACGCCAGGACGGGGCGGTAATGGGCTTCCTCGAGGTCTTCGTTCGCCGGCCCGTCTTCACGACCATGATCATCGCCACCATGGTCGTGCTCGGGCTCGCCTCCTTCGTCCAGCTCGGCGTGGACATCTTTCCCAAGGTGGACCTGCCCACCATCACGATCACGACGCGGCTGCCCGGCGCCTCGCCCGAGGAGATCGAGAGCCAGATCACCAAGCCCATCGAGGAGGTGATCAACACCATCAGCGGGCTCGACGAGCTGCGCTCCTCCACCATCGAGGGGCAATCGCAGGTCTTCGCCACCTTCGTCCTCGAGCGCAGCGTGCAGGAGGCCGCCAACGACATCCGGGAGAAGGTGGGCACGGTGCTGGGGCGCCTGCCGGCCGGGACCGAGCCGCCCATCGTCGAGAAGGTGGACCCGGACTCGGCCCCCGTGCTGGCGCTCGTGGTGTCCGGGCAGCGCTCGGCGCGCGAGATCACGGAGATCGCCGACAAGCGCGTCAAGCGCGCGCTGGAAACGGTGAAGGACGTCGGCGCCATCACGCTCGTGGGCGACCGCAAGCGAGAGATCCAGGTGGCCGTGGACCCCGACAAGCTCGCGGCCTTCAGCCTCTCCATCCAGCAGATCAAGGAGGGTCTCCTCCGCCAGAACGTGGAGATCCCGGGGGGGCGGCTCACGGCGGGGAAGAGCGAGGAGGGGCTGCGCACGCTGGGACGCATCGAGTCCGTGGAGGCCTTCAACGACCTGATCGTGGCGGATGTCAAGGGCAGCCCGGTCCGGGTCCGCGACGTGGCCACCGTGGTGGATGGCGAGCAGGAGCCCCGGACTCTGTCGCGGTTGAACGGGGAGGTGGCCGTCTCCCTCCTCATCCGCAAGCAGTCGGGCACCAACACGGTGGCGGTGGTGGACGCGGTGAAGCGGCGGCTCCAGGAGATCCAGAAGGGCCTCCCCCAGGACATCAAGTTCGAGATCGTCCGCGACCTGTCGAAGTTCATCCGGCGCTCCTTCGAGGAGGTCCAGGACCATCTCCTGCTGGGCGGGCTCCTCGCCAGCCTCATCGTGGCCGCCTTCATCGGCCGGCTCACCTGGTGGGAGCGCACGGCGCTCGCCGTCATCGTGGCCGCCGTGGCCGCCGCGTTCCTCCAGGGCAATCCCCGCCTGCTCATCACGGTGACCGGCGTCGCCATCGTGGCTACCATGATCTTCTTCCTGTCGGTGCGGAAGCTGCGCCCGGCCTTCGTGGCGGCGGTAGCCATCCCGACGTCCATCATCGCCACCTTCACCGCCATGCGTGTGGCCGGCTTCACGCTCAACAACCTCACGATGCTCGGGCTGTCGCTCTCCACCGGGATCGTGATCGACGACGCGATCATCGTGCTGGAGAACATCTTCCGGCACAACGAGGAAGAGCGGCGCCCGCCCTTCGAGGCGGCCATCACCGGGACCAGGGAGATCTCCCTCGCCGTCACGACCACCACGATCTCCCTCGTGGTCATCTTCCTGCCCGTGGCCTTCATGGGCGGGCTCGTCGGGAAGTTCTGGAACTCCTTCGGGCTCACCGTCACGTTCGCCATCCTGACCTCGCTGGTGGTCGCCTTCACGCTCACGCCCATGCTCGCCGCCCGCGTGCTGGCGGCAGGCGAGAGCCACGACGGCCACGGGCCCGCGCACCCGCGGGCGCCCGAGGCCGGCCCGGCCTCGAAGGCGGCCGGGTTCTACCACACGATGGAGACGGCCTACGAGGCCGCGCTGGGATGGTGTCTCGGCCACCGCGCGCTCTGCCTGCTCGCCGGCGGCACGATCCTCGTGGGCGGCTACGTCCTCCTCACCACCGCCAAGCTCGAGTTCGTCGTGGACGACGACATGAGCGAGTTCGAGGTGGTCGCCGAGGCCCCGCCCGGCTCGTCCATCGAGCGGAGCACCGAGATCAGCCGGGCCCTGGAGGCGGAGATCCGGAAGGTGCCGGAGGTCGTCACGCTGTTCACGACCATCGGCGTCCGCGGCCAGTACCAGTCCAACGTCACCGACCTGTCCGTGTACGTGGGGCTCAAGCACATGTCCGAGCGCACGCGGTCGCAGATCGACCTCATGCAGGACGTGCGGGGACGCCTGGCCGTCTTCCCGGGGCTGCGGATCAGCGTCCAGCAGATCAGCCTGATCGGCGGCGGCGGCTTCCGCCAGACCCCCTTCAACCTCATTCTCCGCGGTCCGGATCTGGCGGGCCTCGAGACGTACGCGGCGGGGGTCATCACCGCCCTCAAGACCAAGCCCGGATTCGTGGACCTGGACACCGCGCAGGCGCTCCGCCAGCCCGAGGTCCAGGTGCAGATCGACCGGCAGAAGGCCTCGGACCTCGGCGTGCGCGTGGACGCGGTGGCGACGACCCTGCGCACCCTGGTCGGCGGCGAGAAGGTGGGCTTCTACCGGGAGGCCGGCGAGCAGTACGACATCCGCCTGCGCCTCGCCGAGGGCTACCGCAAGGACGCCTCGGGGCTGCCGGCCCTCATGGTGCCCGGAAGCGCGGGGTCGCTCGTGAAGCTCTCGAACGTCACCACGCTGGGGGCGGGGATGAGCCCGGGCCAGATCGAGCGCTACGCTCAGGAGCGCTCGATGACCATCATCTCCAACCTCTACGACAAGCCCCTGGCCGACGCGTACAAGGACGCCTACGCCGCCGTGGCCGCCCAGCGGATGCCGCCGGAGTACGGGATCCAGACCACCGGGCGCGGCAAGCTCCTGCAGGAAGCCATCCAGAACTTCTTCATCGCCTTCCTGCTCTCCCTGGCCTTCATCTACATCGTGCTCGCGGCCCAGTTCGAGTCCTTCGTCCACCCGCTGACCATCATGGTCTCGATGTTCCTCGCCATCCCCTTCGGGCTTCTCACCCTGCTGCTCGTCGGGAAGACGCTCAACATCTACTCGATCATGGGGCTCTTCCTCCTGATGGGCGTGGTGAAGAAGAACGCGATCCTGCAGGTGGATTACACCAACGTGCTGCGCGAGCGCGGGCTCGCGCGCACCGAGGCCCAGATGCAGGCCGATCGTGCCCGGCTGCGCCCCATCCTCATGACGACCCTGGCGATCATCGCGGGCATGCTGCCCGTGGCGCTCGGCAAGGGCGACGGCTCCGCCTCCCGCGCCTCGCTGGCCACGGTGGTGGTGGGCGGCCAGGCGCTCAGCCTGATCGTGACGCTGCTGATGACGCCGGTGATCTACTCGACCTTCGACGACCTGCGCGGGCTCAGGGTCTTCGCGTGGGTGCGGTTCCCGCGCTGGAAGGCGGCGCTGGCCGGACGCGTCGCGTGGGGGTCGAGCCGGCTCTCAGGGGGCGGGCCCAAGCCAGAGACTCGCTGAGCCGCTTCCACCCATCTCGCGCCCCCCGCGCGTATACCTGGCGGACGAACGCGAATGGGCCACTTCATCGGTCTCTGCTTCGTTCTGCTGGTGGCGGGCGCCGGCACCACGCTCTTCGCCCCGCTGCTGCCGCTCTACCAGGAAGCGTTCGGGCTCGGCACCGGCGCCGCGGGGCTCGCGGCCTCCGTCTACGGGATCACCATCATCCCTGCCATGCTGCTCGCCGGCCCCCTCACGGATCGACTGGGCCGGGGCGCGCTGCTCTTCCCCGGCGTCGCGTGCTTCGCCCTCGGGGACCTGGCCTTCGCGCTGGCCGCGGGCCTGCCGTGGCTGATCGCCGGCCGCCTGCTTCACGGCCTCGCCATGGGCGCGGTCTTCAGTCCGCTCGTCGCGCTCGCGAGCGATCTCATGGAGCGCGAGCGGCCGGGACTGGCCGCGCTGGGAGCCGCCGTGGCGTCCATGACGGGCTTCGGCGTGGGCCCGCTCGTGACCGGCCTCGCGCTGCATGCCGGGATCGCTCCCGCGCGGGCGCCGTTTCTCATCCACGCGGGGCTCATGCTGATCGGCGCCGCTTTCCTGGTGGCGCCCCTGCGGGCGCGACATACGGCAGCCGCGCTGACGTCGCCTCCCGGCTCCACGGGGGGGCAGGACGATCGCGGGGCCCGACGGCTCGCGCTTCTCGGCGGCGTCGGCGGCTGGGCGGTGGGCGGGGCGCTCCTCGTGATGCTGCCCATCCTCCTCCTGCCGCTCGGCGGACGGGATCATCCGTTCCTCGGCGGCGCGGCGCTGGCCGCGGTCAATGGCGCCGGCGTGGCGGCGCAGCTCGCGACGTGGCGCTGGGCGCCGATGCGGGCGCTCGCTCTCGGCGCGCTGGGAGAGGCGCTGGGGCTGGGCCTCCTGGTCGCGGGGCTCGCGGCTGGATCGCAGCCGCTCGCCCTCGGTGCGGCGGCCCTCATCGGGCTCGGTCTCGCCGCGGTCCATCGGGGCGGCCTGGGCGTCACGATCCGCGCCACGACGGCGCACCGCAAGGGCCAGGCCCTCTCGCTGTTCCTCGTCGGCGCCTATGCCGCGGCCAACTTCTCCACGGCTGCCTTTGGCCTACTCGCCGACGCGGTCGGGACGGTTTCCGCGCTGGCCGCCTACGCCGCGGTGTTCGGCGCCCTGCTCGTCGCGACGGCGCTCCGCGCCCTGGTGGGACTGCCCGCGAAGATCCCGCGGACGGCCCTAGTCGCGGCGATCACCACGCCGCGACCGTGATCCGGGAGGCGACGAGCTGTGCACTGCTTCTGAGCCATTGTCACCCGTCACGGCGCCGCCATACTCGAGTCGGAGATGAGGGCGATGGAGTCGACGCGCTGGGCGGTCGCCCTCGTCGCGCTCGCGCTCGGAACGAGCGCCGCGGCCGCGGAGCCGTGGAGCCCGGCGAGGATCCGGCGGCTACCCGATTCGGCCTTCACCGTCGTCGAGTCCACACCGGACGGCCGGATGCGGTGCCACCTGCTCCACCACGATGAGACCGGGGCGGTGGACCCGGCGCACTTCGGGCCGGTTCGAGCACGCCTCGGGCAGGCTCTCGACCCCCCCGGCCTGCCTGCGAACGGAAGCCGGGAGGGTCACCTGATACCTGGCCCGCACCTTCACGAGCGGCAACTGTGCCCTCTGGGTCCCGATTCCATCTGGAAGGATGCCCCCCCCCGCGGCGCTCCCGGCCGTTCAGAGCACGGCGGTCACGGGGGCCGCCAGCACGCGGGAACTGACCCGGACGGTCTCCTTCCCGCCGTAGAGCAGCAGACCGACGGGCGCCGTCCGCCGATGCTCGTCCAGGAACCCCTCGACCGCGCGCGCGTCCTCGGGCCGGGCGCGACGGGACGCCTTCACCTCGATCGGGAAAAGCTTCCCGCGCGACTCCACCACGAAGTCCACCTCGGCGCCGGCCGCGGTCCTCCAGTACGAGATCTCCGGACGCGGGACCTCGATCTCCCGCCACGCGAGGAGCTGCGCGAGGACCATGTTTTCCAGCAGGGCGCCGGCGAGGGGGTGACGCCGAGACTCTTCAGCATCCCCGAGCCCGATCAGGAAGGCGGCGAGACCGGTGTCGCCCCAGTACATCTTGGGCGACTTGATGAGCCGCCGGGTGCGACTCCTCGCGAAAGCGGGGATGCGCACGAGCTGATACGACGTCTCGAGCAGGTTCAGGTACCGGTGCACCGTCGGCTGGCTGAGAGCGGCATCACGACCCAACTCGGACTGGTTGAGGATCTGACCGAGCCGCAAGGCGGCCAGTCCCATCAGCCTTCGGAAATCGGCCAGCGCGCCGATGGACGCGATCTCCTGAAGGTCGCGCTCCAGATACGTCCGGACATAGCCGTCGAACCACCGCGCACGCTCTTGGGACGAGCCGGCCAGTACCACCGACGGATACCCCCCGATCAGCGCGCGTTCCGCCCACTCGGCGGTGACACGTCCGTTGCCCTCGAGGCCGCGCGCGAGATCCTTGGTGCTCTCCGCCTTGACCAGTCGTCCCCAGGGGCCCGGGTCCGGACTGCCTCGCTTCTCGCGCTCCGTCATGGGCAGCAGGGTCAGATACGCGGCCCGGCCGGCCAGGGACTCGGACACTTTCCGCATCAGGAGCAGGTTCGCCGAGCCCGTGAGCAGAAACGCTCCCTTGCGGCGCTCGCGGTCCACGGCCCGCTTGATGGCCAGGAGGAGATCGGGCGCCCGCTGGACCTCGTCCAGGGTGAGGCGGCCTCCCTCCTCAAGCACGACGTCGGGAGCGTGCCGGGCCCTGGCCTGAAGATCCAGATCGTCCAAGGTCAGATAGCGGCGCGCGCCGGCCGAAGGGAGATGCTGGACCAGTGTGCTCTTCCCGGTCTGCCGGGCCCCGGTGAGGACGACGACCGGGAACTGCCGGAGCGATTCCTCGACGACCGACGTCAGGAGGCGGGGAATGAAGGCGTTGCGTAATCTATTCACGGCGTGAATGATAGTCATTCTCGCCGTGAATAGCAAGCTCTGTGGCGCCCGGAGCCCGCGGGGGCGCGGACCCGGACCCTCCTCCGGCGCGGTCAGCCTGAGGTGATCTCGTCGCTCCGTTTCACCTCGGCCAGGAAGCCGCTGAGGCTGCCGAGATGCGTCCGGTGGACCACGTCGTACGGGATCATGACCCCGTCGGGCCCCTTCACCGACATGGCCGCCGTGGCATCCGAGAGGATGGTGGCCTTGAAGCCGAGATGCGCCGCCTGGCGCGTCGTGGTGTCGCAGCACATCTGGGTCATGAAGCCGGAGACGATGACCTGCTCGATGCCCCGCCGCCGGAGCTCCTCCTCGAGCGACGTGCCGGTGAACGAGCCGGGCAGGTGCTTCTGGATCACGGGCTCGCCCGGGGCGGGCGTCACGGCGGAGTGGATCGCGAGGCCCCCGCTGCCCGGGGCGAAGATGGCGGCGCCGGGCTTGCGGCTCTCGTGGACGATGTGGAACACGGGGACGCCGCGGCCCCGGGCCCAGCGGAGCACCTGCGCGATGCGCTCGAGGGCGGCGGGACCGTCGGGGAGCGGGAGCTTGCCGAGGGGGGCGAAGTACTCCACCTGGGCGTCGATGATGAGCAGGGCGGCCTTGTCCATCGGGGGTCTCCCGCAGGCTAGTGGGTTGCTGAAAAACCCGCAGGCTGCTCAAAAAGGTCCAGATGCGAGGCGGCGCCCGACGGCCGCACGCGAGGCGTACTCCGCTTGGCGAGCCGAGCCGGAGGCGAGGTGAGCGGATCCGGAGATCCGGGCGAGCGTGAGCGAGCCACGTTGAGCGTGCGGATGAGGGCGCCGTACCTCCGCAGATGGGCCTTTTTCAGCGGCCTGCTAGCGCCTGGGCGTCGCCTGGCTGCTGATCTGGATGCTCGCCGCGGCCTGCAGCCCCTTGACCCAGCTCTCCCACGCCTGCGCCCGCTTCTGCTCGAGCACCTGCCGGCTGAGCTCGGGGCGCTCGGCCTCGAAGCCCTTGAGGTCCGGCGCCTCGCGCTCGAGCGTCTTCACCACGTAGACGGCCGTCGGCGTCTTCACGGGCTCCGCCATCTGTCCCGCAGCGGTCTGGAGCGCCGCCACCAGCACCCCCCCGGGAAGCCCGGCGCCGCCCTTGGGTGGCTCGGTCCGCGAGAAGAGGGGCGTCTCGCCCGTGGAGAAACCCTCGCGCTTGCCAAACGCCACCAGGTCGCCGCCCTTGGCCGCCGTGACCAGCGCCCGCGCGCGCTCGAGGGCGAGCGCCTCCGCCCGCTCGCGCTTGATGGCGTCCACGACTTGCGGCTTGATGTCGCCGAGTGGCGGCACCCCGGCTGGATGTGACTCGACCATCTTCACGATGGCGTAGCCGCCGGCAGTCTTGAGCGCCGTGGAGACACCGCCCGGCGCCAGCCCGAACACCGCCTCCTCCAGCGCCTCGTCCCGGCCGATCCCCTCAAGCCCATCCCCGCGCGCCACCGTCGCCTCGCGGACCTCGAAACCGGACCGGCGCGCCTCCCCGGCGAAGTCCTTGGCGCCCAGCAGGGGCGTCCGGGCCTCCTCGGCCTTGGTCCGCGCTCCCTTCTCGCTCCGCTCGGCCAGGAGCTTGTCCTTGATGCGCGCCGCCACCTCCTTGAAGGGCTGGCGGCCTCCCTCCTGGACGTCGGCCACCTTGATGGCGTGGTAGCCGAACGGCGTGCGCACCGGCTCGGCCGAGATCTCCCCCTTCTTCAGCGCAAACACGGCCTGCTCGAACTGCGGCACCACCTCCCCGGGCCCGACGAAGCCCAGGTCCCCGCCCTGGGCGGCCGTCGCCGTGTCCTCGGAGATCTCGCGGGCGAGCTTGGCGAAGTCCTCCCCGGCCCGGGCCCGCTTGATCACCTCGCCCACCTTCGCCCGGGACTTGTTCTCGGCCTCGCTGCCCCCCGTCGGCGGCACGCGGACGAGCACGTGCGAGGCGCGCGCACGGCGCGGCGTCTCGAACTCCGCCCCGTGCTCCTTGTAGTAGGCCTCGGCGTCGGCATCGGCGATGGGCTGGGCGAAGGCCCCGGTGCTCAGCACCGCGTACTGGATCCGCCGGCGCTCCGGCCGGGTGAACTGCGCCTGGTGGCTCTTGAGATAGGGCTCCACGTCGCCATCGGGCACGGTCACCTGGGCCAGGAGCGGCTGGACGTCGAGGGCGGCCCACACGGCGCGCACCTTCTCGCGCCGGAAGCCGTAGGCCTGCCGGAGCTCGTCGTCCGAGACGCGGATGCCGTCCTTGATCAGCGTCTCCACCTTGCGCCGCTGGACCACCCGCTTCTGGGTGGCGTAGAACTCGTTGGGGTCGATCCGGTTGCGCTTGAGGACGTCCTGGTAGCGCTGCTGGGAGAAACGTCCGTCCTCCTGGAACTCGGGCACCTTCCACAGGTGAGCGCTGATGTCCTCGTGGGTGACGCGCAGGCCCTCGCGCTCGGCCTGCTGCACGATGAGCGCGTCCTGCACCAGAGCGTCGATGACCTGCTGCGAGATGCCCAGCCGCTCCGCCAGCTCCGGCGTGAGCCGGTCCTTGTAGATCTGGCGGTAGTACTCGAGGTAGCTCTGGTAGACCCGCCGGTAGCGCTCGGCCGGGATCTCCTCGCCATTGACGGTGGCGACGGCCGTGCCGCCGGGCCCGCCCCCCGAGCCCGAGTACGAGCTCGCCCCGAAATAGACGACCGACGTGGCGATGAACGCCACGATGGTGAGCAGGAGGACGAACTTCAGTCCCCTGAAATACTCCCGCATCGTGCTGATCACTGACGCGACCTCCCGGAGGGATTCAGAGTGAGTACGTGACGGCGCCCATAGCCTACCACAGCAGCTCGCGGGCTACCGCGCGAGGGCGACGTGGTCGAGCACGCGTCACTCCCCCGTGGGTGATGGCTCCCGCTCGCGGATCTGGGGCGGCGTCACGCCCTCCTCTGGAACGACCCGGCGGGCCACCGTGATGAACCCCGTGTGGGCCACCATCCGGTGGAAGGGGCGGACCGACATGTTCTCGATGTTCCACGGACGGAACAGCGTCTCGAAGGTTTCCACGAGGGCGTAGCCCGGGTGCCGCTGGAGCGCCTCGCTCACCTCGCGCGACTGGATGATGGTGGGCACGTAGCAGAGGAAGATGCCGCCCGAGCGCAGCCGCTGCGCCACGGGAGCGACGAGCCGCCACGGCGCGGGCAGGTCGAAGACCGCGCGGTCCACGGGCTCCTCCTCGGCGAGCCCCTCCTCCACGGGTCGGAGCCGCACCGTCAGGTTGGTGACCTCGCCCATCCGCATGTGGATGTTGGCGAGCGCCCGGCGCGCGAAGTCCTCGCGCTGCTCGTAGCTGATCACGCGCCCCTCGGGGCCCACCGCCCGCAGCAAGGCCATCGTCAGCGCGCCCGAGCCCATCCCCGCCTCCAGCACGCGCGCGCCGGGAAAGATGTCGGCCCAGAAGATCACCATGGCCAGGTCCTTGGGGTAGATGACCTGGGCGCCGCGGGGCATGTCGAGGACGTACTCCGCCAGCGTCGGCCGGAGGGCGAGGTAGCGCGTCCCCTTCGAGGTGCGGACCCACGAGCCGTCCGGCTGGCCGATGATCGCGTCGTGATGGATGAAGCCGCGGTCGGAGTGGAACGTGTCGCCCGTGCGGAGGAGAAAGAGGTGACGGCGCCCGCGCTGGTCGATCAGGAGCGCCTGCTCGCCGTCCTGGAATTTCTCGAGGTCAGGCACGTGCGTACCGGCGGCCCGGCTCGGGGAGGGTCAGGGCGACGAGAAAACCGAGGAGGGGCAAGAGCGCCGAGATCCACAGCGCCGAGCCGAGCCCCCAGTGGTCCGCCACCCAGCCGAGCGCGCTCGCTCCGAGCCCGCCCGCCCCGATGGCGAAGCCCACGATGAGGCCGGAGGCCATGCCGGGGCTGCCCGGCAGATAGGCTTGCCCCAGCACCACCGAGACGGTGAAGGTCGAGACGAGGACGAACCCCAGCGCCCCGAGCAGGACGAACACGAGGCTGCCCTTCGCGACGAGCACCCCTGCCCCGAGGGGCGCGGCCAGGAGGAAGACGCTCACCACGTAGCGGCGCAGTCCCACCCGGTCGGCGATGGGGCCCGCGCAGAGCGTCCCCACCGCGCCGGCGCCGAGGAAGATGGCGAGCATGGTGCCGACCATGCGCGGGTCGCCGTGGAGCACGTCGAGATAGTAGAAGGGCATGAACGTCGTGAAGCCCAGCTGGGTCCACGAGCGGACCGCGACCATCAGGATCAGAAGGCTCATGGCGCCCACCATGGTCCGCGCCCCGGCCGCGGCCGTGCCCTGCGCGCGGGAGACGGCCGCGGGCACCGACAGCGTCGGCAGCGCGGCCGTGAGCAGCACGGTCACCAGCACGCCCGGAATCAGCAGCCCGAGGGTCCCCGGCATCCCATAGCCCATCACCAGCGCCGTGATGAGCGGCGGCCCCGCCGCGATCCCGATATTGCCTCCCGTGGAGAAGATCGACACGCCGGTGGCCTTCCGGTCTCCGGCCACGGCCGTCGCCGTGCGGTAGCCTTCGGGATGGAACGCGGCGACGCCAAAGCCGGTGATGACCACGAGACCGAGCACGGCGCCGTAGGACGGCGCCAGTCCGGTCAGCGCCAGGCCGACGGCCGAGAGGAAGACGGACACGGGCAGGAGCCAGCGGCGCGCCGTCTTGTCGGCCAGGTAGCCGAAGAGCGGCTGGATCAGGGACGAGGTGATGTTGGCCGCGAGGACGATGACCCCCGTCGCCGTGTACGAGAGATCGAGCGCCGACCTCAGGAACGGCAAGAGCGCCGGCAGCGACCCCTGGTTGATGTCGATGACCATGTGCCCCAGGGCGAGCAGCCCCAGCAGACGCATGTGCGGCCGAACCCGCTCGGTGGCGGCCGCGGCGACAGAGGCTGTGAGCGGCACGGCCGGGGCGGCCGGGTCCGGGATCATGGCCCTATGCTACACTACCCGCGCAGTGAAGGTCACCGAGCTCGGCCACGTGTCTCTGTTCGTTCGCGATCTCGACGCCTCGCTGCGCTTCTATCGCGACCTCCTCGGGCTCCGGGAGACGGGACGCGGCAAGGGCGGGCGCATCGCCTTCCTCTCCGCCGGCGTGCACCATCACGATGTCTCCCTCGAGGTGGCGCGCACCGACTGGGCGGCACCCCCCAAAGGTGCGCCCGGGCTCTCCCACATCGCGTTCTGCGTGGGGACGGGCCCCGACGCCCTCGCGGCGGCGCGGCGCGAGGCCGAGGCCCACGACCTCGGCCCCTTCGGCGAGATGGAGGGGGCCACGCCGTCGTTCTGCGTGAAGGACCCCGACGGCAACGTGGTCGAGCTCTACGCGGACCCCGCCGGCTGACGCAACTGCCCCATCATCGCCACCGCCAGCACCAGCGCCACCACCACGAAGGCGAAGGCCCCGAGGGAGCTCCCGGTCGCGTCGTGGATGGCCCCGCCGGCCCACGCGCCGATGGCCTCCCCTCATCCGACGCCGAGCGACATCCAGCCGTAGATCGTCGCGAAGGTCGGCCCCGCGAAGAGGTCGGCTATGCGCGCGGAGGCCACGATCCCGCAGGCGGCGCTCGCATACGTGGACGTGGTCGCTAGGCGAAGAACGGCACCAGCACCAGCGCGGCGCCCCCGGCCACCACCGAGGCGATCTGGCCGGCCGTGTTGGCTCCCGCCGCGTGCATGAGCAGATGGTTGTGCGGGTTGGCTTCGAGTCCCACCTTCTGGACGACCCGCGCGCACATGGGAAACGCGGAGATCCCGGCCGCCCCGATCAAGGGATTGATCCGCTTGCCGGAGGCCACGTACATCAGCTTGCCCAGGAGCAGCCCGGCGGCGGTGCCCGCGGCGAAGGCCACGACCCCCATGATGTAGATCATGATCGTTTCCGGCCGCAGGAAGTCCCGAGCCTCCATCATGCCGCCCACGGTGAGCCCGAGGAGGATCGTGACGATGTTGGCCATCTCGTTCTGAGCCGCCTGCGAGAGCCGCTCGAGCACGCCCGCCTCCCTCAAGAGGTTGCCGAACATGAGCGTACCGATGAGGGGCGTGGCTTTCGGAGCGATGAGTCCCACCACGAGGACGGTCACGATCGGGAACACGACGCGGGTGCGCCGGGACACTTTCTTGGTCCGAGCGGGCATCGCGAGCCGCCGCTCCGCCTCGGTCGTGAGCGCCCGCATGATGGGCGGCTGGATGATGGGCACCAGGGCCATGTACGAGTACGCCGCCACCACGATGGACGCCGCGTACTTGGAGCCAAGGGTGGTGGCGACATAGATGGACGTGGGGCCATCGGCGGAGCCGATGATGCCGATCGAGACCGCATCCTTGAAGCTGAAGTCGAAGAGGCGCAAGCCCCCATCGCCCAGGAAGTAGGCCAGGAAGAACGTACCGAAGATCCCGAACTGGGCGGCGGCGCCCAGGAAGACGGTGTACGGACGCTCCAGCAGGGAGCCAAAATCGATCATGGCTCCCACCCCGATGAAGATCAGGAGAGGGAACAGCTCGGTGTCGATGCCGGCTTTCTTGAGCACGGCGAGGAAGCCCCCCGCTTCGGTGAGCCCGCCGAGGGGGATGTTCGCCAGGATGATGCCCATGCCGATGGGAACCAGGAGCACCGGCTCCACCTGCCTGGCGATACCCAGATAGATGAGGAGGCCGCCGAGCCCGAGCATGACGGCGGCCTGCCAGGTCAGGGCGAACACGCCGAGCAGCTCGCCTTCAGGCATGCCCCGCCCTGGTCGTTCGGGCTCCCCGGGTTCCCGGCTGTCCTTCGTCGCGGGCCGGGGCCTGCTCGGGCGGGAGCCAGCGGTTGAGGGCGCTCATCATCAGCACGAGGAGGCTCAACGTGGCAAAGACGATGCCCATGCCAGCCAGGACGAACCAGGTGGCCTTGAGCACGCGGGGATCCCGGGACTACCCTTCGATGACGGCCAGCGGATCCCCAGCCTCGACACTCTGGCCGGGGGCGATATGGAGCGCCGTGACCATGCCGCCCACAGGGGCCACGATCGGCAGCTCCATCTTCAACGCTTCCATGATGCAGATACGGTCTCCCTCGGCGATGGGCTTCCCCGCCTCGGCGTACACCCGAAGGATCTTCCCTGGCGCAGGCGCCTCAACGATCTCTTTCGCCACTCGGTCGTCGCTCCTCTTTCTGGCGTTCCGCTTCAGCCCTGATCCGGGATCTCACCCACGACAATATCGGGAGGCACAGCCGGCGAACCGCGCCACGGTACCACGCGCGGGGGAGCGAGTCAAACTCGCAGCCCTCGCCGTCCGCGTCATGGTATTCTTCCACCGCCCCGGAGGGGAAGCGTGCTTCAGAGGAGGGGCAGCGACATGCACTTCGAGTTGTCCGATGAGCTGAAGGCGCTCGTGCAAGTGGCGCGGGATTTCGCCGCCGAGAAGATCGCGCCGTTTGTCGAGACGTGGGACGCAGCGCACTATTTCCCCTACCGGGAAGTCGTCAAGCCCATGGCGGAGCTCGGCTTCCTGGGCACGGTGATCCCCGAGGAGTACGGGGGAAACAGCATGGGCTGGCTCGCGGCCATGATCGTGTCCGAGGAGATTGCCCGGGCCTGCAGCTCCCTCCGGGTCCAGATCAACATGGAAACGCTCGGGTGCGCATTTCCAATTCTTCGGTACGGGTCCGAGGCGCTCAGGCGGAAGTACATCCCCAAGCTGGTGAGCGCGGAATATCTGGGAGGCTTTGCCATCACCGAGCCCACCGCGGGCTCCGATGTCCTGGGCATGAAATCCACCGCCGAGGACAAGGGAGACCACTGGCTCCTGAATGGGTCGAAGACGTGGATCTCCAACGCGAACCTCGCGGACGTGGTCATCTACTACGCCTACGCGGACCGGAGTGGGGGAAGCAGGGCGCTCTCCGCGTTCGTCGTCGAGCTCAAGAACGTCGACGGGGTCACCACCTCCACGCTGGAGAAGATGGGGTCGCATCTGTCGCCCACCGGAGAGCTGACCCTCACGAACGTGCGCATCCCCAAGGAGAACATCCTCGGCAAGCCGGGTGACGGCGCCGGCATTGTCTTCGGCTCGCTCAACCAGACTCGCCTGTCGGCGGCCGCGGGGGCGGTCGGCCTCGCCCAGGCGTGCCTTGATCAGGTGACCAGGTACTGCAACGAGCGGGAGCAGTTCGGGCAGCCGATCGGCCATTTCCAGATGAACCAGGACATGGTGGCGCAGATGGTCACCGAGATCGAGGCGGCGCGGCTGCTGGTCTACAAGGCGGCCTGGCAAAAGGATCAGGGCACCCTGGGGAATACGCTGGAAGTGGCCCAGGCCAAGTACCTCGCCGGCGAGGTGGTGGCGAAGGCCGCCAGCTACGCCATGCGCATTCTCGGCGCCTACGGCTACTCGACCGAGTATCCCGTCGCCCGCTATTACCGGGACGCGCCGACGTACGTCATGGTCGAGGGCTCGGCCAATATCTGCAAGATGATCATCGCGCTCGATCAGCTCGGCTATCGCAAGGCCAACAGGTAGGAACCTGGCGGCGTATCGAGGCGCGCCGCGGCTTCGCCGTGGCGCTCCGAGCGTTGGGGGGTTGGGGGCCATCTCGGGGCCCCCATGTCAACAGGTAGGCGGAGGGAGCAGCGTATGCGCCCGTATTTCGAGACGATGGATGCTCTCGGCAAGCCGCTCAAGCAGGCGGAGGTCGAGGAGATGGCCGAGAACCGCGACCAGATCGCGGCGATGCTCAAGGAGCTGGACGCCGAGGTGAGCCGCGTCAAGAGCGCGGGGCTGCCCGCCGAGAAAATTCGCGAGCGCGGCGAGATGACGGTCTGGGACCGGATCGAGTACCTGGTGGATCCCGGGACGTTCTGTCCCCTGCACACGCTCTACAACCCCCGCCAGAACGAGGAGGGTGTGACCGGCGTCGTCGATGGGCTGGCCCGCATCGGCGGCAAGTGGTGCGTCCTCGTCGGGTTCGACAACAAGGTCATGGCCGGGGCGTGGATCGCCGGGCAGGCCGAGAACCAGCTGCGGGTGGCCGACCTCGCCAAGCGTCTCCGGGTGCCCCTGGTCTGGCTGGTCAATTGCTCCGGAGTGAAGCTGACCCAGCAGGACGAGGTGTACCCTGACCGCCGGGGCGGCGGCACCATGTTCTTCCGGCACGCCGAGCTGGAGCAGCTCGGCATCCCGGTGGTGGCCGGCATCTACGGGACGAATCCGGCCGGCGGGGGCTATCAGAGCATCAGCTCGACGATCCTGTTCGCCCACAAGAATGCCAACATGGCGGTCGGCGGCGGAGGGATCGTCAGCGGCATGAGCCCCAAGGGCTCCTTCGACGAGGCCGGGGCGGAGCAGATCATCGCGGCCGCGCGCCGGTTCAAGGAAGTGCCCCCCGGGAGCGCCGGCATTCACCACGATGCCACCGGGTTCTTCCGGGCCGTGTTCGAGACGGAGACCGAGGTCCTTGACGCGCTCAAGGACTGCGTGGCCCAGATCCCGGGTTATGCCCCGCAGTTCTTCCGGGTCGCCGCGCCCGCCGAGCCGAAGTACCCGCTCTCCGAACTCGCCTCGATCGTCCCCCTCAACCAGAAAGCCGTCTACAGCTTCGAGGACGCGCTGGCCCGCCTCGTCGATGGCAGCGAGCACCTGGAGTTCCGGCCGGGCTTCGGCCCCGAGGTGTACACCGGCCTGGTCAAGGTCGACGGGTTCCTGCTCGGGGTGATCGGGAACCGGCAGGGCCTGCTGGGGATGAACTACCCGGAGTACACCACCGAGTACATCGGCATCGGCGGCAAGCTCTATCGCCAGGGCCTGATCAAGATGAGCGAGTTCGTGACCCAGTGCGGGCGGGATCGGGTGCCGATCATCTGGTTCCAGGACACCACCGGCATCGACGTCGGGGACACGGCCGAGAAGGCCGAGCTGCTCGGCCTGGGCCAGTCGCTGATCTACTCCATCGAGCAAACCGCCCTGCCGATGATGCTCGTGGTGCTCCGGAAGGGCACGGCCGCGGCCCACTACATCATGGGCGGCCCCACGGCCAACAACCACAACGCCTTCACCCTAGGCACGCCCAGCACCGAGATCAACGTGATGCACGGGGAAACGGCCGCCGTCGCGTCGTTCTCCCGGCGGCTCGTCAAGGAGAAGGAGGCCGGTCGGCCGCTCGGGCCCGTGATCGATCAGATGAACGCGCTGGCCCAGCAGTACCGCGACCAGTCCCGGCCGATCTACTGCGCGATCCGTGGATTCGTCGACGAGGTCGTGCGTTTCGAGGAGCTCCGCCGCTACCTGGTCGCCTTCGCCGGCTCCACCTACCAGAATCCGCAGTCCATCTGCCCCCAGCACCACATGCTGCTGCCCCGGCTGATCCGGTCCCAGGTCGTCAAGGGTCAGGAGCGCCCCAAGAAGGCACGCTGAGGGGGCGACTCGCTGTACCGCCTGGGGCAGGCCTCCGCGCCCCGCCGCGCCATGCCGGGCACCCCGCGCATGCCCTGGAAGAGGAGCCCGCATCGGTAAGCGTCACCATGGAGCAGCTCCACGGGACCGGCGGGTTGCCCCCGGGCGGGCGCGTCACTCCGCCGCCCGGCGATGGTGCGCGGCGGCTCGCGGCACCAGACGATGACCGGGCTGGCGGGCCCACGATCGGCGAAGGCGGTGGAGGCGGCCGGTATCTTCACGCGCCCGCCGGCAGCGGCCGTCGCTCGACGATGTCCAGGATGATGCGGGCCGCCCGGGCGCTCGGGCTCGGCCCTCCGTAGCCCAGCCGGCGCAGGGCCTCCCGCCCCGCCGCGCGCTGCGCCGCCCGGCCCGCCTCGTCGGTCAGCAGCGCCGACACGGCCTCGGCGAGCAGGTCGGGACGGCATCGCTCCTGGAGCAGCTCGGGGACCGCCTGACGGTCGAGCAGGATGTTCACCAGGCTCACGTGACGAACCCGCAGCAGGCGCCGGCCGATCAAGGCCGTGAGCGGGGACACCTTGTAGGTGATCACCGCCGGCAGGCCGGCCAGCGCCAGCTCGAGCGCCACCGTCCCCGACGCGGCGAGAGCCACGTCCGCCGCGGCGAAGGCGTCGTACTTCTCCGCCCGGCCACGCACCACCAGGGCGCCGAGCCGCTCAGCCGCCCGCGCCACCTGCTCCGCGACGGTGTCCACCGTCGGGATCACCGTGCGCAGCCCGGGGTGCCGGCGGTCGAGGAGTCGGACGGTGCGGTCAAAGGCCGGCAGGAGGCGGGCCGTCTCGCTGGACCGGCTGCCCGGAAGGAGGCACAGCAGCGGCGCCGCTGGCTCGATGTGATGGCGGCGGCGGAAGGCTGGCCCGTTCCCCCGCTCGGCTCCGCTCTCGACGACCGCGTGGCCGACATGCGTCGCGGGCAGGCCGACCGCCTCGAAGTAGGACGGCTCGTTCGGCAGCAGGCACAGCAGGTGGTCAAGCCGGTGCGCCAGCTGGCGCGCGCGCCCACGCCGCCAGGCCCAGACCATCGGGGCCACGTAGTGGATACGGGGCGTCCGCGACCCCGCCGCCTTGAGGCGCTTGGCGACGCGCCCGGTGAACCCCCAGGAATCGATGGTGACCACCGCGGCCGGCCGGAGCCGCTCGACGTCCGCCACCGTCTCGCGGACGCGCCACAGGATGCGGGGGGCCTTCGGCAGCACCTCGAGCAGGCCCATGACCGCGACATCGGAGAGCGGAAAGAGACTTCGCAGCCCCTGCTCGGCCATCTCCTCGCCGCCGACGCCGGCGAAGCCCACCTGGCCGCCGACCTGCTCCCTGAGGGCCGCCATCAGGCGCGCGCCGAGCAGGTCGCCGGACGGCTCGCCGGCGATCAGGTAGATGAGCGGCGCCTCGGTCATCCGGCGCCGGCGAGGCCCGAGCGGCTACGCCGCATCCTCTCGCTTCGCCTGGCAGATCCCCCGGGGGGACTCGGCGCGCATGAATGCCACGACCTCCATGAGGCCAACTCCTCGATCGTGCGGTCGGCGTCGCTGCCCGGGGCCGGCTGGGCGCCGGAGATCTCGGCCAGCCGCCCCACGGTGAATGGGCCGGCGGCCTGGAAGAAGCGCGGGTCGGCCATCCTGTTTCCTCCCCGGGCCGCCGGCGTGACCGGCGGCTTCCGCGGCCTCATGGGCTCGCGGTGGTGGTCGGTCGGGCGGGCTGGACGCCTCTTGCCGGCCCGGCGCTACCGGTTGCCGCCCGAGCGCCGTTTGATCGTATCATCGGAGCGCCCGCACGAGCCCTTCTCCCGGGAGCTGCAGAAGTGCCTGGATGCTCGGGAGGCAGGCGGCGTGCTCCATCGTCGCCCGGCCCGGGCGGCAGTATTGACGCGCCGGCGGCGGGGCTGCCCACCGCGTCGATGGCCGAGGTGATGTGATAGCCTCCCGAGAGAACCCGAAAGGAGCTGCCCCGTGACCGTCAAGCTCGGCCTGTTCACGATGCCCTTCCACCACATGCCCCGGCTGAGCCAGCACGCGGCGGCGAGCGCTCCGCCGGGCTCCGGTGGGGCCGCCGGCCGCGCTCGAGGAAAGGCCCGCTGACGCGATGACCGACAGCATGCCGGGACCGACCTCACGCACGTACTTCTCCCAGCGGCTGCGGCTGCACTCCGTGGACTGGGGCCATCCGGACCGGCCGCCGCTGCTCCTCCTCCACGGGGGACGCGACCACTGCCGGAACTGGGACTGGACCGCGGAGGCGCTCCGGGGCGACTGGCACGTCATCGCCCCCGACCTCCGGGGGCATGGGGACAGCCAGTGGTCGCCGGACGGCAGCTACACCATGGCCGGCTACATCTACGACCTCGCCCAGCTCATCCACCAGCAGCGGCTGGCGCCGGTCACGATCGTCGCCCACTCCCTCGGCGGCAACATCGCGCTCCGCTACGCCGGCATCTACCCCGATGCTGTGGCCAGGCTGGTGGCCATCGAGGGGCTCGGCCCCTCGCCCCGCGCGCTGGCCGAGCGCGGCGCCACGACCATCGCCGCGCGCATGGACGAGTGGATCCGCGAGCAGCGCGGCCTCGCCGGACGGCTGCCCCGGCGCTACGCGTCCATCGAGGACGCCTTCCGCCGCATGCAGGAGGAGAACCCGCATCTCGCCGCCGCGCAGGCGCGGCACCTCACGGCCCACGGCGTCAACCAGAACGAGGACGGCACCTATAGCTGGAAGTTCGACAATTACGTCCGCGCGTGGCCCCCGTACGACATGAGCGGCCGGGACATCGATCTCCTGTGGTCCCGGATCGCCTGCCCCACCCTGCTCCTGTACGGCAAGGAGAGTCAGTCCGGGAACCCGGCCGAGGACGGCCGCGCGCGCCCCTTCCGCCACGCCACCGTCGCCGGCATCGACGGGGCGGGCCACTGGCTGCACCACGACCGCCTGGACGAGTTCCTCCGCATCGTCCGCGAGTTCCTCGGGCGCCCGCGGCCGGGCTGACCCGCGGCCCCGCCTGGGTCCCTGCCTTCGGGAGCCCGCCTCGACCGCGGCGCGTTGATCGCGCGGTGTCGCGCGGTATGCTGTCGAGACGGCACACACGGAGGGCGAGATGACGGAGTCAGCGGACGTCGTCGTGATCGGAGGCGGGTGCGAGGGGACCAGCACCGCCTGGCACCTCGCCCGGGCGGGAGCGGGCCGCGTGCTGCTCCTCGAGCGGCACGACCTGGCCGCCGGCGCGACCGGCCGCTCGAGTGCCATCGTGCGGACGCACTACACTCACGAGGCGCTGGTGCGCATGGCCCTGGCCGGACGCCGCGTGTTCGAGCGCTTCGCGGAGATCGTGGGCGGCGAGGCGGGCTTCCGGCGCACGGGCTTTCTCGCGCTCGTCGGACCCGGCGACGGGGCCGCGCTCCGCGCCAACGTGGCGATGCACCGCGCGGCCGGCGTGAGCGCGCACGCGTTCTCGCCCGACGACATCCGCGCCCTCGAGCCGCGCCTGGGGCTGGACGGCGTCGACGCCGCCGCCTGGGAGCCCGACTCGGGCTACGCCGATCCGCACGGGGCCACGGTCGGCTACGCGGCCGCCGCCCGCCGGCACGGGGCCGAGATCCGCATCGGCGTGACGGTGACGGGCCTGCGCGTCTCCGGGGGGAAGCTGGACCGGGTGGAGACCAGCGCGGGCCCCATCGCCACCCGCGCCGTGGTCGTCGCGGCGGGCTATCGCACCCGCGACCTCCTGGCGCCGCTGGGCATCGACGTCCCGCTCACCCCGGTGCGTCACGACATCGCCATCGTCGGGCGGTCCGCCGCATTCGGGGGCATCCACCCGGTGATCTCGGATCGGGCCGCCGGGAGCTACTACCGGCCCGAGGGCGACACCCTCACCCTCATCGGCGCCAGCTCCCCCCACGAGGGCCACGTGGACCCGGAGGTGGAGCGCGACCGCGCTCCGTATCAGGAGGACGCCGGCACCCTCGTCGCGCGCTTCGCGGCGCGCTTCCCCGGCCAGGACGGCGCCGTGCTGCGCGGCGGCTACACCGGCGTCTACGATTGCTCGCCGGACCTGCAGCCCCTGCTGGGCCCCGTGCCGCAGATCGAGGGCCTCCACCTGGCCTGCGGGTTCAGCGGCCACGGCTTCAAGCTGAGCCCGGTTATCGGGGAGCTGCTGGCGGAAAAGATCCTCACGGGCACGACGCGCCTGGTGGACCTCGACCTCTTCAGCCCCGCGCGCTTCGCGGCGGGCCGCCCCATCACCTCGCCGCACCCGTACTCCGTCGCCACCCACGGCTGACGCCGACCGCGGCCTGGGCCGCCGCGCCAGCGAAGCCGGTGGCTC
>MGBT01000211.1:0-13935 GCA_001788395.1 Candidatus Rokubacteria bacterium GWA2_70_23
CCGACCAGCGCCGAGTCGATACCGCCGGAGAGCCCGATCACCACGTGGCTGAAGCCGTTCTTCCTGACGTAGTCGCGCGTCCCGACAACGAGCGCCCGGTAGACCTCCTCCAGCCGCTCCACGGGGGCCGCGCGGCGCTGGGGCAGCGGGGCGCGCAACCGCGGGGGGAGCGCCGGGAGCGGGATCCGGCGCGCCGACTCCCTGCTCCGCAGCTTCTCCTTCCGCCGGCGCGAGTCGTGGAGCCGGACGCGGAACACCTCGTCGAGGTCCAGATCCGCGACCACCAGGTCCTCCTCGAAGGCCGCGCCGCGGGCGATGACCTCGCCCTTCTCGTTGAAGATGAAGGACTGGCCGTCGAAGACCAGCTCGTCTTGCCCGCCGACGGCGTTGACGAAGGCGAGGCAGACGAGGTCGTCGGCGGCGCGCGTGGCGAGCATCTGCTCGCGGAACCGGGCCTTGCCCGCGTGATACGGGGAGGCATTGATGGTGAGCACGAGCTCGGCGCCCGCCAGGGCCTGGGCCGTGGTGGGACCCGTCGGATACCAGATGTCCTCGCAGATGTTGGCGGCGAGCACCGTGTCGCCCAGCGCGAAGATCGGACACTCGGTGCCGCTCTGGAAGTAGCGGTTCTCGTCGAAGACGCCGTAGTTCGGCAGGTACTGCTTGTGGTAGGTGCCGGCATGCGCGCCGTCGTGCAGGAGGGCGGCGGCGTTGAAGATGTCGTCGCGCTTGTCCACGAAGCCGAGCACGGCGGTGATCCCCCGGCTCTGGGCGGCGACATCGGCCAGGGCGCGAAGGTTCGCCTCGATGAACGCGGGCTTGAAGAGCAGGTCTTCGGGGGGGTAGCCGGTGAGGACCAGCTCCGGGAACGCGACCACGTCGCAGCCGAGCGCCCGCGCGCGCCCCATCCAGTCCACCACCATTCGCGCGTTCGCTTCGAGGGCGCCCACGGTGGGGTTCACCTGGGCCAGCGCGATCCGGACTCGCCTCATGCGGGTATTCTAGCCCATCGCGCCCGCTTTCACCGTCAGAGTCAGGCCCGTGAGGATCAGCGCCCCGCCCACCACCGTGAAGACCGTCAGCGGCTCGCCGAGCCACACGATCCCCAGGACGGCCCCCGCCAGCGGTTGCACGTTGAGGAAGATGGCCGCCCGGGGCGCCGGCACGCGCTCGAGCGCGTAGTTCCAGGCGAGGTAGCCCAGGGCCGTGATCACCACCGACAGGTAGAGGACGCCGGCCAGCGACTGCCCGCTCCAGACGGGACGCCCGCCACCGGCCCACTCGAGGACCGCTAGCGGCACCATGGCGACCGCGCCCCAGGCGATGGACCACGCCGTGACGGCAATGGCCGAGTGCCGCAGGAGGACGCTCCGCCCGAAGAGCGAGTACGAGGCATAGGCGAGCCCGGAGCACACCAGGAGCAGGTCTCCCCGCCAGTGGGGCGCCAGCCTCTGGGTGAGCCCCGGGACGCCGTTGACGACCACCAGCGCCGCGCCGACGAGCGTCATCGCCGCGGTCAGGCCCTCCCGGCGACGGAGGCGCTCGCCCAGGAGGAGCGGTGACAGCAGCATGAGCGAGATGGGCTCCACCGTGATGAGCAGCGCCGCGTTCGTCGCCGTCGAGCGCACGATGCCCCAGTGCGCGAAGGCGAAGGCACCGGCGAAGCCCAGGAGACCCATCCAGAAGACGCTCCAGCGCTCGGAGGACGAGAGCCGCCGAGGATCCCGCCGGCGTGTCACCAGCGCGATGGGGACCAGGATCGCCGAGCCGATCACGAGCCGGATCAGCGCGAGCATGGCCGGTCCCACGTCGGCGAGCACGACACGCGTCACGACGTAGGAGGTGGCGTAGATCAGGTTGGCGACGAGAAGGACGAGCTCGGCCAGAACCACGGGGGCGAGGATACGCTATAATCCGCGGTGTGAAGTCGAAAATCCCCTGGCTTCCCTCCGAGGTTCAGTCCGGCCAGAAGACCGAGACCTGCCCGCGCTGTGGCGCCAGCACGATGTTCCCGTGGACGCTCAGGCGCGACCCGACGCGCGTGATCCTCCTGCGCACCTGGATTTGCACGGCCTGCCAGACCACCGAGGAGCGCGAAGAGCCCGAGTGATCGACGCGCGGGTGGGGGCCGGGGGGAGGGGCCCCCGCCCTACGTCTGGTTGACCTGATCGATGAGCTGGCGGAGGCGGCCGAAGGCGGTGCGCCTGAAGGGCAGCACGAGCCGCGGCAGCTCCGGGAACTCGCTCCCCTCGGCCTGGAGCGGCCCCGGCGCCAGCTCGACGGGCCCCTCGAGGATGTCCGCGAACCGAGCGCTGAGATCCGCGAGCCCCTCGGGCGGCAACGGCTTTCGCAGCCGGAACACGAGGTGGTCGCCCACGTAGCGCTGGGAGTGGAACACCCGGTAGAAGCGCTCGATCTCGCCCGCCGCCTCTTCCACGCCGTCCGTCATCCGGAAGATCGACGCGTCGTCCGGCGAGATCATCCCCGTCGCCGCCATCTCCCGCTCCACGAGCTCCGTGACGCTCCGCCAGAACGTCCCGCCCGGCGCGTCCACGAGGACGATGGGCACCATGGCCGCCTTGCCGGTCTGGACGAGGGTCAGCGTCTCGAAGGCCTCGTCGCAGGTCCCGAAGCCGCCCGGGAAGTACGCCATGGCGTGCGCCTCCCGGACCAGGAAGAGCTTGCGCGTGAAGAAGTACTTGAATGTGATGAGCTTGGGATCGTCGGCGATCCACGGGTTGGCTTCCTGCTCGAACGGCAGCCGGATGTTCAGCCCGAAGGACCGCTCGCGCCCCGCCCCTTCCTGCGCGGCCCCCATGACGCCGCTGCCCGCGCCGGTGATCACCATCCAGCCCGCGCCCGTCATCCGCTTGCCGAACCCGTGGGCCTGCCGGGAGACGGGGTGGTCCGCGGGCGTCCGGGCCGACCCGAACACGGTGACCTTGGGCACGTGGCGATACGGCGCGAACACCTTGAACCCGTACCGCAGCTCCTTGAGCGCGGAGCTCGTGATCTTGAGATCCATGACCTCCGCGCCGTCCTCGAACATCTTGAGGACGCTGGTCAGCATCTCGGCGTAGAGGCGCCATGTGGCCTCCGGAACGCGGAGCTGCTCCAGGACGACGTCCAGCTGGCGATTGGCTTCTTCGGATTGCAGGTGGTAGCGGCGCTCGGCGCTCACATCCAGAGTATACATGTTGGAGGCATGATGGCCGATGTCGATCCCGACCTCGGCCATGGCGCGGATCGCGAGCGGGTGGACGCGCGTGGCCTCGGTGCCGGCGCCCGCGACCTCCACGCTGGCGCCGGCCAGCTGGCGGAGGAACCCCTCCGCCATCTGGCTGCGAGCCGAGTTGTGCGTGCACAGGAACAGCGCGCGGGCCTTCTTCACCGGGGTGCCGTCACCGCCGGCATCGCCACGCGCCGCAGACCCGGCTCGGGGAACCAGTGGCGCGTCCGGGTGCAGAAGGCGCACACGGAGAGCATCACGGGCACCTCCACGAGCACCCCGACCACGGTCGCGAGCGTCGCGCCCGAGGTGAGCCCGAACAGCGAGATCGCCGTGGCGACCGCCAGCTCGAAGAAGTTGCTCGCGCCGATGAGCGCCCCGGGCGCGGCCACCGCGTGCGGGATCCGAAGCCACCGAGCCAGCCCATACGCCAGCCCGGCATTGAAGTACACCTGGATCAGCAGGGGGACGGCGATGAGCGCGATGTGGGGGAGCTTGCCGAGGATCACCTCTCCCTGGAAGGCGAAGATCAGGACCAAGGTCGCCAGGAGTGCCGCCACCGACACGGGCTTCAGCCGGGCCAGGAAGACGTCCTCGAACCACGCCGGGCCCCGCGTCCGGAGAAGCGCGGCCCGCGAGATGGCGCCCGCTCCCAGCGGGATCACGATATAGAGGAGCACCGAGAAGAGCAGCACGTCGTACGGCACCGCGATGTTGGACACACCGAGCAGGACGATGACGATGGGCGCGAAGGCGAAGAGCATGATGAGGTCGTTCAGCGCGACCTGGACCAGGGTGTAGGCCGGATCGCCGTCGATGAGATAGCTCCAGACGAAGACCATGGCCGTGCACGGGGCCGCAGCCAGGATGATCGCTCCCGCCAGAGATCTCAGTCTCCCCTTGACCGCGCTGCGCCCCGCGCCTACCATCCCCGCGATGGAATCACCCTGCACCGGACCAACCCCTGTCAGCGCCGTGGCGACGCGCCCTAGCCCCGCGCCAGATAACCACCTTTATGTTGCCTACGCGCTACGCGCTCGGGCACCAGAATCGTCGGACGACGGTCTTCGCCATTCCGTCCTGCGCTGGGACGGTGTCCGCCGCCAGGACGTCCTGGACGAGCGGTCCTGGCCGTCGGCATCGGTGATCCACCCAGTCAGCGAGCGAGGCGGGGAACAGAGAGCCAGCGAGCACCGCACTCGGGTGCGCCCACCACGTCGCGCTGGCGATTCGCATCTCAATCGGCCCCGCCATCGGACAGGCCGCCCTATCGTTCCTCGAGCGTCGCGAGGATCGAGGGTGGTCGAACGGCCTCCTCGTGGGCGAGCCAGACGACGCCGTGGCACATGGGAGGCGCGAGAGTGCTGACGGGCAGCGCCGGCGCGAGCGTGAGCGCCAAGCCTGCGGCGCCGGCGAGGACGAGCCCGGCGGCGAGCGCGACGGCGAGACGGAGGGGGCGGTGGGCGCTCAGCACGACCGTGGCTTGGCTGCCCAGATGTAGGCGCTGACGGTGGGGCCGCAGTCGCTCGCATCCTCCGGACGCCCCGGCAACACGACGATCTCGGTGAAGCCGGCCCGCTCGAGGCCCGCCCGGTATGCGGACTCCTCGATGGCGCCGGCCACGCAGGCTGCCCACGCGTCGGGGCTCGCACGGATCTCCTCCGGCAATGGCCCGCGTGCCAGCACGTCGGAGACGGCGAGGCGACCGCCCGGCCGCAACACGCGAAAGATTTCGCGGAACACCTGGTCCTTGTCGGGGGAGAGATTGATCACACAGTTCGAGATGACGACGTCGACGGCGGAGTCGGGCAGAGGGATCGCCTCGATGTCGCCCTCGAGGAACTCGGCGTTGACGACGCCGGCCGTCCGCTGGTTCTCCCGCGCGAGCGTCAGCATCTCGCCCGTCATGTCGAGACCGAAGACCTTGCCGCCGGGCCCGACGCACTTGGCCGCGAGCAGCACGTCGATGGCACCGCCCGACCCGAGGTCGAGCACCGTCTCCCCGGGGCGCAGTTCGGCGATGAATGCCGGGTTGCCGCACCCCATTGACGCCGCCACCGCCCCGGCGGGGAGCGCGGCGAGGTCCTCCGCCGCGTAGGGCGGCCGGCAGGTCGAGGCGCAGCACCCGCCGCCAACGGCGCGCGCACGCTGCGCCGCCTGTTCGTACCGGTCCTGGATCACGGCCTTAATCGACGTCATGTCCGTTCCTCCTCCCACCACTGGTTGCGGTACGCCGAGTCCAGGCAGCGCCGGGGGCAGGTGATCGCCGTGGGCGGGTCGAACGCGCTGCAGCTCCGCACCCCGCTGAAGCCGGCCATGCCAAAGACACCCCCTTCGAGCTCCACCTCCACCTCCCGCCGAGCGAATGCGGACCGGAAGCCGCGGCGCCGAACGTCTGCCGCGAGCATCGCTTCCCTCAGCGTCCGGCCGCGGCTGCCTCGCGGCTGACGATGGCGGGCTCGCTCATCCCCGCCCGGATCGACAGCACGCTCAGGCCGCCGAGCATCGCCATCACCGCGGCCACCGCGAACACCGGCGTGTAGCTGGCGGCGCGGTCGAAGACGAGGCCACCCACGTAGGCGCCGGCCGCATCGCCGACGAGGTGGATGAAGAACATCGTGCCGAAGATCGTCGCGATCGCGTTCTTGCCCCAGAGGTCACCGATGAAGGCCGACGTGAGCGGGAAGGGCGCGGCCCAGGTGAAGCCGAAGACGACGGCGAAGACCCAGAGGTCGGTGACCGTCTGGGCGCGGACGAGCAGGAGTAGCACCAGCGACCGGAGGAGGTAGACGCTGGCCAGGAGCCAGCGCCGCCCCAGGCGATCCGAAATCCAGCCGGTCGTGAGGCTGCCCACGATGCTCATGGCGCCCATCGCCCCGAACAGCCGGCCGCCCTCCGAGCGGCTGAGTCCGACGTCGGTCGCGAACGGGATGAAGTGCGTGGAGAGCAGGGTGATCGCGAAGCCACAGCCGAAGAACGCCGCGGTGAGCTGCCAGAAGGGGAGCGTCCGCATCGCGGCTCCCGGCGCAACCTCGTGGCGGGCCAAGGCCCGCCCGCGCCCGGCCGTGGGAACAGGCGCGGCCGCCGGCTGGTCCTGCACCATGGGGAGCACCACCAGGGTGAGGAGCACCGCGGTCCCCAGCCCCATGACCAGGAAGCCCTCCCGCCATCCGACGCGTCCGAGCAGTCCCGTCGACAGCGGGACCACCACGATCTGGCCGGCCGAGAGCCCGGCCGCGGCGATACCGAGCGCCAAGCCGCGGTTGCGATCGAACCAGCGGGTGATGAGCGCGGACGCCACCGTGATCGCCGTCGCGCCGAAGCCCAGCCCGGCCACGACCCCGTAGGCAAGGTACGTCTCGAGCAAGTTACGCGTCAGCGACGCGGCCCCGAAGCCGCCGCCCAGAACGAGGGCGCCGAGCGCGAGGACCCGCCGGGGCCCCCACCGGTCCACCAGTCGCCCGACCAGCGGCTGCGAGAAGCCGAACACGAGCATGTTGAGGGAGACGACGAGCGAGAGCGTCGCGCGCTCCCACCCGAACTCGTCGGCCACGGACTTGAAGAACACGCCGAACGAGTTGCGGAGCCCGGTGCTCACCATGAGCACGACGCAGGCGGCGACCAGGATGACCCACGGCGAACGCGCAGACGTGCTCATGACCGTCCCTCCCTCTGCCGGGCGTCAAGCCCGCCGTCGCTCGCCAGGTGGCAGGTGCAGGTGTGCCACTTGAGGTACTCGCGCGTCTCGATGCGGCGCGGATCCCGGAAGAACCGGGGGGTCGGGGCGTGCTCGACCACCGCTCCGTCGCAGAGGAACACGACCTCGTCCTGATCGCGGATCTCGGGGATAGCGCCTGGGCTGAAGTGACGGCGACCGTCGTAGAGAATGCGCTCGTAGGCTTCGTCGGAGACGAGGACGACCGGCGTTCCTTCGATCGCCTCCGCGACGGCGCGGACGGTGGCCTCGCGGATCACCGCGCCAAGCGGGTTCATCGGGCTGTTGAGAATGACCGCCTTCGTCCGGGGGGAGAGCCGCGCCCGGAGGCCGGCGGGGTCCAGGTGGTAGCCGCTCTGCTCGTCGAGGTGGACGAAGACCGGCCGCGCTCCGTGCAGCACAACGTTGATCACGTAGTGCGGGTAGTACGGCTCGAGGACGATCACCTCGTCGCCGGGGCGGAGGATGGTAGCGAGCGTGAGGTAGAGGGCCTCCTGACTGCCGGCGGTGACCTTAACCTCGCGCTCAGGGTCGACCGTCATGCCGTTGAAGGCGGCAAGCTTCCCTGCGAGTGCCGCCCGCGACTCTGGGATGCCGGCATCGTGGGTGTAGTGGGTGAAGCCGTCGTCGATCGCCCGCTTGGCCGCTTCCCGGATGGGCGCCGGGGTCCCGAAGTCGGGTTCGCCGAGGTTGAGATGGATCGCGTCGGCGCGCTCGCGCGCCATGCGAGCGATCTCGAAGAGGCCGTAGCGTGGGATGGCGGTCACGGGCTCTGACAGATCGACTCTCACTGGCGGCGCCTCCTTGGTGGTGCTCACGTCGGCAAGAAGAAGGGGCAAGCTTCATGCCAGACCGCGAAGTCCGCGGAAAATCGCGCGAGCGGCTTCCAGCCGGTGGGCCCGCATCGCCGGGAGAGGAACTCTCGGTTACGGCGGGCGTGCGCCACGCGGATCGGGCGCGGTGCGCCGCGCGCGGCCCCTGGCACGTCCGGCCGCGCCGTGCCGGGGCGGCCCGGCCGGATGACCCAGGGGTCTGAGCCGTACGGCTCAGGGCGCGGGATCGGCGGCCTCGTGCTTGTGCAGTTTCTTGAGGAAGTTCTCGCGGCTGATGCCGAGGGCGCGGGCGGCGTGGGTCTTGTTGCCGCCGGCGCGCTGTAGGGCCTCGAGGAGGAGGGCCTGCTCGTAGCGGCGGAGCCGCTCGGGGAGGGCGGGCGGGGAGGCGACGCTCCCGGCGGCATCGATGGCTTGGCGCAACTCATCGGGCAGCGCACCCTCGTCGAGGACGCCGTCGTCGGTGAGGGCCACCATCCCCTCGACGACGTTGTGCAGCTCGCGGACGTTGCCGGGCCAGGGGTAGGCCGCCATGGCGACGAGCAGGCCCGCGGAGGCGGACAGGCGCACGCAGTACTTGTCCTCGAGCTGCTGGAGGAAGAACTCGACGAGGAGGGGAATATCTTCGCGGCGCTCGCGCAGCGGCGGGAGATGGATGTGCGTGACCCAGAGGCGATGGAAGAGGTCCGCCCGGAAGGCGCCGTGCTCGGCCTTCGCGGCGAGGTCCTCGTGCGTGGCCGCCACGAGGCGGAAGTCGATGTCGATGGAGCGGTGGCCCCCCAGGGGTTCGAAGCGATGGCTCTCGATGACCCGCAGGATCTTGGCTTGGCACGCCGGGCTCATGCTGCCGATCTCGTCGAGGAAGAGCGTGCCGCCGTCGGCGAGGGCGAGCTTGCCGGTGGCGCTGCGGTAGGCGCCGGTGAAGGCGCCGCGCTCGTGGCCGAACAACTCGGACTCCAGGAGCGTGTCGGGGAGGGCGGCGCAGTTGATGGCGACGAAGGGCTTGGCGCTGCGGCGGCTGCAGGTGTGCAGGCTGCGGGCGACGAGGTCCTTGCCCGTCCCGGACTCGCCGGTCACGACGACGGTCACGTCCTTGGCGGCCAAGCGTCGGATCTTGTCGTAGACGGGGCCCATCACCAGGGCCCGCCCGACGAGGGTGCCACAGGCGGCGTCGGGCGTGCAGGTGCAGCCGCAGGGTGCGGCCGCGTCGTGGTCATGGTGGGTCGGAACAGCGATGCGAGGGTCAGTCATCGCCGGCCTCCGTCCTTCTGCGCCGCGCGGCGAGCCTCCGCCGCTACTGCACGGTGGTGCCGTTGGGGACGGGCCGGTTCACCGTCAGGAGCGCGGGCGCCGCCCCCACGCAACCGACGCCGAGCAGCATCCCCTGCGACTCCACGCCGTGAATGACAGCGGCCTCGAGGTTGGCGAGCACCACGACCTGGAGGCCGCGCAGGGCCTCGGGCGTGTAGTGCATGGCGAGGCCCGCGACGAGGACGCGACGCTCGTCGCCGAGGTCGACCTCGACACGGAGCAGTCGCGCCGAGCCGGGGATCGGGGTCACGCCCACGATCTCCCCGACGCGGAGATTCAGCCGCTTGAATTCGTCGAGCGCGATCATCGCCTCCCTCCCTGCGCGCGGTCGGCGCCGCGGTCGCCGAACACCGGCGCCCGCCTCGACAGGAGCGCCTCGATGCCTTCCTGCCAGTCCTCGCTCCCCCAGACGTGGCCGAAGCACTCCTCCTCCCACTCGCGGTCGTCGCCGCCGCCGACGGCGGGCGCGCCGCGGATCACGCGCTTGGACCACGTGAGCGCGAGTGGAGATTTTCGCGCGAGGGCGCCGGCCATCCTGCTGGCCGCCGCGAGCGCCTGACCAGGTGGTACCACCTGCGTTACGAGACCGAGGACGTGGGCGCGCGAGGCCGCGATCGGCGCGCCGGTCAGCAGCATCTCCAGCGCGAGCGCCTGCCCCATCTGCCGGCGCAGCCGGCCGGGCACGCCCCAGCCCGGAATGAACCCATATTCGGCCTCGGGCACGCGGAATGTGGCCGCCTCCGAGGCGATGCGAAGATCGGCGGCCAGGGCGAGGGCGAGGCCGTCGCCGATGACGTGCCCCTCGATGGCGGCGATGGTCGGCTGCCGTAGGCGCTCGATGCGCTCGAACACGTTGCGCCCCGCGCCGCTCACGTTGCGGGCCATCCCCGCCGGAAAGCGCCGCCAGAACTTCAGATCACCCCCGGCGCAGAAGACGCTCTCCACGCCACTCGCGAGCACCACGACCCGCACGTGCGGGTCGCTCTCCACCTGCTCGATCGCCGCCCCGACCGCATCCAGCGCCTCGCTGTCGAGCGCGTTGACGGGCGGGCGAGTGAGAACCAGCGTCGCGACGGCGTCGTGGTCAGTGCGGGTGATCACCGGCATCGCTCGTTCTCGCTTCCTTCCTTGGCGGTATGCTGCCCACCCGCGCGAACTCCTCGATCGCGTGGAGGGCGATCGGGAGGGTGACGTGGCTGACCTCCAGGTGGCTCAGCCGCTCCACGAGTCCGGGCGCCAGCGTGCCCAGGAGCACGCCGGCGCCGATGCAGAGCGCCACCCAGAGCGACAGGTAGCGCTCGAACACGCTCAAGCGCCCGCGGCGCGCCACGGGGATTACGCGGCCGCGGGCTTGCTCGCGCGCACGAAGGCGCTCATGAACTTTCCGTCCAGCTGGGGCGCAATGGCGTCGGCGTCGAGGCCCGCCCCCTCGAGGAACTCGCGGGCGTCCTCCACGCGATAGACGCGCGTGGGCTCGACCTCGATGGCCTCGAAGCCCGCCTTGGCGAGCTTGGCGCGGTACTCCTCGTCCTCGAGCGCGCCCGCCACGCAGCCGATCCACAGCTCCACGCTCCGGCGGATCTGGGCCGGGACCTCGCCGCGCACCACCACGTCCGACACCGCCAGGCGCCCGCCCGGCTTGAGCACCCGGAAGGCCTCCGCCAGCACGCGGTCCTTGTCAGCGGACAGGTTGATGACGCAGTTGGAGATGATGACGTCCACGGTGTTGTCGGGCAGCGGGATCTGCTCGATCTCACCCCTGAGGAACTCCACGTTCCCGACGCCGGCCTTCTTCTGGTTCTCCCGCGCCAGCGCCAGCATCTCGTCCGTCATGTCCAGTCCATAGGCCTTGCCCGTGGGGCCCACGCGCCCGGCCGACAGGAGCACGTCGATGCCGCCGCCCGAGCCCAGGTCGAGGACCACCTCGCCGGGCTTGAGCTCGGCCAGCGCCGTGGGATTCCCGCAGCCGAGCGAGGCGGCCACCGCCTCGGCGGGCAGCGCCGCGGTCTCCCCGGCCGCGTACAGGTTCGAGGTAATGGGATCGCACTCGCCGCGCGAGGAGGCCGATCCGCAGCACGAGCTCCCGCCCGAGGTCACCCGCAGCGCGGCCTTCCCGTACTTCTCCTTCACGATCTCCTTGATGTCCCGCTCCGCCATCGTTTGTCCTCCCTTGTGTGGTCGGCGTGCCTGCGGCCGGCGGCTGGTAAGGTCTCCGTCAGCAACAGGCCGTGAGGAGCCGCACCAGCGCGGTGGCGCTGTCTCGCCTCACGGCATAGTAGACGTACCGCTCATGCTTGCGGCTCTGGACCAGGCCCGCCCGTCTCAGCACGTCCAGGTGGTGGGACAGCGTGGGCCCGGGCACCTCCACCGCCTCCTGGATCTCGCCCGCCGGGACCTCGCGCCCCGCCCGAACCAGGAAGAAGAACACCTGCAGCCGCGTCAGGTGGGCCAGGGCCTTGAAGGCTTCCACGTGCGCGGGGCTGGCCTCGAGCTTCGAGAGCGGGAGCGGGACCGTGTGTTTCATATTTCGAAAACTATACAAATATCGAAGCTATGTCAAGCGGATAGTTCGGGCCCCGCCGGGGTCTACCAGCGGCGCGTCTCGCCCAGCTTGAGGATCCAGGCCCGGGTCGGGTCGATCCCGCGGCGGCGGGCTTCGGCGAGCATCCGGCCGGGCGGCTCGTCCAGCGGCTCCTCGGCGAGATCGAAGGTGCCCCAGTGGATGCCCAGGAGGGTGGTGGCGCGCAGGTCGAGGAACACCTGCACCGCCTGCTCGGGCGTCGTGTGCACCCTGTGCATGATCTCCCGGGGGACGTAGGCGCCGATGGCCACGGCGGCGAAGTCGAACGGGCCGAGCCGCTCGGCGGCGGCCTTGAAGCCGTCGAAGTACCCGCTGTCGCCACCGAAGTAGAGGCGCCGGTCGCGGCCGGCGACGACCCACGAGGCCCAGAGCCGCCGGTTGGTGTCGGCCGGGGTGCGGCCGCCGAAATGCTGGGCGGGAACGCTGTGAAAGGTCACGCCCCGGTGCGTCCGGGACTGCCACCAGTCCAGCTCCTCCACCCGCGTGATCCCCTGCTCCTCGAGCCAGGGCCTGAGCCCCAGGGGCACCAGGAAGAGCGGGTCGTGCGCCTCCGCCAGGCGCTTCACCGTAGGGAGATCGAGATGGTCGTAGTGGTCGTGGGAGATGACGACGGCGTGGATGCGGGGGAGGTCCTCGAAGGCCAGCCCGGGCGGGCTGAGGCGCCGCGGCCCGCCCCAGGAGACGGGGCTCGCCCGCTCGCCCCAGTGCGGATCGGTGAGCACGTTGACGCCGTCAACCTGGATCAGAAGCGTCGAGTGCCCGATCCAGGTCACGCTCGGGTTGACCGTCCCGTCTCGCAGCGCCCCGCCGTCGTTGGCCACGCGCGGCGCCTCGTAGCTGCGCGCCGCGAATGTGGTGCCCCAGACGCGCCGGACGAAGAAGCTCCACCGGGTCCAGCCGCCGGGGCGCGTGAACGTGGGGTCCGGATTGCGGAAGCCGCCCTCGACGTGGTGGGCCGGGCGACCCGGGAGGGGCTCCCTGCCCACGCCGGCGCATGCCGACACGAGGCCGACAGCACCGAGAGCCAAGAACGCGAGCACGGGGCGGCGCACGATGTCGGAGTGTACCCCGCGCCTCGCGAGCCCGCCAGCCGGACGCGGGCAGAGCTCCGGGAGCACAGGCACGATGGCGGCGGTCAGCGGGCGGCGCCGGAGGACACCCCGCCCTCGCCGGACCGCGGGCCGTGGCCGTGATGCTCCGGCAAGAGCCCCAGCAGCCTCAGCCGCTTCCGCAGCGCGTTGCGGTTGATGCCCAGCAGACGCGCGGCCTTCAGCTGGTTCCCGCCGCAGAGCGCAAGCACGTGGCGGAGAAGCGGCAGCTCCATTCGCGCCATCACGGCACGGTAGAGGCGCCCCCGCGACTTCGTCCCCTCTTCCTCCACGAGACACGGCAGCGCGCTCGAAACGAGGCGCTCGAGCTCATCCTCGAGACGGCGTCCCTCCATGGCAGACCGCGGAGCAAACGATGTGCCGAGGATCGATCGCAAGCAAATCGGAACCTTCCCGGCGGGAGCGTCCCCCTGCGCGGTATCGGCTGCCGAAGACGTGAGCAGAGCTGCCTAGAGCTTGCGCAGATCGAGGGGTGGAAGCCCGAGCAGCCGCCGGCGGCAAAGCGCCCAGAGCCGCTCGACGCAAGCGTGGAGCGCGGGAGCGGTCGGCGCCAGGAGCCTCGCGAGAAGCCCGCCGCGGGCGAGTGCCGTCACGCCGTGGCGTCCGCCGGTCGCCGTCTCCTCCAGCGCGGCCCGCGCCTCCTGGACCACAGCCTCCCAGTCCGCCCGGGCGGGTGCCAGCGCCGCGAGCGTCGCCACGTAGGCCATGCCCTCGGCGGCGCCCAGGCCTCCGGGCCAGCCGCGCAGCAGCGCGTCGGCATCGAGACGCGCCCGCTCGATCAGGAGCGGCCCGCTGCCGTCGCTCACCACCGTGGCGATGTCGAGCGCATCGAAGCGCCACGCCTCTCCGCGCGCCGCGCGGCCCACGGCCCAGGCATCGAGCACGATGGCCGTCGCGTCCCCCGCCAGGATGATCTCGGTCGTCTGCTCGAGGCGTGCGCCGGGGGACGGGATCAGGTGGTCCGGCACGTACTCGAGCGCGGCGCCGGGCCCGACCGTGGCCGTGAACCGCTGGATCGCCGGCGCCATTGCCGAGCGGTAGACGCGCGCCGCCGCCGGCGTCGTGAGGCAGACGCGCCCCCCCGCGCCGACGGTGACGGCCGTGTTAAGCCGGTCGCCGCCAAGCAAGCCGCCCGTGGGGTTGAGCAGCATCAGCGTGGC
>MGBT01000211.1:14022-31136 GCA_001788395.1 Candidatus Rokubacteria bacterium GWA2_70_23
CCGCTCGAAGCCGAGACGCAGGCGGCCGTCCCGGCCCACGCGCCCCGGCGGACAGGCGCCGAGCGAGTCGGGATCAGCCCTCGAAAAGCAGGTCGCGGCGGATCCAGTCCACCACGGTCGCGGCGCCGGTGCCGTCGCGGAGATTGGTGAAGACAAACGGGCGGTCTCCTCTCATGCGCTTGGCGTCGCGCTCCATCACCGCGAGGTCGGCGCCCACGTACGGGGCGAGATCGATCTTGTTGATGACGAGCAGGTCCGAGCGGGTGATTCCCGGTCCACCTTTGCGGGGAATCTTGTCCCCCTCGGCGACGTCGATGACATAGATCGTGGCGTCCACCAGCTCCGGGCTGAAGGTGGCCGCGAGATTGTCCCCGCCGCTCTCCACGAAGAGCAGCTCGAGGCCGGGGAAGCGGCTCAGCAGCCGGTGCACGGCCTCCAGGTTCACGGAGGCGTCCTCGCGGATCGCCGTGTGCGGGCAGCCGCCCGTCTCGACCCCCACCACGCGCTCCGGCGGCAGCACGCCGCGCCGGATGAGGAACTGGGCGTCCTCCTGCGTGTAGATGTCGTTGGTGATGACGGCGAGGTCGTAGCTCCCCTGGAGGCGGCGCGCGAGCGTCTCGACCAGCGCGGTCTTCCCCGAGCCCACCGGGCCGCCGATGCCGATCTTGAGGGGGCGCGGGATCGCGGGAGCGCCGCTCATGAGCGGAAGAGCCTCATCTCGAGTCCCTCGTGGCGGATGCCCGCCAGCTCGATCCCGGGGGCGAAGCTCCACATCTCTGACGGATCGCGCTCGGCCGCCTGGCGCGCCAGCCGCTCGATCACGGGATGGAGCCTCCACAGAAGGCGCTGGCCCTCCGTCTGGCCCATGGGCAGGAGCCGGAGCGCTGCGCCGACCAGGAGCGACGTCGTCGAGTAGAGGAAGGCGGCGGCTGTCTCCTCTGGCTCCCAGCCGAGGATGGCGGCGGCCATGCCGAAGGCGACGGCGTGATGGCCGGGGGCGCGTCCGGCATCCACCTCGGCGCGGTAGCCGCCGAGGGTGGGATCGGCAGTGAGCGCGGCGGCCACCCGCAGCGTCTGGCGGCCCATCTGGCGGCTTCCCTCGCGGAACTCACGGACGCTCTTCATCGCCTCGAGCGTGTCGTCGAGTCTCCGGCAAGCGGCGAGGTCGCCCCTGGCCAAGGCGCGCAGCGCGGACGCCGCTGCCGTCGCATCGCATGGACCGGCCGATCCTTCGAGGAGGCTCGTGAGAAACCGCTCCACCCCGGCCGCATCCGCCACGCCTCCCGACTGACACACCGCCTCGAGGCCGAAGGAGTGGGCGTAGCCCCCCGTGGGGAACGCGCTGTCGGCGAAGTGGAGCAGCGAGAGAAGCCGGGCGCTACTCATGCGCGTCTGAGGCCTGCTAGTGGGCATGGCCGTCCACCGGGCCCTTCCCGGCCTCGTGCCGGTGGCCGCCGCCGACGATGGGATCGAACACCTCTTGCCGCCGCTCCCACGGCACCCCGAGCCGCGCCAGCAGCTGCTCCATGGCCGTGTCATCGGGAACCAGCAGCGTCTCGCCCTGGAACGCCAGCGGAAAGTGGCGATTCCCCACGTCGAAGGCGATGCGGATCGCCCCCTCCCGGTTCCGCGGAAAGATGGCGAGCACGGGCTCGGGCCGTCCCTCGACGGCAAGGTACCAGTCCGCCTCCACCGCGACGACGTCTCCCGGACGGAGCACGCTCCCGGTGGGCAGGGCCAGGGCCATTTCGCGGCCCCGCGTGGTGCGCACGCGCTTGCGCGTCCAGCGCCGCTCCTCCCAGCTCAGATGGAGCGTGTCGCGCTCCTTCCCCGCGAGCGCTTCCGGGGACACGTGCAGGTGCGGCTCGGTGATGATCGTCACAGCCGGTCCTAGAAGAGGAAGTAGCGCTGGGCCATGGGCAGCACGCTCGAGGGCTCGCAGGTCAGCAGCTGACCGTCGGCCCGCACCTCGTAGGTCTCGGGATCCACCTCCATGCGCGGGCAGTAGTCGTTGTGGATCATCGAGGCCTTGGTGACGCCGCGGCAGCCCCGGACGGCGCTCACGAGTCTTCGCAGGCCGAGCCGCGCCGCCACCCCCTCGGCCAGCGCGGCCTGCGAGAGGAAGGTCATGGAGGTCGCGTGCAGCGCCGCGCCCATGGCGGCGAACATGGGCCGGTAGCGAACGGGCTGAGGCGTCGGGATCGAGGCGTTGGGATCGCCCATGGCCGCCGTGACGATGAGCCCGCCCTTGAGCACCACCTCGGGCTTCACGCCGAAGAACGCCGGCTTCCAGATGACCAGGTCCGCGAGCTTCCCCGCCTCCACCGAGCCCACCTCGTGGGCGATCCCGTGGGAGAGGGCGGGGTTGATCGTGTACTTGGCCACGTAGCGTCTGGCCCGCGCATTGTCGGCGCGCCCATCCCCGGGCAGCGCGCCGCGCTGGCGCTTCATCTTGTCCGCCGTCTGCCACGTGCGCACGATCACCTCGCCGATGCGGCCCATGGCCTGGGAGTCCGAGGAGAGCATGCTGATGGCGCCGAGGTCGTGGAGCACGTCCTCGGCGGCGATGGTCTCGGCCCGGATGCGCGACTCCGCGAAGGCCAGGTCCTCGGGGATCTTCGGGTTGAGGTGGTGGCACACCATGAGCATGTCGAGGTGCTCGTCCATGGTGTTCACCGTGAAGGGCATCGTGGGGTTGGTCGAGGAGGGCAGGCAGTTGATCTCGCCGCAGACCCGCAGGATGTCGGGGGCATGCCCGCCTCCGGCCCCCTCGGTGTGGTAGGTGTGGATCGTCCGGCCGCGGAACGCGCGGATGGACTGCTCGACGAACCCCGCCTCGTTGAGCGTGTCGGTGTGGATGGCGACCTGCGTGTCCGTCTCCTCGGCGACCCCGAGGCACGTGTCGATGGCGGCCGGCGTGGTGCCCCAGTCCTCGTGCAGCTTGAGCCCGATGGCGCCCGCCTCGATCTGCTCGCGCAGCGGCTCGGGGCGCGAAGCGTTGCCCTTGCCGAGGAAGCCGAGGTTGATCGGCAGGCCCTCGGCGGCCTGCAGCATGCGGTGGATGTTCCACGCCCCGGGGGAGCAGGTGGTGGCGGTGGTGCCCGCGGCGGGCCCGGTACCGCCGCCGATCAGCGTGGTGAGCCCGGCGGCCAGCGCCTCGTCCACGAGCTGCGGGCAGATGAAGTGGATGTGGCTGTCGATGCCGCCCGCCGTGACGATCCGCCCCTCGCCCGCGATGACCTCGGTGGCGGCGCCGATCACGAGCCCCGGCGTCACGCCCGCCATGATGTCCGGGTTGCCGGCCTTGCCGATGCCGACGATGCGGCCGCCGCGGATCCCGATGTCGGCCTTGACGATCCCCCAGTGGTCGAGGATGAGGGCGTTCGTGATGACGAGGTCGAGCGCCCCGTCGCGGGAGGTGGCGCGCGCGGACTGGCCCATGCCGTCGCGGATGACCTTGCCGCCGCCGAACTTCACCTCGTCGCCGTAGACGGTGAAGTCCCGCTCCACCTCGATGAACAGCTCCGTGTCCGCCAGGCGCACCCGGTCCCCAACGGTGGGCCCGTAGAGATCGGCATACTGCCGCCGCGGGATCCTGAGCGTCATGGCTGGGCTCCCTGGAAGCCGGCCTCCGCCGCGCGCCGGACCGCGGCGCTCCGCTCGCCCTCGCCCACCGGCCCTTCAGTCAGAGCGTTGAGCCCATAGACCTCCCGCGCGCCGGCGATCTCCACCACGGTCACGTGCTTCTCGTCGCCGGGCTCGAACCGGATGGCCGTCCCTGCGGGAATATTGAGCCGCATCCCGAAGGCGCGGGCCCGGTCAAAGCGGAGCGCCCGGTTGGCCTCGAAGAAGTGGAAGTGCGAACCCACCTGGATGGGCCGGTCGCCGGTATTCGCCACGGTGAGCTGGACCACGCGCCGGCCCGCATTGGCCTCGATGTCGCCCTCGCCCAGCACGTACTCCCCAGGAATCATGAATGCCCTCCCGCGGTTGACTGCCATCTGGGGGAGTGCGGGGGCCATGTCTGGGCCCCCGCAGATGGCCGATGATCGGGCCCGTGCCCACTCATCGGATCGGATGATGGATGGTCACGAGCTTGGTGCCGTCGGGGAATGTCCCCTCGACCTGGACCTGTTCCAGCATCTCCGGAACCCCCTCCATGACGTCTTCGCGCGACAGGATGCTCAGGCCCTGGGCCATGAGGTCCGACACCGTGCGCCCGTCGCGGATGCCTTCGAGAACCTCGGCGGTGATGAGGGCCAGCGCCTCCGGGTAACTCAGGCGCAACCCCCGCTGGCGGCGGCGGCGGGCCACCTCGGCGGCGACGAAGACGAGAAGCTTGTCCTGTTCGCGTGGCGTCAGGTGCATGGTCGGCAGCTCCCGGGCGTCGCCGCCCGTCTAGCAGGCCGCTGAAAAAGGCCCATCTGCTTCGTTGGCTCGGTCGCTCCTCGCTCAACGTACAGCGAGTACGCCTCGCTCGTCGCCTCCCTCGCCGCCTTGCATCTGGACCTTTTTGAGCAGCCTGCGAGTTTTTCAGCAACCTGCTAGACCGTCAGGTGCTCTCGCACGGCGTCGTGGCGCAGGTCGGCCGTGGCCCCGCGCGACACAATCGTTCCCTTGCGCATGATGGCGTAGGAGTCGGCCACGCGCCAGGCGAACTCGAGATACTGCTCCACCAGCAGCACCGCGATCCCGCGCTCCTTGATCCGCTGGATCGCCTCCTCGATCTGCAGGATGACGGAGGGCTGTATCCCCTCCGTGGGCTCATCCAGGAGCAGGAGCCGGGGCGAGGCCAGCAGGACGCGGGCGATGGCGAGCTGCTGCTGCTCGCCGCCCGAGAGCACCCCGCCCCTCCGTCCGAGGAGGGACTTGAGCTTCGGGAAGAGGTCGAACGCCTGATCGAGCTCGCGCTCCGCGGCGGCGCCGCGCTCGCCAGGCCCGCCGCGCCGCCTCCCCATGTGGCCGACGCGCAGGTTCTCGGCGACCGTGAGATTGGGGAAGATCTCCCGCCCCTGCGGCACGTAGCCGATGCCTCGCACCACCCGCTCCTCGGGGCGCCGGCCGCGGAGCTCCACGCCGTCGAAGGCGATGCGTCCCGACCGGGCCGGCAGGAGCCCCATGACCGCCTTGAGGAGCGTGGTCTTCCCCACGCCGTTGCGCCCCATGAGGCACACCACGCCGCCGTCGGGCACGTCGAGGGACACGTCCCACAACACCTGGCTCTCGCCGTAGGCGGCGGAGAGGTCCCGGATCTCAAGCATGGGCGGCGCGGCCCCGTCCGAGATAGACCTCCACCACCCGCTCGTCGCGCTGGACCTGGTCCACGGGCCCCTCGCAGAGGACCGAGCCCTCGTGCAGCACGGTCACGGTGCGGGCGATGCTCCGGACGAACTCCATGTCGTGCTCGATCACCAGCACCGCGCGGTCCTGGGCGATCTCCTGCAGGAGCGCCCCCGTGCGCTCCGTCTCCTCGTCGGTCATGCCCGCCACCGGCTCGTCCACGAGCAGGAGCTCCGCGTCCTGGACCATCACCATGCCGATCTCCAGCCACTGCTTCTCGCCGTGGGAGAGCCCGCCGGCCCGCTCCTCCGCCCGGGGGGCGAGCCCGATGGTCGAGAGCGCCCGCTCGATCTGCTCCCGCTGGGAGGCGTCGAGCCGGGCGGAGAGCGTGGCGAGCACGCCCTTGCTCTTCCGGGCTAGCGACAGCTCCAGGTTCTCGCGGACGGTCAGGTTCGCGAACACCGAAGGGGTCTGGAACTTCCGCCCGACGCCCAGCGCGGCGATCTCGTTCTCTCGCCGGCCCACCAGGTCGGTGTGTTTGCCGAAGATCACCCGGCCGGACGTCGGCATCACCTTGCCCGAGATGACGTCGAGGAGCGTGGTCTTCCCCGCCCCGTTGGGGCCGATGACCACCCGCAGCTCGCGGTAGTCCATGTAGAAGTTCAGGTCCCGGAGCGCCTTGAAACCGTCGTAGTCCACCGTGACGTCCTCGAGGTAGATGATCGAGCCGCGGGTCGCGGTCCCGGGGGTCAATCGGGACGCCTCTTCGCGCAAGCGCTCATCGGGGCGCCCGTTCTATCGCCGCGTCTTTCATCGCGGTGGTATCGGGGCGGCCGCGCAACGCGCCCCGTCTCATCGCCTCGAGCCGCCCCAGGAGCCGGCGGGCGCCGCCCACCAGTCCATCCGGGAAGAAGAGCACCACGGCGATGAAGAGCCCGCCCAGCACCAGGAGCCAGAGATCCGGGTACGACGTGGTGAGGACGCTCTGGAGCCAGCTCACGCCGACGGCGCCGACGACGGCCCCGAGGAGCGTCCCCCGGCCGCCCACGGCCACCCAGACGATCATCTCGATGGACGGGAGCACGCCGATCTTCGCGGGCGTGATGATACCCACCTGCGGCACGTACAGCGCCCCGGCCACCCCGGCCAGCGATGCCGACACGACGAAGACGAAGAGCTTGAAGGCTGCCGGTGAGTACCCCGAGAAGAGCACGCGCGTCTCGCTGTCACGGATGGCCAACAGCACCCTGCCCGCAGGGGAGCCCGTGATCCCGCGGCACAGCAGATAGGCGCCGCCCAGGCAGAGGACGGTGGCCATGTAAAGTCCGCGCTGGGTGCCCGGCTCGCTGAGCGCGAAGCCGAAGATGGTCTTGAAGCCGCTGAGCCCGTTGGTGCCGCCCAGGTTCAGCGAGTTCCGGTTGAACATGAGCCAGGCCGACAGCGCCAGCGCCTGGGTGATGATGGAGAAGTACACGCCGCGGATCCGGCTGCGGAACGCGAGGGCGCCGAAGACGAACGCCACCACGGCCGGGACGGCGACCACGGCCAGCAGCGTGAAGGCCCCACTGTGGAAGGGGCGCCAGAAGAGCGGCAGCTCCGTCACCTGGTTCCACACCATGAAGTCCGGCAGCGCGTTCCGGTACACGCCCTGCGTCCCGATCTCGAGCATCAGGTGCATGCCCATGGCATAGGCCCCGAGACCGAAGAAGACCCCGTGGCCCAGCGACAGCACGCCCGCGTAGCCCCAGATCAGGTCGATCCCCAGCGCCAGGACCGCGTAGGCGAGGAACTTCCCGAACAGGTTGAGCGTGAAGTCGCCGATGCGCAGGGGCGACTCCGCCGGCAGCGCGTTGAGCACGGGCAGGACGACGAGGAGGACGGTCCCCGCGGCGAGGAAGGCCCAGCGCTCACGCGTCGGCATGGCGCCCCTTGACCGCGAAGAGCCCCGACGGCCGCCGCTGGATGAAGAGGATCACCGCGACCAGGATGAGCACCTTGCCGTACACGGCGCCCAGCGACGGCTCGATGATCTTGTTGAGCCCGCCGATCCCCACGGCGGCGAGGATGCTGCCCAGGAGCTTGCCCACACCGCCCGTGACCACCACCATGAACGAGTCCACGATGTAGTTCTGGCCGAGCTCCGGCCCCACGTTCCCGATCTGCGTCAAGGCGCAGCCGGCCAGCCCCGCGAGCCCCGCCCCGAGGGCGAACGTGAAGGCATCCACGCGGCGGGCGGGCACCCCGAGGCAGGCGGCCATGCCGCGGTTCTGGGTCACCGCCCGGATGCGGAGCCCGGCCGCGGTCCTGAAGAGCAACAGGTACATCCCCGCGACGCAGACGGCGGCGAGCCCGATGATGAAGAGCCGGTTGTACGGCAGCTGGACGCCCACCATCACGGGAATGCCACCCGACAGCCAGCGCGGCGCCGTCACATCCACGTTCGCCGCGCCGAACCAGAGCCTGAGCCCCTGCTGGATGATGAGGCTCACGCCCCACGTGAGGAGCAGCGTCTCCAGCGGGCGGCCGTAGAGGTGGCGGATCACGCCGCGCTCCAGCACGAGCCCGGCGGCCGCCGCCACGGCGAACGAGAACGGCAGGGCGGCGAGGAAGTAGTAGTCGAAGGAGCCCGGCAGATGCGCCTGGAACCACCCCTGCATGACGAAGGTGGCGTAGGCGCCCAGCGCCATCAGCTCGCCGTGGGCCATGTTGATCACGCCCATGAGACCGAAGACGATGGCCAGCCCGAGGGCCATCAGGAGAAGGATCGAGGACAGCGAGAGCCCCTGGAAGGCCAGCTCGAGGGTGGTGGTCACGAGGCTCCAGCGCTCGATGCGCTTGACCGCCTCTCCGGCGGCCTGCCTCACCGAGGCCGCCGTGCTGCTGTCGGCGGCGATGTCGCGCAGCCGGTCCAGCGCGTTGACGCTGCGGAGGCTGCCGAGCCGGGCGGCCCCGCCGGCGCGGGCGGCGTCGTCGCTCGATCGCAGACCGATGAGCGCCAGCGCCTCCTCCATCGCGTGGCGCGCCCAGCGATCCGTCTCCCGCCCCAGCGCCTCGGCGAGCGCCGGCGTTGCTGCGGCATCGCCCGCATTGCCCATCTTCGTGGCCGCGGCGCGCCTCACCCCGGGATCGGGGTTGGCAAGCTGGGACTGGCCGGAGAAGGCGTCGATCAGCGGCCGGAGCGCCAGGCGAAGGCTCCGCCCGGCTGAGACCTCCTCGAGCGCGGAGAGCTCCACCAGGAGCGGCTTGCCGTCCGCCCCGGTCACAGGCTCGCGGCCGTAGGCGCTGAAGAGCGGCACGAGGGTCCGCTCCCCGTCGGTCACCTTGTCGCCCACGATGACGGTGCCGCGGATGCCCCTGCTCACGTGGACGTAGACGCTGCCCTCCCGGAGGGCCTCGAGGAGCGGCAGGATCTTCCGGTTGCCCGTCTTGCCGAGGGCCATGGCCGCCGCCTCCTGCACGGCCGGATCCTTGCTGGCGACATCCGTGAGCTGCTTCGCGATCTCCGGGGCCGCCGTGCCCGGCGCGGGCGCCGCTCGCGCCACTGCCGGGACCGCGACGGCCCCCGGCAGCAACGCGAGCAGGAGTAGCAGGACGCGGGCCCCCTCGAGCATGCGTTCCTTCTCAGGCCTTCTTCTGGTACGTCCCCTTCTGCTTCACCCAGTCGCAGCCCTTGTCCGGGCTCGTGTACTGGCTCCAGGGCTCGGCCTTGACCAGCCCCTTCGAGCGCGACACCACCTTGAACTGGCCGTCCTTCAGGATCTCGCCGATCAGCACCGGCTTGTACGTGTGGTGGTTGGCCTCGTCCATCTTGATCTTCCCGCCGGGAGCCAGGAACTCCTGGCCGTACACCGCCTTGCGCACGGCGTCCACCTCGAAGGACTTGGCCTTCTCCGCGGCCTGCTTCCAGATATGGACGCCGAAATACGCCGCCTCCATCGGATCGTCGGTGACGCGCTTGTCGCCGCCCGGCAGGTTCTTCTTCTTCGCATAGGTCTTGAACGCCTGGACGAACTTCCTGTTCTGCGGCGTGTCCACGGACTGGTAGTAGTTCCACGCCGCGAGATGACCGACCAGCGCCGAGGTGTCCATGCCGCGCAGCTCGTCCTCGGCCACGCTGAAGGCCATGATGGGCGCGTTCTCGCTCCGCAGCCCCTGGTTGGCGAACTCCTTGTAGAAGGGCACGTTGGAGTCGCCGTTGATCGTCGACAGCACCGCGGCGTTGCCGCCCGAGGCGAAACGCTTGATCTTGCCGACGATGGTCTGATAGTCCTGATGGTTGAACGGCGTGTACTCCTCGGCGATGGAATCGGCGGGGATGCCCTTGGCCAGGAGGAACGCCCGGAGGATCTTGTTGGCCGTGCGCGGGAACACGTAGTCCGTGCCCAGCAGGTAGAACTTCTTGTAGCCGCCCCCCTCACGCGACATCAGGTACTCGGCCGCCGGGATCAGCTGCTGGTTCGGCGTCGCGCCCGTGTAGAAGACGTTGCGCGAGCACTCCTCGCCTTCATACTGCACGGGGTAGAAGAGGAGCCCGTTGTTGTTCTCGAAGACCGGGAGCACCGACTTCCGGCTCACCGACGTCCAGCAGCCGAAGGTCACGGCCACCTTTTCCTGGAGCAGGAGATGCTTGGCCTTCTCGGCGAAGAGGTCCCAGTTGGAGGCGGGATCCACGACGACGGGCTCGATCTTGCGGCCGAGCACGCCGCCCTTGCCGTTGATCTCCTCGATGGCCATGAGGACGACGTCCCGGAGCGAGACCTCGCTGATGGCCATGGTCCCCGACAGCGAGTGAAGCACTCCCACCTTGACCGGCCCGCCCCCCTGCGCCGCGAGGATGGCCGGGAAACCGAGCCCCGCCGCCGCGCCGGCGCCGAGCACCGCGGTCGTCTTGAGGAAGTCCCTGCGCGAGTATGCCTGCATGTCGTTCTCCTTTCCGGTGACAGGTTGTTGTGGTCGCACGGCGTCTATGCCTGTGGTCCCGGACGACGCTGTCCTCGGACCGCACTGGGCAGGAGAGCAAGGGCTGTGCCGCGTGATCGCGGTCAGTCTTCTCCCGCAATTCCGCCAACTTGGGCCGGCGCGGGCTGCTGCTGGCTGCTCGAACCGTGGGCAGTCAGCGGGCGCTGCCGAACAAAGGGGCAGCTGGTTCGCGGGGCATCGAGCGCGCCCCCGGGCAGCCCCGGCCCGACCCATCCGAGCGTGATGGCTCGGGCACCGGAGGCCGGATGCTCATCCGGTAATCAGGCGGGGCCGCGGGGGCGCAGAGAAACCGCCGCCCCCTGGCCGCGCACGAGGCGCCGCCGAGGGGGCGGAGGTGGCAGGGGGCAGGCCTAGATGTCGTAGTAGAGAGCGAACTCGTACGGATGCGGGCGCAGCCGGATCGGGTCCACCTCGTTCTTCCGCTTGTAGTCGATCCAGGTCTCGATGAGGTCCGGGGTGAACACGTCCCCCTTCAGGAGGAAATCGTGGTCCTTCTCGAGGAGGTCGAGCACCACGTCGAGCGAGCCCGGCAGCTGCTTGATCTTCTTCTGCTCGGCGGGCGGCAGCTCGTAGAGGTCCTTGTCCACCGGCTTGCCCGGGTCGATCTTGTTGGCGATGCCGTCGAGCCCGGCCATCACGCAGGCCGCGAAGGACAGGTACGGGTTGCAGGTCGGGTCCGGCGTGCGGAACTCGATGCGCTTGGCCCCCTCCGACTTGCTGTACATGGGGATGCGGATGGCCGCCGAGCGGTTCCGCTGGCTGTACACGAGGTTGATGGGCGCCTCGTAGCCGGGCACCAGCCGCTTGTAGCTGTTCGTGCTGGGCGCGATGAAGGCCAGCAGCGCCGGGGCGTGCTTGAGGATGCCGCCGATGTAGTGGAGACAGGTCTTGGAGATGTCGGCGTAGCCCCCGCGCTCGTAGAAGAGGTTCTTGCCGTTCTTCCAGAGCGACTGGTGGGTGTGCATGCCGGATCCGTTGTCCTGGAAGAGCGGCTTCGGCATGAAGGTGGCCGTCTTGCCCCACTTCTTGGCGGTGTTCTTGGCGCAGTATTTGTACCAGCACACCCGGTCGGCCATCTTGGTCAGTGTGTCGAAGCGCATGTCGATCTCGGTCTGCCCGCCCGTCGCCACCTCGTGGTGGTGCACCTCCACGCGGATGCCCACGGACTCCAGCGCGAGGACCATGTCGGAGCGGATGTCCTGGAAGTGGTCCATGGGGGGGACCGGGAAGTAGCCCTGCTTGTAGCGCGGCTTGTAGCCGAGATTGGGCCGCTCCGGCGTCCCCTCCTTGCCGCTGTTCCAGGCGGCCGCCTCGGAGTCGATAAAGTAGAAGCCGTAGTTGGAGCCCTGATCGAATCGAATCGAGTCGAAGAAGAAGAACTCGAGCTCGGGGCCGATGTAGATCGTGTCGGCGAGCCCCCCGCGCTTGACGTAGGCCTCCGCCTTCTGGGCCACGTAGCGGGGATCGCGGCTGTAGGGCTTCCCCGTCACCGGGTCCTTGATGTTGCAGATCAGCACCAGCGTCGGCACCGCCGTGAAGGGATCCATCTGCGCCGTGGACGCATCGGGGATGACCAGCATGTCCGACTCGTCGATCGTCTGGAAGCCGCGGATCGAGGAGCCGTCGAAGCCCAGCCCGTCCTCGAAGATCCCCTCGCTCAGCTCGGAGATGGGGATCGAGAAGTGCTGCCACAGACCGGGGAGATCGATGAACCGCAGGTCAACGATCCGGGCTCCCTTCTCCTTGGCCATCTTCAACACGTCCTTCGGGGTCATTCCTCTGCCTCCTTTGAGAGTTGCGTGGGAACGGGAACTCCGGGGCCGGCGACCGCATCGCCTCGCCGGCCCACCACGTTAGAAGCTTCGTCGCGTGCCGTCAAGCCCGCCCCCCTACTACCAGCGGCGGGCCACGCTCACCCGCCCTATTCGTGAATCCGGCTGCTACGTTCCACACCGCCCCTCACCCTCCCCCTCTCCCCCTCCGGGGGCGAGGGGACTGCAAGTGCTCCCTCTCCCTCGGAAGGGAGAGGGTCGGGGTGAGGGTGGGAGGTCTCTTCGCGCATGATCCTGGCTACTGGCCGGTGCGCGCCTTGGCCTCGGCGGCCCGCATCGCCTGCTCGAAGGCGCCGCCACCCGTCATCGAGTACTCGCCGTAGCTGCCGCCGAGCGCGTAGGCGGTCTCCGAGTGCTGCGAGAGGTCGAGCCCGGCCATCTCCTCCTCCTCGCTGACCCGGAGGCCCATGACCGCGTCGAGCACCTTGAGGATGACCGTGGTCATGACGAAGCCCAGCGCGACCGTCACCACGATGGCCAGCACCTGCACGCTGAGCTGGCTGGGGTTGCCGTAGAGGAGGCCGTCGCCCCCCGCATCGTTCACGGTCTTGGTCGCGAACAGGCCCGTGGCGATGGCGCCCCAGGTCCCGCCCACCCCGTGGACGCCGACCACGTCGAGCGAGTCGTCGTAGCCGAGCCGGCCCTTCAGGTTGCACGCGGTGTAGCAGAGAACGCCGGCCAGGCCGCCGATGATGATGGACGCCATTGGCGTGACGAACCCGGCCGCCGGCGTGACGGCCACGAGGCCGGCCACGGCGCCGGAAGCGGCGCCGAGCACGGTCGGCTTGCCGCGCTGGCTCCACTCGGTGAACATCCAGCCGAGCGCCGCCGCCGCCGCCGCCGTGTTGGTCGTGGTGAAGGCGTGGGCCGCGAGGCCGTTGGCGCCGAGCGCGCTCCCCGCGTTGAAGCCGAACCAGCCGAACCACAGGAGCGCCGCGCCCATCACCGTCATGGGCAGGTTGTGGGGGGGCATGGGCTGATGCCCGTAGCCCTTGCGCTTGCCGATGACGAGGGCCGCCGCCAGGGCGGAGACGCCGGACGAGATGTGCACGACGGTGCCGCCCGCGAAGTCCAGCGCCCCCAGGTTGCGCAGCCACCCGCCCGCGCCCCAGACCCAGTGGGCGAGCGGGTCGTATACCAAGGTGGCCCATGCCAGAACGAAGATGATGAAGGTGGAGAAGCGCTTCCGCTCCGCGAACGCGCCGGTGATGAGGGCCGGCGTGATGATCGCGAACATCATCTGAAACAGCATGAAGGCCTGGTGCGGGATCGTGGCGGCGTAGTCCGCATTGGGCGTGGGCCCCACGCCGCGGAGCCCGATCCACTCGAGCCCGCCGATGATGCCTCCCTTGTCCGGGCCGAAGGCCAGACTGTAGCCCCAGAGGACCCACTGGATCGAGACGAGCGCCACGATGATGAAGCTGTGCATGAGGGTGCCGAGGGCGTTCTTCTGGCGCACCATGCCGCCGTAGAACAGCGCGAGCCCCGGGGCCGTCATGAGGAGCACCAGCGCGGAGGAGGTGAGCACCCAGGCCGTGTCGCCCGTGTCGATCTTCGGCGGCGCGGGGGCGGCGGGGGCGGCCGGAGCCCCCGCCGGCGCAGCTACCTCGCTCTTCGGCGCCTCTGCCGCCGGTGCTGCCGGCTGAGTCGGGTACTGGGCGGCCGCCTCTCCCGCCAGGAGAGAGCACACCGCCAGCATCAGCACCATCACCACCGCTCGATTCGCCTTGGCCACCGTCAGTCCTCCTGAGATCGCGGAGTCCCCTCGGGAGTTTGTCCGCATCCTCCTAAAGCGCACTCTCATCCCGCTCGCCCGTCCGGATCCGGACTGCAGTGTCCACCGGCGTGATGAAGATCTTCCCGTCGCCGATATTGCCGGTCTTCGCCGCCCCGGCCAGGACCCCGGCGACCTTGTCCACCAGGTGGTCGGGCACCACGACCTCGACCTTGATCTTGGGGAGGAAGTCCACCGTGTACTCGCCACCTCGATAGAGCTCGGTATGCCCCTTCTGCCGACCGAATCCGCGGACCTCGGACACGGTCATGCCGATGACGCCGATGCCCGTCAGGGCTTCCTTGACGTCGTCGAGCTTGAAGGGCTTGATGATCGCCTCGATCTTTTTCATGGAGTCCTCCCTTGGCGGCATCGATGCACCCGGCGTGCCGCCAAGGGGGGTCGCCCCCGAGTAGAGAAATCAGCCGGTTGAACAGATGGGCGGAGAGGTCGGACCAGGCCGCCTGCTCACGAACTGGGCAGGCTCAGCCGGAGTGCCTCCAAGCTAGGCATCCCCGAGGCGTTCGGGCCTGCTGCCGAGAGGGATCAGTCGAGCCACTGGGGCTCGTCGGCCCCGTAGTCGTCGACGGGTGGCCTCGCGGGCCCCCAGGGACTCCCGAGCGCTTCCCTGATGGCGCTCCGGAGATCCCTGAGGTCGGCGCTCTTCTGAGCGATCCGGATGCCGAGGAAGCGGCCGGGAGCGTCCTCCGGGAGCATGCCGGAGCAGACGATGACGGGCGTCCGGCTGCCCTGGCGATCCAGGGCGCGCAGGAAGTCCACCCCGTTCATCCGGGGCAGATTGAGGTCGAGAAGGATGATGTCGGGCTTCACCGAGTCGAGCATGGAGAGCGCCTGCTTCCCGTCCGCGGCCTCGAAGAGCTGGAACTGCTGCCCCAGCTCCATATGGTACAAAGCCCGCCAGGCTGGATCGTCCTCGACGATGAGCATGGTCGTCATGGGCCCCACCTCCCCGGTGAACCAGAGTGCAAGGCCGGTGCCGCGGTCCCGGGGCAGCCATGTCGGCCACTTGGCGAACACGGGGGCCGCGGGGGCGTCCCGCGGTTGACGGGCCGCGGTGACAGAGGCTCGCCTGGGAGACAGCCGTCCCGGGCGACAGCGGGCGACCGGATCGAGAGGGGGTCGGGCCGGAGACTACGAGCGGCGCTGCGGGATGCCGTGGCGGCGCATCTTGGAGTACAGCGTCGGGCGGCGGAGTCCCAGGAGCGCTGCCGCCGCCTGCTTGTTCCAGCCGGTAGACTCCAGCGCCCGGATGATGGACACGCGCTCGATCTCCTCCAGCGAGCCCACCGCCGGCGCCCCGGCGGTCGGCGGCCCCACCTGGGCGCGGAGCCCCTCCGGCAGGTCCGAGACCGCGATCTCCTTGCCGCGCGCCACGAGCACGGCGCGCTCGATGGCATGCTCCAGCTCGCGCACGTTGCCGGGCCACGGGTAGGCGAGCAGCCGCCGGTAGGCCTCGGGATCGATCCCGTCCACCTGGCGGCCGTGCCTGGTCCTGAACCGCTCGAGGAAGGCCTTGGCCAGCACCGGGATGTCGCCGGTCCGGTCTCGCAGCGACGGCAGGGCCACCGTCACGGTGTTGATGCGGAAGTACAGGTCCTGCCTGAGGCGCCCGTCACGCACGGCGACCTCGGGCTCGCGGTTGGTCGAGCAGAGCAAGCGGAAGTCCACCGGCACGGTGCGCGAGCCGCCCAGCCGACGCACCTGACGGTCCTCGAGCACGCGCAGAAGCTTGGCCTGCAGGTCCAGCGGCATCTCCGTGATCTCGTCCAGGAGCACCGTCCCGCGGTGCGCCTCCTCGAGGAGCCCCGGCTTGTCCGTCGCGGCGCCGGTGAACGCCCCCTTCACGTGGCCGAACAGCTCCGACTCGATCAGGTCCTTGGGGAGCGCGGCGCAGTTGATCTTCACCAGCGGCCCGCCCGCGCGCAGGCTCTTGGCGTGGAGCGCGTTGGCCACGAGCTCCTTGCCCGTGCCGCTCTCGCCGAGGATCAGGACAGCCGCGTCCGAGGCCGCCACCGACTCCAGGAGCTCGAACATGCGCTTCATGGTGGGCGCGCTGCCCAGGATCTCGCCGAACCCCGATTGCTCGGCGAGCTGCCGCTTGAGGTCCGAGGTCTCGGCGAGCAGTCGCCGCCGCTCCAGGGCCTTGGCCACGAGCGGGAGCATCTCGGCCGAATCGAACGGCTTGGCGACGAAGTAGAAGGCGCCCTGCTTCGTGGCCTCCACGGCCTTCTGGATCGAGGAGTGGCCGGTCATGATGATGACCTCGAGCGCTGGGTCCTTGCTCTTGAGGAGCTGGAGCAGCCCGAGCCCGTCGCCATCGGGCAGGACGAGGTCCACGACGGCGAGCGAGAACTCGTGCTGCGCCATCTGGACCATGGCGCTCGCGCTGTCGCCGGCGACGGCGACAGCGTAGCCCTCGCTCTCGAGAACGATCCGGAGCCAGTCGGCGATCGCGGCCTCGTCGTCCACCAGGAGGATGCGGGATTTCATGCCGCCCTCATCTTCCTTCCACCCTAGCACAGCCCCCCCGCAGGCGACCAGATCGCTGCCAGCGCTCCGCGCGCACGGCGCCCGCCGGACCGAGCGGGGAGGCGCGCCGCCTTGACAGTCCCGTGGGCCACGCGCAATATGGCCCCGTGCATTTCGGCTTCGCGCTGTCCGGACGTGGTCCCCTCGCCAGACCCGACGCGCTCGTCAAGCTCGCCGAGGCTGCGGAAGCCTTGCGCTACTCCTCGATCTTCGTCACCGATCACGTCGTGATCCCGCTCCGCACCGACTCGACGTATCCGTACTCGCCGACGGGGCGGATCGGCGACGACTGGGTCCTGGGCTATCTCGAGCCGCTCACGCTCATGAGCTACCTCGCGGGCGCCACCTCGCGGATCCGCCTCGGCACCAGCGTGCTGGTCATCCCCTATCGCAACCCGGTGGTCACGGCGAAGATGCTCGCGACGCTCGATGTGCTGTGCGGCGGGCGGATCATCCTGGGGGCGGGCGTCGGGTGGATGCGCGAGGAGTTCGAGGCGCTCGCCTCCCCGCCTTACGAGGCGCGCGGGTCCGTCACCGACGAGTACCTGCGGCTGATGCGCGACTGCTGGACCCGCGAGCCGGTGAGCTTCGAGGGACGGCACTACCGCATGCCGCCGGTCAGCGCCCTGCCGAAGCCCCGCCAGAAGGGGGGCATCCCGATCTGGACCGGTGGGCACACCGAGGCAGCGCTGCGGCGC
>MGBT01000211.1:31182-31523 GCA_001788395.1 Candidatus Rokubacteria bacterium GWA2_70_23
GGCCGGAGACCGGACACCCTTCACCGGGACCTCCGCCGAGGTGATCCAGGACATCCGCGCCTACCAGGCGCTCGGCGTCACCCACTTCGTCTTCGACGGGGTGCCCCAGGACCTGCGCGGCCGGCTGGCGATGATGGAGCGCTTCGCCGAGGACGTGCGGCCGAAAGTCCTCCGAGCCCCGCGGTAGGCGCCGCATGAACGCGCTGCCGGAGAGCGTCGCCGGCTTCATCTCGTCGGGCCGCGCCGGGCATCTCGGCACCGCGGATGCGTCGGGGCAGCCACTGGTGGTCCCCTGCTGCTACGCCTTCGACGGCGCGGCCCTCTTCTCCGCCGTCGACGCC
>MGBT01000212.1:0-22699 GCA_001788395.1 Candidatus Rokubacteria bacterium GWA2_70_23
ATGAGGGGTTCCGCGGAAACGTGCCCCCCGTCCTCGAGGACGGACTGGCCGGGCTGATCCGGGTCCGCCAGCGCCGGGGCATCGACATGGACCACCACCTGGTACCGCTCTCCCGGGGTTCCGGGATCGAGCTCATGGTGGAGCGCGCTCTCGGCGAGCAGCGCCAGCGCGTCCGCCTGCTGCTGGGCCGCGGTCGGCGGGTCCGCGGACGGGTCAGCCAGGCGGGCGACCGCCGCCACGCCCCGGCTCTGCTGATACAGCGTCTCGCGCGCCGCGGCCAGCGCCCTCAGGAGCAGCGCCCCCACCTCGGGCGTGAGCCGCCCGCGCAGCACCACCATGCCGTCCTCGTCCTGGTGGACGTGAAGCGCCCGGCCCGCATGCTGCCGCGCCGATTCCCGGGCCTCGGCCTGCCGGTCTACCACCCGCCAGCCCCGCACGATCCGCTCGACCTGGGCGGCCGTCCCGGCCCGCCCCACTGCCAGCAGGCGCGCTTCGGTCTCCGGGGTGGCCACGCGGGTCAGGGCCCGGACCTTGGCGTACGACAGCTCCCCGCGGGCCAGGGCCTGGGCCAGCCCCGGCAGCGTCGCCAGGGCGCGCGCCACCCGCACTCGCTCCCGGGCCGCCCCCAGGTCGAGCCCCACGCGCCAGCTCAGCCAGGCAGCGCAGGAACGGAACCCGGAGTTCCAGCCGCCCCGGGCGTCGAACTCGCGGATCCGATCGAGGAGGCGGGCGGTGGCGGCCTCGAGGTGCGCCGACAGCTCGGCGATCTCGTCGCCCAGCCGGTCCAGCTCCGCGACGGGTCCAAGGGTGGCAGGAATGTCTGGCGAGTGGATCTCCATGGCGAGCCTCCCTCTTGCTGGGATGACTCTACACCCGGGTTTCGGAGCCACCTGGGAGCCTCCAGAACGGGCGATTCCGGGACGAGGGATGATTTCCGGTCCGGTCCCGCGCGGCCGCCCATCGCCGGGCCCGTGCGGGCCGCTGGGCCGGCATCCGCCGAGCGCAGCCGGCCCGCGGCCATGCCTCGCGAACAAAGCTGTCAAGCGGAAAGTGCAGGCGGCGTCCCGCCGGCCCGGGCGACCATCTCGTCGAACGCGCTCGCTCCCTTCGCCTTGAAGTCCGACTCGATCTGGTAGATCTCGGTGAGCTCGGCGAAGGCCCAGCGGCACAGCGTGCGGAGGTTGTTGACGGCGGGCACCCAGTAGGTATCCATAATGCATAGTGCATAATCGAGACCCGAGGGGGAGGAAGAATGGGAGCCAAGAGACGAACCAGCGTTCTGCTCGACCCGGCCCTGCTCAGGAAGGCTCGAAGAACCCTGGGGGCCTCAAGCAACACCGACGCGATTGCCCGAGCCCTGCAGGAAACCTTGATCAACCGCGAGGTCGAGGCGACTCTGCGTGACCTGATTCGCAAGGGCCGGGGACGTTTCGTCGATGTCTCCCGGTAGCCGCGGTTGCCCATCCTGCTCGACACGAACGTCTACCTGTTCGCTCGCGATGACTTCGAGCTTCTCCGCCGCCACAAGGCCTTCTCACTCAGGATCCTGACGAGGGAGGGATGACGCGGTGACGGACGGCCCCTTCCGGCAGGTGGTGACGTCGGAGCGCGAGTTGCGCGCGCTGATCGGAGAGCCCAGCGAGCTGGCGCGCCGGAAGCAGATCGGGCGGCTCGACGCGCATTGCCGCGCGTTCATCGCGCACGCGCCGTTCCTGCTGATGGCGACGGCGGACGCCCAGGGGCGCTGCGACGTGTCGCCCAAGGGCGATGCCCCGGGCTTCGTGCACGTGCTCGACGACACGCATCTGGCGATCCCCGACCGGCCGGGGAACAAGCGGCTCGACGGCATGCGGAACCTCGTCGCGAACCCGCGCGTGGGGCTCATCTTCCTGGTGCCAGGGATGGAGGAGACCCTGCGCGTGAATGGCCGTGCGTCGATCGTGCGCGACGACGACCTCCTGGAGCGGCTCTCGGCCCAGGGCAAGCGTCCCCGGCTCGCCGTCGTCGTCGAGGTCGAGGAGTGCTTCCTCCACTGCGCCAAGGCCATGAAGCGCTCCGGCCTCTGGGAGCCGGCCCGCTGGCCCGATCGCTCCGGGCTCCCCTCGGCCGCGCAGATCTTCCTCGACCACGCGCGGCCCGCGGACACGACGCTCGATGCGCTCGACCGGCGCCTCCAGGACGGCTACCGCACCGGCCTGTACTGACCGCGCGCGGACATCGAACCTGCGCTCGATTCGAAGTCGGCTGGGTCGAGGTGGACATGACGGGTGACAACCTGGGCTCTCATCTGATCGACCTCATGCTGTGGCTGAGCGGGCTCGAGGCCAGCCTGATCGGCGCCGCGCTCGCCTCGCAGCGCTTCGCGGTGGAGACCGAGGACACGGCGGCCCTGCTCCTCGCCCTGGGAGGCCAGGGCATCGGCATCGTCGAGACCAGCGCGGCCAGCGCGAGCCCCGGAAGCCGCGTCGAGATCTACGGGAGCGCCGGCTGGATTCGCGCCGACGACACGTTCACCGGCGCGGCCACGCTCCAGACCTCCGCCGCCGGGGAAGCGACCTTCCCGGCGCCGGCAGCGCTGGCGCCGTACGCGGCCCTGGTCGCGGACTTCGTGCGCGCGGTGCGCGGGCATCGCGGGGTCGGCGCGACGGGCGAGGAAGGCGCGGCCAACGTGGCGATCGTCGAGGCGGCCTGCGCCCAGCCGGTACGGCGCCGGTCGGGGGCGTGATGGGCGCCACGCCGAGGGGTTAGTCCGGCTCGGGCCCCCGTGCAGCTTCGAGGATGGCCGGGAGGGCGCGCTTGGGACTATGCCCCGGCAGGCGTGATGACGGTCTTGATGCCCTTCCCGGCCGCGGCGTGGGCGAAGGCCTCGGCGATGCGGTCGAGCGGGAAGCGCGCGGTGACGAGCCGCTCGACGCCCAGCGACGGCAAGAGGGCGAGGGCGCGGCGGAAGGCGGTGCCGCGGCCGAACACGCCGCCGATCCTGATCTCGCGGTACTGGACGTCGAAGAGGTCCAGCGGGAGCCGGCTTCCCTGGGGGCTCACGCCCACCAGGTTCACGATGCCGGCGAACCTGGTCAGGGCCACCGACTCGGCCACCAGATCCGGCCTGCCGACGGCCTCGCAGACGACGTCCGCCCCTCGCCCGCGCGTCAGCGCCATCAGCCGGTCGCGCAGGTCCTCCCTCGCGGGGTCCACGACGGCGTGAGCCCCGAGCCGCCGGGCGGCCCGGCGGCGCTCCTCGACCGGGTCGGAGAGGACGAGGCGACGCGCCCCGCGCCGTCGGGCCAGCACCATGGTGAGGAGTCCCATGAGGCCCCCTCCGATGACGAGCACGGTGGCCTCGGGCGGCATGCGGAACGCCGCGAGGCCGGCCAGACAGCAGGCGGCTGGCTCGGCCAGGGTGGCAGTGACGGGGTCGAGCCCTCGGGGCAGGGGGTGGACGCAGGCGGCGGGCAGCAGGGCGCGCTCGGCGAAGCCGCCGACACGGACGCAGCTCGCGCACTGGCTGACGCGCCCGAGGCGGCACGGATCGCACCGGCCACACCCGTACGAGGGCTCGCAAGCCACCCGGCGCCCGACGAGGCGGGGGTTCACGCCCCGGCCCGTCTCTCGCACCACACCGCTGTACTCGTGGCCGAGGACGAAGGGCGCCGGTCGAGCGAAGAGACTCTGGACGGTGTGGACGTCGGTGCCGCAGATGCCGGCGGCATGGACGTCGACGACCACCTGCCCCGCCCCCGGCGCGGGATCGGGCACCTCGTCGATGGTGAAGCGGTCGCCGCCCCGCCAGGTCGCAACCTTCATGGCCTCGTCTCCTCCCGGGTCATGGCCGCTTCGCTGCGCCGGGAAAACTGTGCGGGCTGCTCAAAGAGGTCCAGATGCGAGGCGGCGCCCGACGGCCGCACGCGAGGCGTACTCCGCTTGGCGAGCCGAGCCGGAGGCGAGGTGAGCGGATCCGGAGATCCCGGCGAGCGTGAGCGAGCCACGTTGAGCGTGCGGCCGAGGGCGCCAACGAAGCAGATGGGCCTCTTTCAGCAGCCTGCTAGGTGCCGGGTCGCGCGAACCGGCACACGGTGGCGCCGGAGATCCGCACGAGGTCCTCACGGCGCATGGTGATCGAGACCGAGTTGCTCCCCGCGTTGAACGCCACCCGCTCGTTCCGGCAGAGCTCCACGTCGACGAGCACGGGCAGGCCGAACAGGTTGCCGAAGGGCGGCACCGCTCCGGGCGCGCAGCCGGTCAGCGCGGAGAGCTCCTGCGGCGTCGCGAACCGGAGCTTTCGGTTGCCGAGGATGACGCGGAGCTGCGCGTTGTCGGCCCTGAGGTGCGCGGGCAGCACGACCTGCACGTAGCGATCGTCCGCGCGCACCACGAGCGCCTTGGCGCCCTCCTCGAGCGGCGTGCCCCGCACGCGGGAGGCCTCCTCGCTGGTATGTGCCGGCGCGTGCTCGAGGATGGCGAAGTCCACCCCGGACTCGCGCAGCACCCGCTCGAGCCTGCCCGTGACCGGCGTTCTCGCCCCGGTGTCGGCCATGCCCCGGTAGCATGCCGCCCTTCCGGCCGCGGGGCAAGAGTCCAGGGAAGTCGCCCAGCCTCCGCCGGAGCCCGACAGGGCGACAGCGTGATGAAGCGGCCGCGCTCAGCAGGCCGGGCGCGCCAGGACTGCGGGGTCGATCTTCCCGGGATGGAGTCGGACGGCTCGGGCGCGCGAGCGGCGTCGGGCCTCCCCGCCCTCCAGGACCCCGTTAACCCGTTAAGGATGTCGGCTCTTCCGGGAATCGCTACGGCGTCAGCCTTCGGTTGTGTCGTATAAGTACCTGAGATAGCAGCACGTCTTCCTGTCTTCGAGAGTCCTGCCCAGTCGCAATCCTGCCATCGCTCCTTGGAAGGTTCGACGAGCGTCGACCGAGGGGAGGCGCGCACGCCAGAAAAATGTGTCCTCATTACGACTTCACGGCTATAATGAGTCGTAATTATGACAGACGTCCAGAACGGGACCCCACGCGTCCGGACGCTGGAGAAGCGCTTTCGGCGTCGACCCGTGGGGGAGCTCCCCGAGCTCCAACGAGCCCTCGGCACATCGACGCGGACGGTGTTCCGGGTGCTGGCTCGGCTCGGGTACCTGAGCAGCTATAGCCACGCCGGGGCCTACTACACCCTGCGCGCGATCCCGAAGTTCGACGCCCACGGCCTCTGGTTCCACGGCGAGGTGCGCTTCTCGAAGCACGGGACGCTGCGCGCCACCGTGGTCGTGCTGGTCTGCGAGGCCCCCGCAGGGTACCGCCACGAGGAGTTAGAGGCGATTCTCGGACTCCGGGTCCACGACACGCTGCGCAGCCTCGTCGAGGCGCGGGCCCTTCGGCGCGAGCGCGTCACCGCCGTCTACGTCTACCTCGCCCCTGACGCCGAGCGCGCGGCGGCGCAGCTGGAGGCACGCCGCCGCATGGTGCAGGCGGCCCCGGCGCGGGTCGCGGCGGTGCCGCCCCCCGCGGCTCTGGCCCTGCCGCACGTCGTCGAGATCCTCGTCGCCGTGATCCACGCCCCCAAAGACGATGCGGCGACAATCGCGGCCCGTCTTCGGGCCGGCGGGGTCGCCGTGACGGACGCGCAGGTCGCGGCCGTCTTTGCGCAGTACACGCTGCAAAAAAAACGGCGCGCTCCCGATCGCCGCGCTCGCGATGCTGAGACGGAGCAGCGCCGCGCTCGCGCAGCAGTGCCGCACGCAGGTCCACGGCACTGCCGGCGTGCTCGTCCACGCGGACCCCGACGGTCCGCCGCCTTGCCCCCAGTGCGGCCGGCCCATGCGCGTGCGCAAGACGCTGCGCCGCACCGGCCAGACGCTCGAGCACGGGGTGTTCCGAGCCTGCGAGACCGAGTGGGTGTGCGGCCACGGCTGCCACCAGGAGGTGGCCTCGAGCGCCGGGGGTGCTCCCAAGACCGTCGCGGTCACCCAGCGTTCCGAGATGCTGGCCCAGCTCCTGCTCCCCCGCCGCGCCGTCGGCTACAGCGTCATGACCTTCGTCGGCGTCCAGCGCTTCCTGCACCATCGCCAGCGGGAGGACATCCGCGCCACGCTGGACGCCGAGCACGGGATCCGCTTGTCGAGCGGCGAGATCAGCGCCCTCGCGCACGACTTCGTGGTCTCCCTGGAGGCGCTGCACCAGACGCGCGCCCCCCAGCTGAAGGCCGCGCTCGACCAGGACGGCGGCTGGCCCATGCACATCGACGCCACGGGCGAAACCGGCCGAGGCGCGCTGCTGGTCGTCTATGCCGGCTGGCGGCGCTGGGTCCTGGGTAGTGGGAAGATCCCCACCGAACGCGCCGACGCGATCCTGCCACGGCTTCACCGGGTGGCCGATCACTTCGGGCCCCCCTGCGCCATCATGCGCGACCTGGGCCGCGCCATGATCGAGTCGAGCCGCGACTTCGTCGCGCAGCGCGCGCTGAAGATCCCCGTGCTCGGCTGTCACTTCCACTTCCTCAAGGACGTGGGCAAGGACCTCCTGGAGACGGGCCACGACCAACTGCGCGCCCTGTTCCGGCGCTTCGAGATTCGCGGCCAACTGCGGGCCCTGGCCCGCGACCTGGGGCGTCAACTCGGAGCCGAGATCGGCGGAGCCCGCACCCAGTTCGAGGATTGGCTGGCCCAGCGCACCCCGGGCCACGCGCTTCCCGACGGTGGCGTCGGCCTGGCCGCGGTGCGCGCCCTGACCCAGTGGGTGCTCGACTCCCCCGCCGACGGCCACGACGAAGGCTTCCCCTTCGACCTCCCCTATCTCGACCTCTGGCGTCGCTGCCGTACCGCCCTGCGCGCCGTCGAGGCGTTCCTGGACGCCCCCGGCAACAACGTCAAGGCCCACAAGACGCTCGACCGGCTTCACCGCATTGTCGACCCGGTGCGCAGCCAAGTGCCCTTTCAGCGTCCCGCCGCCGTGCTGGACGCCCGGGCACGGCTGTTCGCCGAACTCCGGCAGGCGCTGCGCCTGCGCATCAAGCCCCCCGCCCACGAGCCGGCGGCCGCCTTCGCCGACGCCAGTGCCCTCGGCGAGCTGCAGGACATCCACCAGGCCGTCGAGACCCTCACGGCCTCGTTGCAGGCTCGCCGGCCCGAGCGCGGACCTGCCCAGAATGCCCGTCAAGCCATCGCTCTCATCCTCGATCACCTCGAGCGCCACGGTCCCTCCCTGGCGGGCCATGCCATCCCGTTGCCCGGCGGAGGCACCCGGGTGGTCGACCGCACCAACCTGGCTCTCGAAGGCTTCTTTGGCGGCGTCAAGCAGGGGGAACGCCGCCGCTCCGGTCGCAAACCCTTGACGCAGGACCTCGAGAACTTGCCGGGAGGCGCCCCCCTCGCAACCAACCTCGACAAGCCCGACTACGTCGCCATCCTCTGTGGCGGCCTCGACCATCTCCCCGCGGCCTTCGCGGAACTCGATGCCGTGGACCGTCGCCGTGCGCTCCCTGTCCGCAAGCGCGCGGCTCCCGATGAACTCCAGGACATCGTCAGTGCCTCCCTGCCCACCGCGGACCGGTATCTCATCCGGTCGGACGACCTGCGGCAGCGAGTCCTCGCGGCGGCCCGAAGTCGCGCGCCCCACCGGCTACCCAGCGGAAAACGCCGCGCGGCAACCGAAGGCTGACGCCGTAGGGGAATCGTGTGGGAAGGGGCACCGGCCAGCTATGCTCCGATCGAGGTCAACGGTCAGAGTCAGGTCGATTTGGTGTGCCAGGAATTCTCTCTACTTCTTGACTCGCTCGGTGCAGAAGTGGCCGCGTCCATCGCTCTTGAAGAACGCAACCCCGAATGCGTCACGATTACTCGAGGATGGTAAGAGAGAGGAGTCTGGCTCCGTGGATGACCCGAACGACGAGCACCCGAGCGCCCGCGATGCGGAAAATTGTTCGATACGAACCGTAAAGGAGATGTCGGTACTCTCGACCGAGTTCGGTGGCCTCAGGAATGACTGGGCATCGAGCTGGAGACCGTTCCAAGGTCGAAATCTGCCGTTCGAGCTCCTCGAGCCACTGGTCAGCGGCCGCTGGGTTGTCTCTCCCGATGAAATCATAACTGGACTCAACGTCCCGTTGCGCCGCTCGGGTGAGGTCAACGCGGAAGTGTTTTGCCACGCTTGAAGGCTCTGAGGAAAGCGCGTGCGGGTCGGACCCGGCCAGCCTTGATGTCGGCTTCGCCCGCATTAAGGAGCTCTGCAAGGTTCAATGCCTTCAGTTTTCTTTCAAAGACCACCGCGTCGAGTAAGACCACATCCGGACGGCCGTTGACGGTCACGATAACCGGACGGCCTGTCCGGTGAAGTTGGTCAAATACTTCTCGGGTCTTTTTCTTGAACTCGGAAAGCGATTTGATGTCGTCGATGAGACTGAGTGCCATGTGGGTCTGTCTCCCTTTATTCGATATCGAATACCATACCTTATTCAAGTTCTCCTGGCAAGGTGTCATCCTGTTCGGAAGGGTTGGGCTTGAAACAGGACGTTCAGGTCGTTGCGTCGCTGGCTCGAGGGCAGCGCTCGATGGCGGAGGGAGAATCGTGCTGGACCTCCTCCAGCGAGATGCCGCGCTGACGCAGGATCTTGTAGAAGAGCGGCCATCCAGCACGCGTCTCTGCGCCGTCGTCCCGAATGTCCGCATCGTGGAGATCGCCCCCGATACCGTGCCCTGGGACGACGACCTCGTCACGGTGAAGCCCGTCATCGCGGGCGGGCACCGGCCTCTGCCGACCGGGCCGGGCTGGGGCACCGAGATAGTTCTCGTAGCCTCGCTCGGTGAAGACCTCGACGGTCAGGAAGCGCCCGGCAGCATCGACGCTGAGGATGTGGAAGCCCGTCGGGCTCCCGCGCCGGAGGGGTTCGAGATCCGCCTGCAACGACGGGTCGAAGAAGTGGATCGCCTGGCGGCCGGGGTACGTCACGACGGCGAGGGGTGTCCGCGTCCGCGCGCTCATGATCGCCCACTCGAGGTCGAGCCGGGGATCTTCGTGGACGAGCGACTCCGCCCCGGTCGCGAGATCGACGCGGACGAGCGAGAGGCGGTCGCGCCCACGGCTGGACAGGAGCCAGAGCCCGCGGTCGTCCGGCGTGACGCCGAGCATCTGGAGGTTGAACTCCTCGAGGTCCAGGCGCTGGAGCTCGACCCAGCCGCCCTCGCGCGGGACCTCGAGCGCGCGCGCTTCGGCGCTGACGCGGCGGATCCGCGCGCGAGGGCGGCCGTCCGCGTCCGTGAGCCACTCGAGGACGTCGCCGGGATTCTCGGCGATCAGCGCCTGCTCGGATGTGACCTCCGCCGTGCATGGTACCCGACGACGCCTCCGGTCGGCCGCACTTGCCCGGGGGGGTACTCTGTATCTACCCGGGAGGAGGGGGGCACCATGCTGGGGGCGTGGAAGAGGAAGGTCGTGATGCCGACGCGGGAGCAGGCGCTGGCCGGGCGCGCGGAGCCGATGCCCCTGTCCGGCCGGCACTTCGTCCATGGCCGGACGCTCCGGCCGCCGTTCCCCGAGGGCCTGGAGCCGGCTCTGTTCGGGCTCGGGTGCTTCTGGGGCGCCGAGCGCGTCTTCTGGCAGATCCCCGGCGTGTGGACGACCGCCGTCGGCTACGCGGGAGGCGTGACGCCCAACCCGACGTACGAGGAGGTCTGCTCGGGTCTCACCGGCCACAACGAGGTGGTGCGGGTGGTGTTCGACCCGCAGGCGGCCCGCTACGAGGCGCTGCTTCGCCGCTTCTGGGAGAGCCACGACCCCACGCAGGGCATGCGCCAGGGCAACGACGTCGGCACGCAGTACCGCTCGGGGATCTACGTCCACACGCCCGAACAGCGCCGAATCGCCGAGGCCTCGCGCGACGCCTACCAGCGGGCGCTCCGCCACGCAGGGTACGGGCGCATCACCACGGAGATCGTCGAGGCGCCGGAGTTCTACTACGCCGAGGAGTACCACCAGCAGTACCTCGCGAAGGATCCGTCCGGGTACTGCGGGCTCGGCGGCACCGGCGTCGGGTGCCCGGTCGGCATCGCGGCGTCAGCGTGAGCCTGGGCCTCTGAGGAGCCCCGTCGGATCCGCGCGGGTCGGGCTCGATCGGGATCGTCATCGTGTTCGCGGTCGTGGCGATCGCTGTGCCGGGGACAGGGAGGCAGGGGGTGAGCGTCCGAAGGGGAGCCGCTCTGGGGCGTCGAGCCGCTTCTTCCAGGGCACAGCCCTGGTCAGCAGGCCGGGCGCGCGAGGATCGCGGGGTCGATCTTCCGCGGGACGAGGCGCCCGTCTCCCGTGTCGCCCAGGAGCCGGCCGCCCTCGACGATGACCTTGCCGCGGAGGATCGTCGTCACGGGCCAGCCGCGCGCCTCCCAGCCTTCCCAGGGGCTGTAGTCGCTCACGTGGAAGTCCTCTCGCGTGAGCCGCTTCCGGACGGCGGGGTCCATGAGCACCAGATCGGCGTCGCTCCCGGGGGCGATCACGCCCTTGCGCGGGTAGAGCCCGAGGATGCGGGCGGCGTTGGTCGCCGTGACCTCGGCGAAGCGCTCGAGTGACATGCCCCGCTTGGCCACGCCTTCCGTGAACACGATGCCCATCCGCGCCTCGGCGCCGAGGTTGCCGCCCGTGACGTCCTCGGCGGTCTTCCCCCTGAGCTTGACCTCGAGGGAGGTGGGGAACTCGTCGGTGCCGACCGTCGACACGCCGCTGCCCAGAAGCCCGTCCCAGAGCGCGCGCTGGTCCTCCGCGCCCTTGAGCGAGGGGTAGGTGTGATAGCAGAAGCCGCGGGGAGTCCGGTAGTCATCGGCGGTGAAGCAGGCGTAGTGATGAAGGGTCTCCGCGTACACGGGCAGCCCCGCCGCGCGCGCCTCGGCCACGGCCTCGGCGCCCGCCTTCGCCGAGGTGTGGACGAAGTAGACGGCGGCGCCCGTCGCGCGCGCCAGCGCGATCGTCCGGCGGAAGGACAGCGCCTCGGACAGCGTGTTGTGGATGAGGTGGAGATTCGAGCCCTCGAGCCGGCCCTCCTCCCGGAACTTCTCGTAGTTGAACTGGACGATGTCGTGATCCTCGCCGTGGACGGCCATGATCCCGCCGTGGCGGGCCACCTGCTCCATCGCGGCCTGGATGCGGCCGAAGTCCAGCCGCGAGAGCGGGCGCCGGGGATGCGGCGGCAGGATGTCGGCGGTGAAGACCTTGATGGAGGGGAAGCCCTGCTGTATCGCCTCGGGGATCTGCGCGAAGATCCGCAGCGGCTGAACGCCCAGGAGCGCCACGTGGAAGGAGTAGTCCACGTGCGAGTTCCCCCGCCAGCGCGCCACGCGCGGCTCAATCACCTCGGGGAGGTCCTTGCCGGGGCGCACGAAGCAGAAGTCCACATGCGTCGTGGTCCCCCCGAAGGCCATGCCGCGCGTGTCCTCCTCCGGGCCGAGGGTGAAGAGCTTCTCCTCCGGGTGCATGGAGATCCAGTGCGCGAGATGCGTGTGGGGCTCGACGCCTCCCGGGACGACGATCTTCCCCGCGGCGTCGATCACGCGCCCGACGTCTCGGAGATCGCCGAGCAGGCCAACGACGGCGATCCGCTCGCCGACGATCCCGACGTCCCACAGGCCCACGCCCTGAGGGGTGACGACCTGTCCTCCGCGGATCACGAGATCGAGCATGGCAGTGGTCTCCTTCATCTCGCTTGAACGTGGATGACTTTGGTTTGGCGGTTGGGCCTCTTCGCGCCTCCGGCGCTCATCGGGGGCGCCCGCGTAACCGTGGGCCTCTGGTCATGCTGCTTGAACGTGAAAGACCTCGCGCCGCGGTTGGGCCTCTTCGCCCTGATCGGGCTCTGACCATCTCGCCTGAACGTCGACGCCATCGGGTAGCGGTTGGGCCTCTTCGCCGCTTCGCGGCTCATCGGGGTCGCTTGAATGTGGATGATTTCGGTTGGGTGGTTGGGCCTCTTCGCCGCTTCGCGGCTCATCGGGGCGGCCGCGCCAGCGCGGCCCGCGCGAGGGGGGTGGTGAGGGCGGCGGCAGTGGCGAGCAGCAGGACGAGCGAGATCGGGCGCGTTAGAAACGGGAGGAAGCTCCCCTGCGATAGCGCCAGCGCCTGGCGCAGCGCCTCTTCCAGGGGGCGGCCGAGGATCAGGGCCAGCACCAGCGGGGCCGCCTCGAAGCCGAGCTTCCGGAGCAGATAGCCCCCGATGCCGAAGCAGACCATGGTCAGTACCTCCGCCACCTGTCCCGTGACGCTGTAGGCTCCGATGAGGCAGAACAGGACGATCGCGGGCGCCAGGATCGGGTAGGGCACGCGGAGGATCTGGATGAAGAGCCCTACCAGCGGCAGGTTCAGGATGAGGAGCAGCACATTGCCGAGGTACATGCTCGTGATCGTGCCCCAGAAGAGATCGGGGCGCTCGCTGATCAAGAGCGGCCCCGGGCGGATGCCGTGCAGCGTCAGCGCCGCGAGCATCATCGCCATCACCACGTTGGCGGGGATGCCGAGCGTGAGCAGCGGGACGAAGGAACCCGTGGCCGCCGCGTTGTTGGCGGCCTCGGGTCCCGCCACGCCCTCGATGGCGCCCTGACCCAGCCGGTCCCGATTCCGGGCGAAGCGCTTCTCCGTCACGTACGAGGCGATGGAGGCGACGGTGGCGCCGCCACCGGGCAGCACGCCGAGGAAGAAGCCAAGGACGGTCCCCCGCGCCACGGGCGCCAGCGAGTCGCGGAAATCCTGCCGCGTGGGGAGCAGATCGCCGGGCGTTGCGAGCCGCTGCTGGTCGGGCGGGCGCTCCATGGTCTCCAGCACCTCCGCGATGCCGAACAGGCCCATGAAGACCGGGACGAGATCGATGCCGTCCAGCAGGGTCTGGGCGCCGAAGGTGAAGCGCTCCACGCCGGCCACGGGGTCCTGTCCGACCGTGGCGAGCAAGAGCCCGACCACCGCCATGGCAAGCGCGCGCAGCAGCGACGCGCCGCCGAGGTAGGCCACGAGGGTGAGGCCCAGCACCATGAGGCTCGCGTATTCCCAGGGTCCGAAGGCCAGCGCGAAGCGTCCCAGGAGCGGCGCCACCAGCATGAGGCCGATGACGGAGGCGGTGCCCGCCACGAAGGAGGCGATGGCCGCCATGCCGAGCGCGGCGCCCGCGCGCCCGCGGCGAGTCATCTCGTAGCCGTCGTAACACGTCACCATGGAGGACGACTCGCCGGGGATGCGCACCAGGATAGAGGTGGTGGAGCCGCCGTACTGGCTGCCGTAGTAGATGCCGGCCAGCATGATCACGGCCGAGACAGGCTCCAGGCGGTAGGTCACCGGCAGGAGCAGCGCGATCGTCGCAGCGGGGCCGAGCCCCGGGAGCACGCCCACCACGGTGCCCACCACGACGCCGACGACGCAGTAGAGGATGTGCGCGGGCTCGAGCGCCACCGCGAACCCAGCGAGAATCGCCGACAGGGTGTCCACGCGTCAGCCGCCTCGCGTCAGGGCACCCAGAGCCCCGCCGGCAACTCGACCCGCAGCAGGCGGCCGAAGAGCAGGTAGGAGCCTGCCGAGCCGATCGCCCCGGTGAGCAGCGTCGCCGTCCACCCGCGGCCGCCCACCCAGCGCACCATCACCACGAAGAGGGCGGCCGTGGTGAGGAGATAGCCCGCCGTTCCCACGAGCAGCACGTACCCCAGGAGCGTGGCCGTCATGAGGAGGACGCGGCGGCGTCCCGCCCCGTCGGCCCACTGTTCTCTCAGGTCGGCGCCCGGGTGGCGCAACCCGCGCGTCAGGAGTGCCAGGGAGAGCACCGCGAGGAGGACCGCGAGGGCTCGCGGGAAGAAACCGGGGCCCGGCTGGGTGATCGTGCCCCAGGACAGGCTTCCGCCGGTGACGAACGCTCCGAGAGCGACCAGAAGCAGCGCCGCGCCGGCGACGAGATCGGCTCGCGCGGCGAGCGGCCGCAGGTCGGGGTCGGTCACTGGGTGATGTCCACCGACTTGAGGAGCGCCCCCAGCGTCTCGGTCTCCTCCTTGATGAAGCCGTCCACCCCCGCGCCCGTCAGGAAATGGCTCGCCAGGCCGTTCTGCTGGAGGAAGGCCTGCCAGGAGGGCTCCTGCGCCGCTCGGGTGATGGCGGTGACGAGCGTCGCCTTCTGCGGCGCCGGGAGATCCCTCGGCGCGGCGATGCCCTGCCACGGTCCGGGCGGCACGCCGACGATGCCCTGCGCCTTGAGCGTCGGCACCTCCGGCAGCTTCTCCGAGCGTGCCTCGCCGAAGGTGGCGAGCACGCGCAAGCCCCCGCCTGCGACGGCGTGGGGCAGCACCTCCACCTGGGAGAACACCCCGCTCGCCGCGTGGCCGCCGAGGACCGCGGCGATTTCCTTGGCGCCGCCGGCGAAGTGGACAATGTTGAGCCTCGCCCCGCTCTTCTGGCCGAGCGCCGCCGCGGCGAGGTGAGTGAGCGCGCCCGCGCCCGCTGTCCCGACGCTCACGCTTCCCGGCGCCTTGCGGGCCGCGTCCAGGTATTCGGCCAGGCTGCGGTATGGTGAGGCAGCCGGCACGGCGAGCACGAAGGTCTCGAGGCTCAGGCGCGCGAGGTGGGTGAAGTCCGTGGCGGGGAACTTCGCCTGACCGCGCAGCGTGGTGGTCACGAGGAAGCCACCGGTCATGCCGAGGGTGTAACCGTCGGCTTTCGAGCCGTGGAGCTTGGTCGTGCCGACAGCGCTGCCCGCACCCGGGAGGTTCTGGACGGTCACCGCCTGGCCGAGGTGCATCTTCAGTGCCTCGGCGAAGGCACGAGCGACGAGATCGGTGCCGCCGCCCGCGTTGAACGGGACGATGAGCGAGACCGGCTGGCTCGGGTACTTGTCCTGGGCGGTCGCAGGCCCACTCGCGAGGGCCGCTGCCGCGAGGGCCAATGCCGCGAGGCGGATGGTCGGGGACAGCCTGAGTGGTCGTGTCATGGCTCTGGCCTCCTGGGCCCAGCGACGCCGACACTACCAGATGCCGTCATTGTTCGCCAAGACGCGGAACCCTCTCCCCTCGGGGGAGAGGGCCGGGTGAGGGGAGCCGCGCGGTATAGAATGCACGGGTGGACAGGGTTCTCGAGGTGATGGTCGATGCCGCCCGCGCGGGCGGCGAGGTCGCGCTGGCGCATTTCCGGCGCGGCACCGAGGCCACGCTGAAGCCAGACGGCTCCCCGGTCACCGAGGCCGACCGCGGGGCGGAGGAAGCCATCGCCGAGGTTCGCCGTGGGCGACACAAAGCCCTTCTTGGCACCAGGCCGGCGCCCGGCCGACGGCCCCGCCGGCCCGAACGCAACCTGGGCCAGGCCCCCGCGACCCGATGGACGCCTGCCCGCCCCAAGCGACACCCCACAGCGGCAGATTGAGACGCTCCCACCGGCGCACCAGGACATAGGGCGCCCGCGCGCGGCGTGTCAAGGCCCGGTGACGGGCTGCGTTCCGAGCGGCGCTGACGGTCAGGCGCCGGTGTCAACGACGGGATCGGTACCGAAGTCGGGAGGCGGCTGAGCGAGGTCGGGCGGCACGGGCTCCCTCGGGAGGCCGAGGTGGGTAAGGATGCGTCGAATCAGGAGCCGTGGTAGCCGTGCTCCCCGAGGATGGACCTGGAAGCGGTGGAGGGAGATCGTGGGCGAGATCGGGCCGGTGGAGACGATGCGGGACCCGCTGGCGGAGTTCCTGGGCGCCCTCGAGCCGGGCGGGACATTCCGCTACACGTACGAGGATGCGGTGAAGCTGTCCAGGCACTCGTGCCCCATGGTGGCCGGCGCCTACCTGATCACGGTGGCCGCGCTCAGGGCCGTCTGCCCCGACGGGGTCGGCGTGCGCGGCGACCTGGAGGTCACCCTGGGCGGCTCGCCGGATGACGGCGGCAGCGGCCCCATGGTGCAGGTGATCGCGCTCCTCACCGGGGCGGCGCCCCAGACGGGGTTCGGCGGGCTCGCCGGCAGGTTTCGACGGAAGGATCTGCTGACCTTCGACCCCGCCCTCAAGGGGCGAGTCCGGTTCCGGAGAACGGACACGGGCGCCGCGGTGGAGGTGACCTACACTCCCGGGTCAGTGCCGCCCGCGCCCGAGATGTCGCCGCTCATGGTCGCCGCCCTCGGAGGCCGCGCCACAGCGGATAGGCAGCGGCGGTTCGGGGAACTGTGGCAGGCGCGGGTGCGTGACATCCTCGACGGCGACCCGGCCCGGGTCGTCCAGGTCGCCAGCGTCGCCTGATCCATGATCCGGGCGACGCTCAGGGGACACTACCGCGAGGACGGCCGGTACCCCGCCGCGATGGTGAACATCACCAACCGCTGCAACCTCTCCTGCCAGCACTGCTTCGTCTTCCGCGACGGCAACCCGAACGAGGAGCCACCCTCGGCGCGCGAGGAGATGCCGGACGAGGCCATTCTCGAGACGTTGGCGGAGCTCCGCGATCGACACGGCTACGGCAACGACGTGGACTGCGCTCGCTGCGGCGCCTGGGTGGTCTTCAGCCTCGCCGCGAAGTTCGGCGTGGGGGACGGGAGCGTCGCGCCTCAGGAGCGCGCGAGACGGCTCCTCCCTTAGCAGGTTGCCGACCAAGACATGAAACAGGTTCCGTCCCTGATCGCGTGGGTGGACTTTACCCCGAGTGTCCCTGCTCGCCCCGCTCGCTTCGGAGGCCGTGGCGCCGCTCTGCCGTGGGGAGGGGGAGGCTCATGTGGGCTGCGCGACCGGGGTCAGGACTTTGGCCAGGCGCTTGAGGTCGAGGACCCAGCCGATCAGATGCGCTCCATCCTCGCCTCCCCCGACCCCCTGATGCCCCTCGTCCGAGACGAGCGCCACGATGAGCTTCCGCATGACGGGGGCGTCGTCCACGATGAGGATCCTGGCCATGCTCTCGCTCCTGCGTCCGCGGTGTGGGCGGCGCCTCTGAGGGCCTGGGGGGCATCATGGCATACAGGCGCCGTTGCCCCCGGGGCTCCGCTTGCTTCACCGTGGCGCCCATGGCCTCAGCCGCGTGCTATGATCTAGCTAGCTAGATCTGAATGGAGGCTGTCATGGATGTGGGTATCTACGAAGCGAAGTCGAAGCTCTCCCAGCTCGTCGAAAAGGCCGAAGCCGGTGAAGAGGTGATCCTTACCCGTCGGGGCCGCCCGGTGGCGAAGATCGTCAACGTCGCGCCCGCAGCCAGGCGAAACCGCGCGCTGCTGCTTCGCGAGATTCGCGCCCTTGCCCGCAGAGTGAAGATTCCCAAGCGGGTGTCGATACGCGACATCGTCGCCGAAGGCCGCGACTGAGTGCCCTTCGTCGCCGACAACTCGGTCGTGATCGCGTGGTTCTCGCGCAGCCAGGCGACGCCCTACACGGATCGGTTCTACAGGAAGCTGGCCAACGACGAAGTGGTGGTGCCTTCGGTCTGGCCCTACGAGTTCGCGAATGCGCTGGCGGTACTTGAGCGCCGGAAACTCTTGACCGCAGCGCTCGCCGACGAGATCATCCGCAATGCCGCAACGCTCATCATCAGGATAGAGACCCCACCGGCTCGGGCCGCCACCCTCCTGGCGCTGGCACGCCGGCACGGGCTATCGGCTTACGATGCCGCGTATCTCGAACTTGCGCAGCGCCTGGGCATTCCCCTTGCCGCAAAGGATTCGCCCCTGTCCGCGGCCGCAAGCGCGCTCGGCCTGCTCGGCGCCTGAAGAATCCCGGTCCACCTCGGCCTGGGCCACCGAGGACGAGACCACGATGACGCGGGCGTTGCGGTCGCGCTCGAGGGTTTCCCGCGTCGCCTGCACGCCGTCCTTCCGGGGCATCACCAGGTCGATCAGCGGCACGTCGGGCCTGGTTGCGAGATAGAGCGTTACCGCCTGCTCTCGATCCTCGCCTTCCCCGACCACCTGATGCCCCTCGTCCGAGACGAGCGCCACGATGAGCTTCCGCATGACGGGGGCGTCGTCCACGATGAGGATCCTGGCCATGCTCTCGCTCCTGCGTCCGCGGTGTGGGCGGCGCCTCTGAGGGCCTGGGGGGCATCATGGCATACAGGCGCCGTTGCCCCCGGGGCTCCGCTTGCTTCACCGTGGCGCCCATGGCCTCAGCCGCGTGCTATGATCTAGCTAGCTAGATCTGAATGGAGGCTGTCATGGATGTGGGTATCTACGAAGCGAAGTCGAAGCTCTCCCAGCTCGTCGAAAAGGCCGAAGCCGGTGAAGAGGTGATCCTTACCCGTCGGGGCCGCCCGGTGGCGAAGATCGTCAACGTCGCGCCCGCAGCCAGGCGAAACCGCGCGCTGCTGCTTCGCGAGATTCGCGCCCTTGCCCGCAGAGTGAAGATTCCCAAGCGGGTGTCGATACGCGACATCGTCGCCGAAGGCCGCGACTGAGTGCCCTTCGTCGCCGACAACTCGGTCGTGATCGCGTGGTTCTCGCGCAGCCAGGCGACGCCCTACACGGATCGGTTCTACAGGAAGCTGGCCAACGACGAAGTGGTGGTGCCTTCGGTCTGGCCCTACGAGTTCGCGAATGCGCTGGCGGTACTTGAGCGCCGGAAACTCTTGACCGCAGCGCTCGCCGACGAGATCATCCGCAATGCCGCAACGCTCATCATCAGGATAGAGACCCCACCGGCTCGGGCCGCCACCCTCCTGGCGCTGGCACGCCGGCACGGGCTATCGGCTTACGATGCCGCGTATCTCGAACTTGCGCAGCGCCTGGGCATTCCCCTTGCCGCAAAGGATTCGCCCCTGTCCGCGGCCGCAAGCGCGCTCGGCCTGCTCGGCGCCTGAAGAATCCCGGTCCACCTCGGCCTGGGCCACCGAGGACGAGACCACGATGACGCGGGCGTTGCGGTCGCGCTCGAGGGTTTCCCGCGTCGCCTGCACGCCGTCCTTCCGGGGCATCACCAGGTCGATCAGCGGCACGTCGGGCCTGGTTGCGAGATAGAGCGTTACCGCCTGCTCTCGATCCTCGCCTTCCCCGACCACCTGATGCCCCTCGTCCGAGACGAGCGCCACGATGAGCTTCCGCATGACGGGGGCGTCGTCCACGATGAGGATCCTGGCCATGCTCTCGCTCCTGCGTCCGCGGTGTGGGCAGCGCCTCTGAGGGCCGGGGGGGCATCATGGCGTAAGGGGGCGTCCATGGCCGTGTCCGGCCCCCGCGTGCTGGAGCTGGCCACGGGCGAGCAGGTCTCCGAGGAGGACCTCGGCGGCTGGCAGGTGCATGCCGAGGAGACCGGCTTCGCCGATGCCGTCGGCGAGGACGAGGCCGAGTGCCTGGACCTCGTCAGGCGCTTCCTCTCCTTCATGCCGTCGCATGCCGGGCAGGCGCCTCCGCGGGCCGCCGTGCCCGCGGGCTCGGGCGCCGAGATGGCCGGCATCGCCGAACTCGTCGCCGAGGCGCGAACCCGCGCCTATGACATGACGAAGGTGCTCCGGCGCATGGCCGATGGCGGCGAGGTGTTTCCCATACGATCCTGTCGGACTGGCGCGCCGCGGCGATGCGCTTCACCGCCCTCTTCGGGCTCGATCCGGCCCGCTTCTCGGCCATCGGCAGCGAGCGCTTCGGCTACGTCGGCACGCTCACGCTCTTCGACCCGCCGGCGCGGCTCGACCGCATCGAGATCTCGCAGGTGGTGAGCCCCACGAGCGCCATGGGCCGCTGGGTGGCCCGGCGCGGCGACTCGCTGTACATGTGCTATGTCGAGGCTCCGGAGGTGCGGCTCATCATCGAGCGGCTCGAGGCACGCAGGGGCCGGTGGACGCCGCGGGGCGACGACCCCCGCGCCGAGCGCGACGGGCTCTGGGTCCACCCCTCCGCGCTCCACGGGCTCCTGCTCGGCGTCTCCCGCACCACGCTCGGCTGGGAGTGGTCCGGCCGCCCCCAGCTCGTCGCCCCGCTCCCGTAGCGCCTCACCCGGGCGCCGATGGGGCGTCTCTCTTCGGGAACGGCGGACGAGATCGAGCGGCGACACCTCCTTCCCGGCGCCGCTGGCCGTGGCAGAGCCACGCGCGCTCTGCCAAGACTCGCCGGTATAGAATGCCGGGGTGGACAGGGTCCTCGAGGCGATGGTCGAGGCCGCCCGCGCGGGCGGCGAGATCGCGCTGGCGCATTTCCGGCGCGGCGTCGAGGCCACGCTGAAGCCCGACGGCTCCCCGGTCACTGAGGCCGATCGGGAGGCCGAGGAGGTGATCGCCAGGACGCTCGGCGCGGCCTGCCCCGAGCACGGCGTCCTGGGCGAGGAGCTCGGCGCCCGCGGGCCGTCGGAGCGCCGGTTCATCGTGGATCCCATCGACGGCACGCGCAACTTCATCCGGGGCATCCCGCTCTGGGCGACGCTTGTGGGGCTCGAGGAGCACGGCGAGGTGACGGCGGGCGTCGTCTATCAGCCGGTCACCCGGGATCTTCACACGGCGCGCCGCGGGCAGGGCGCCTTCCTCAACGGGGAGCCCCTCCAGGTGTCGCGCATCGCCGCGCTCGAGGAGGCCACGCTCGTTCACGCGACCCTGGGCCTCCTGCGCCGTGAAGGCTACTGGGGCGCCTTCCTCCGGCTCGTGGACCGCACGGGGCTCCAGCGCGGTTTCGGCGACTTCCTCTGCTACACCATGGTGGCGGAGGGCAAGGGCGAGATCGCGCTGGCGCCCGGGGTGAAGCCCTGGGACCTGGCGGCGGTCAGGATCCTCGTCGAGGAGGCGGGCGGCCGCTTCACGGATCTGGCCGGCGCCTTCACCATCTACTCGGGCACGGCGCTCGGGACCAACGGCCGCCTGCACGACCTGGCGCTGGCAGTGATCCGCGGCCACTCGCCGTAAGGAGCCTCTCGCATGGCGCGAACCGGAGCCGACCTGATCGTCGAGGCGCTGCTGGCAGCGGGCGTCCGACACCTCTTCTCGCTGTCCGGCAACCAGATCCTGCCCGTGTACGACGCCACGATCGGGCGGCCGCTGTCGATTATCCACACCCGCCACGAGGCGGCCGCCGTCCACATGGCCGATGCCTGGGGGCGGCTGACCGAGGAGCCGGGCGTGGCCCTGGTGACGGCCGGGCCCGGCCACTGCAATGCGCTGTCGGCGCTCTACGGCGCGCTCATGGCTGAGTCGCCGGTCGTGCTGCTGAGCGGGCACGCGCCTGCCGCCCAGGCGGGGCGGGGCGCCTTCCAGGAGATGGACCAGGTGGGCGCCGCCCGGCCCGTGACCAAGGCCGCCTGGCTCGCCCGCGACGCCGAGCGCCTCGGCGAGGACATCGCGGCGGCGCTCGAGATCGCCAGGAGCGGCCGTCCCGGGCCTGTGCACGTGAGCCTGCCTGTCGACCTGCTCGAAGCGCGCGTCAGCGCCCCGTCGCGCGGGGCCGGGCCTCGCCAGCCGGCAGCGTCCGAGGACCTCGCCGGTCCCATGGGGGCGGCGCTTGCCCTTCTGGCCCGGGCGAAACGCCCGCTGATCCTTGCGGGCCCCGCCATGGCGCGGGCCCGGCGCTGGGCGGCGGTGGAGCGCCTCTCGGCGCTCACGGGCATCCCCGCGCTCCCCGTGGAGAGCCCCCGCGGGATCAATGACCCGTGGCTCCACGCGGCCACCAACTCCCTGGGTCGGGTCGACGTGGTGCTCCTCGCGGGGAAGCGGCTCGACTTCGCGCTGCGCTTCGGCGAGCCGCCCGCCTTCGCGCACGAGTGCCGCTTCATCCAGATCGACGCCGAAGCGCCGGCTGCGCCCGGCGGGCGAGTCGAGGTGGCCATGGGTGGCGATCCGCCGCTCGTGCTCGACCGCATGGCCGCCTTGGCGCAAGAGCGGACCTGGACGCATCGCGCGTGGGGTGAGGAGGTGAGGGCCGCCCGCAAGAGCGTGCCCGGGGAGTGGGAGTCTCTCCGCCGGTCGTCGACCACCCCCATGCACCCGCTCCGCGTGTGCGCGGGCATCCAGCCGCTGCTCGATCAGGGGGCGGTGCTGGTCGTGGACGGGGGCGAGTTCGGCCAATGGGCCCAGGCGGGGCTCGAGGCGGAGATCCGGCTGATCAACGGCCCGGCGGGCTCCATCGGCAGCGCCATCCCCATGGCCCTCGGCGCCAAGCTCGCTCACCCGGAGCGGCAGATCGTTGCCGTGCTCGGCGACGGCACCTTCGGCTTTCACGGGTTCGAGCTGGACACGGCGCTGCGGGCGGGGCTGCCGCTGGTCGCGGTGGTCGGCAACGACGCCCGGTGGAACGCCGAGCATCAGCTCCAGCTCCAGCACTACGGCGCCGAGCGAACGGTCGGCTGCGACCTGCGCCTCTCACGCTACGATCAGCTGGCGACAGCGCTCGGAGGTCATGGCGAATTCGTGGAGGATCCCGTGGACCTGGACGCGGCGCTTTCCCGCGCCGTGAAGTCCCGAGCGCCCGCCTGCGTCAACGTCGTGATAGACGGCGTGGCGGCCCCGGCCTACCGCGCGAGCGGCGCGGCTCACTGAGGGGGGCCGTCTCCACTTGAAGCGAGGCGACAGCAGTCCTCGCCCGGAATCTCCACTCGCCCCTCACCGCGCCTCCCCGGGCCCGCGCGCTGGCCCAGCAGCTCCCGCCAGACCAGCGCCGGGCCCGGCTCGTCCTCCCCCTGGCTTGACAGCGCCCCCGGAACCGCCTATAACCATTCCCACCTGAGCCCCCGGGGACCTGGTGGCGCGGGCGCCCCGATGAGCCCCGAAGGGGGCGAAGAGGCCCAACCGCCCAACCGGCGTCAATCACGTTCAAGCGAGATGGTCAGACGCCCGAAGGGGGCGAAGAGGCCCAAC
>MGBT01000212.1:22712-33604 GCA_001788395.1 Candidatus Rokubacteria bacterium GWA2_70_23
CGGTGGCGCGGGCGCCCCGATGAGCCGCGAAGCGGCGAAGAGGCCAAGCCGCAACCCGTCGTCATCCACGTTCAAGCGAGACAAAAGGAGAGTCCACATGACACTCACCCGACGTGACCTTCTCAAGGGCGCCGCCGCTGCGGGCGTGGTCGCCGCGGTCGCCGACCCGCTGGCACGCCCCGCCTCGGCCCAGACCACCCGGAAGCGCGAGCTGGTGTGGGCCCAGGGCGGCGACGTCTCGACGTTCGACCCCCACATCAGCACCTCCTCCAACGACATCCGGGTCTCGTTCAACATCTTCGACAACCTCGTGAGCCGCCACCCCGACGGCAAGCTGAACCCGGGGCTGGCCACCGAGTGGAAGATCCAGGGCCAGACCGCCTGGGTGTTCAAGATCCGGCAGGGGGCCACGTGGCACACCGGGGACCCCTTCACCGCCGCCGACGCCAAGTGGAGCCTCGAGCGCACCTACGACCCGGCCCACAAGACGCGGGTAAGCACCGTCTTCACCTCGATCGATCGGATCGAGGCCCCCGATCCGGCGACCCTCGTCATCCACACCAAGAAGCCCGACCCATTGCTGCCGGCGCGCCTGGCCTTCTACGGCGGCCAGATCGTCTCCCGGAAGTATTTCGAGGCGGCGGGGGCCGACGGGTTCCGATCCAAGCCGGTGGGGACGGGCCCCGTCCGTTTCGTCTCCTGGACCAGGGACGACAAGCTGGTGCTGGAAGCCAACCCGGACTACTGGGGCGGCAAGCCGGACTTCGACCGGATGATCGTCCGCCCCGTTCCCGAGATGGCCTCGCGCATCGCAGCGCTCCTCAAGGGCGAGGTGGACATCATCACCCAGGTCACCCCGGACCACAACGACCGGATCAACGCCAACCCCACGACCCGGGCGGTGGGCGCACTCTACGCGGGGCTTTACGTGCTGGCCGTCAACAGCAAGATGCCGCCGCTCGACAACCCACTGGTCAAGCAGGCCCTGTCGCTCGCCATCGACCGCGACCTCATCGTCAAGGAGCTGTGGCGCGGCCGCGGGATCGTGCCGAGCGGCCCCATCGCCAAGGGGGACAACCATTTCGACGGCTCGCTGCCGCCGCTCGCGTATAACCCGAAGGAGGCCCGGGAGCGGCTGAAGAAGGCCGGCTACAAGGGCGAGGAGATCTTCATCGAGACGACCTCGGGCTACACGGCCAACGACAAGCCCATGTCGGAGGCCATCCAAGCCATGTGGCGCGACGTCGGCATCAACGCCAAGGTCGAGGTGCTGGAGTACTCGGTGCGGGCCCAGAAGAACCGCGACAAGACCTTCAAGGGGCTGTGGTGGTCGGACCCGACCTCCACCCTGGGCGACCCGGACGGCATGATGTGGCGGCTCCTCGGCCCCGGCGGGCCCCAGGATTACTGGCGTCACGCGCGCTGGGACGAGCTCGGGGACAAGGCGCGCTTCTCCGTGGACGAGAAGTTCAGGGGCGAGGCCTACAAGGAGATGACGAAGATCGTCCTCGAGCACTTCCCCTGGATCCCCGTGATCCAGCCCTATGAGGACTATGGGATGCAGAAGTACGTGGAGTGGACGCCGAACCCGAACCAGCAGTTCGAGATCCGCCGCTTCAACTTCAAGTTCCGCCGGGCCTGAGCGCTCCCCCTCACCCTGCCCTCTCCCCCCGGGGGGGAGAGGGCATAGGGTGGGGGAGTCCCCATGCGCGCCCTCCTCTCCTTCATCGGCTACCGGCTCTTCCGCGCCCTGATCACCCTGTGGATCGTGTCCACCGTGGTCTTCGTGGTGATGCGCCTGTCGGGGGACCCCGTGCCGCTGCTCCTGCCGCCCGACGCGCCGCGGAGCGAGATCTTCCGCGTGCGCGCCGAGCTCGGGCTCGACAGGCCGCTGCCCGTTCAGTACGGCGTGTTCCTGGGCAATGTCCTGCGCGGGGACTTCGGCCGCTCCATCCACTTCAGGGAGCCGGCCTCGCGCGTCGTCATGGGGTATCTGCCGGCGACCCTCGAGCTGGGCCTCACCGCCTTCCTGTTCGCGGTGGTCGTCGCGGTCCCCGTCGGCCTCCTCTCCGCGGTGCGCCGCAACACCTTCCTCGACCACGCGACCATGGGCGTGGCCCTGGTGGGCCAGTCGGCGCCCACCTTCTTCATCGGCATCCTGTTCATCCTGCTCCTGTCCCTCAAGGGCGGCTGGTTCCCCACCTCGGGCCGTGGCACCTGGGCGCACCTGGCCTTGCCGGCGCTCACGCTGGCCCTCTTCACCATGGCGTCGGTGGCCCGGCTCACGCGCTCGGCCGTCCTCGAGGTGCTGCGCGCCGACTATATCCGGACGGCCCGGGCCAAGGGGCTCGCGGAGCTCCTCGTGGTGGCCAAGCACACCTTCAAGAACGCCGCGATCCCCATCGTCACCATCACGGGGCTGCAGTTCGGCACACTCCTCGGCGGCGCCGTGGTGACGGAGACGGTCTTCGCGTGGCCCGGCATCGGGCGGCTCGCGATCCAGTCCATCTACAACCGCGACTACCCGGTGGTGCAGTGCGTGGTGTTCCTCTCGGCCGTGCTCTTCATCGTGCTCAACTTCCTGATCGACCTCATCTATGGCTTCCTCGATCCCCGCATCCGCTCCCGCTGAGTCGGCGGCCGTCACGCTGCACGAGGCGCGAGCCGGGCGCCAGGCCCGGCGCGCCCGGTGGCAGATCGCGGGCGGGGTGGGATTCGTGCTGCTGGTTGCGGCGGTGGCCGTGGCCGCGCCGTGGCTGGCCCCCCACGATCCGATCCGGCAGTCGCTGCGGGCGCGGCTCGCCGCGCCGACGCTGGAAGCCGCCGACGGCAAGGCCCACCTCCTGGGCACCGACCATCTCGGGCGTGACGTTCTCTCGCGCGTGATCTACGGGGCGCGCGTGTCGTTGCTGGTGGGCTTTGCCGCCGTGCTCGTGGGAGGGGCCATCGGCTCGGCGCTGGGGATCGTCGCGGGCTTCCGCGGCGGCTGGGCGGACAGCATCATCATGACGCTCGCCGATGCCCAGCTCGCCTTCCCCTTCATCCTGCTCGCCATCGGGATCATCGCGGTGCTGGGGCCCTCCTTCCCGACGCTCGTGGTGGTGATCGGGCTCTCCGGCTGGGTGGCCTACGCGCGGATCCTGCGCTCGCAGGTGCTGTCGCTCCGCTCGCGCGAATTCGTGGACGCGGTCCACGCCCTCGGCGGATCGGTTCTGCGCATCGTGGTCCGGCACGTGCTGCCCAATGTGCTCTCCTCGCTGGTGGTGATCGCCACCCTCGAGCTGGCGCGCGCCATCGTGCTGGAGGCGACGCTGTCCTTCCTCGGGCTCGGCGTGCAGCCGCCGACCCCCTCCTGGGGCGGCATGGTCCATGAGGGGCGGGAGTACCTCGATTCGGCGTGGTGGATCTCGACCTGGCCGGGGCTCATCCTCATGGCGACCTCCATCGTCGTGAGCCGGACCGGCGACTGGCTCCGGGACCTCCTCGATCCGACGCTGAAGGGCGAGTAGGACGCTGAACGTCTACCTGTGCGGGATGATCGGTTCCGGCAAGACCACGCTATCGTCTACCGCACCGATGCCGGCCGCAACCTGGACGAGGAGGTCGAGGACCTGAGAGAGCTCCTGGCGCCGGTCCTGTCCCGCCCCACGGAGTGAGTGGAACGCCGCGGCCGGGGCGCCCCCGCCTGCTACACTCTCGTCATGGCTCGCCGCATCACCGTGCGAAAGACCACCTATCGAGAGATGGACGATCGTTTCGACGTGGAGTTCTGGGCGAGCATCAGCCCGGACGAGCGGTTCGCCGAGGCGTGGCGGCTGAGCGAGGAGATCTGGCGGCTCAAGGGATGGGATCCCGGTGAACCAGGACTTTGTGAGGAACAAGGCCGCGCTCGACCGCCCAAAGGACCTTCTCGACCTCGATCTGCTCCGCCGGCACCACCCGCGCTGAGCGCCGGCGGGCCGGGAGGCGCCCCTCGGCCTCGCACGGCGGCGCGGATCTCGCGCGGCGGGCGCTCACCCCGTGACCGGGCGGCGCTTTCGCCGCGCCCTCACCGGCCCGTGCAGCGCGAGCAGGCGCTCGCGCGAGATCCAGAGCCGGCGCGCGCGGGGGAGGGTGCCGAGCCGCGGGCGCGCGGCGCCCGCCGGGTGCAGCGCCACCAGCAGCAGGCGCTGGTAGGCCCCGATGACGCGCGCACTCGCGAGACGGTTCCCCGCCGCCTCGTCGAAGCCGATACGCTCGACGAGGCCACCGAAGATTGTCGTCGCCGTGAAGGCGCACACGTGGGCGAGCGGGCCGCCGTCCGCCGCGAGCGCGGCCAGCACCTCGAGCGATGCCACGACGCGGCGGCGGAAGAGCAGGCCCACCGTGCGCTGGCCGGGCGATCCGTGGTGGAGCGCGAGGATCCGGCGATTGTTCAGGTGGAGGATCCCGATCGGATCGCCGCGGCGCACGGTCGTGCCGTCGAGCAGCTGGCGGTTGCGGCGGCTCCGGCGGAGCTCGAGGCAGAGCGCCGGCCCCACCTGGGCGGCGGGCGCATCGAGGGCGTGGAGCGTCCGGTAGCCGAGATCGAAGCGCTCGACGATCCAGCGCGTCCACGCGTCCTGCGTCACGACGGCCCTCCGCAGCCGCGCACGAGGCCAGCGACGCGCACGCGGCGCTCCGGGGGGATGGGCACTCTTCTCATTCTTGCAGCCTGGACGCCCGGCGTAAACGCCCTGGGCCTGTCGGACGACCAGCGCCGGCGCCTCGAGGGCGGCGAGGTCGTCATCCTCGACATTTTACCGCCGGGCCGGGACGCCAGGAGGGCCTCGCCCTACTTTCGCACAGGTGAGGTGGACACCGTCAGGGCCGTTCGCGCCCGCGCCGAGGGTCGGGGCTAGGGCGCGCGGCTCGCGTCCTTGACAGGCTCCTTCCCGCTCCCTACCTTGGGGGCGTGGACGAGACCATCGTCTGGCTGCAGCGCGCGGCCGCCTCGCTCCGCGAGGGACGCCACGCCGACGCGGAGGGCGACTGCCGCCGGGCGATCGAGCGCGATCCCCATCGCGCGGAGGCCTACTCGCGGCTCGGCGCCGCGCTCACCCAGCAGCGCCGCACGACGGAGGCCGAGGCCGCCTTCCGCGAGGCCGTGCGGCTCGCGCCGAGTGCGGGCTCGGCGCGCGTGGACCTGGGCGATGCGCTGTTCGAGCAGGGGCGGGTCGCGGAAGCGGAAGTCGAGTACCGCGCGGCGGTGGTGCGGGAGCCGCGCGGCTTCAGGGGCCACTTCAAGCTCGGCCTCGCGCTGGAGCGGCAGCGCCGGTGGGCGGAGGCGGAAGGCCAGTACCGCGCGGCGGTGGCCCTCAGACCCGACCATCCGATCGCGCACCTGCGCCTGGGCCTGGCGTGCCGGCGGCAGCGCAGCCACGCCGACGAGGAGCAGGCGCTCCGCGAGGCCGTGCGGCTTCTGCCCGGGAATGCCGAGGCCCATCACAACCTCGCCATGGCGCTGGCGCGCCAGGGCCGGCACGTGGATGCCGAGGCGGCGTGCCGGGAGGCGGCGCGGCTCGCGCCGCGGAACCCCCTCGTCCACGATGGGCTGGGGCTGATCCTGGCAGCACAGGGCAAGCATGCCGAGGCCGCCGCCGCGCTCGCCGAGGCCGTGCGGCTCGCGCCCGCTTCCGTGAAGGCGCGCGCGCATCTGGCCGGCGTGCTGAGGCGCCAGCGGCAGTGGCGCGCCGCCGCGGCCGCCTACCGCGAGGCCATCCGGCTCAAGGGGAGCGCCGCGGCGCTCCACGGCGATCTCGGGTTGGTCCTCTGGCATCTGCGGCGTCACGGCGAGGCGGCGGCGGCGTTCAGGGACGCGATCCGGCTCGAGCCCGGCAACCCGACCTGGCACCGGCGCCTGGGCCGCGTGCTCGAGCGCCAGGGGCATTTTGCAGAGGCGGAGACAGCGTTGCGGCACGCGATCCGGCTGCATCCCGAGGATCTGTCCGCCCATCTCGGGCTCGCGGCGGTGCTGAGACGCGAGAGCCGCTGGGCCGAGGAGGCCGAGACCTACCGTTGCGCCCTGCGCCTGCGTCCGGACGACCCGGGCCTGCACTATGATCTGGGGCTTGCGCTGTTGGCCCAGGGGCTCGACGCCGCGGCGGAGGCCGCCTTCCGCGCGGCCGTGGCCCTCGAGCCGGGCAACGCCGACTTCCACGTGGAGCTGGGCATCGCCCTGGGCCGGCAGGGCAAGCACGCCCAGGCCGAGATCGCGCTCCGCGAGGCCGTGCGGCTCGCCCCGACGGACGTGGTCGCCCTCGGCAACCTCGCGGTGGGGCTGGGCCGGCAGGGGCGCTACGCCCAGGCCGAGGCGGTGTATCGCGAGGCCCTGCGCGCGAAGCCCGAGGGCGCCGCGCTGCATCGGGGCCTCGGCGTCGTGCTCTACTTCCAGGGCAAGTACGCCGCGGCGGAGGCGGCCTTCCGCGAGGCCGCCCGCCTCAAGCCCGGCTTCGCGCGCACCCACAGCTATCTCGGCGAGCTCCTGAGCGAGCAGGGGCGGCCCGCGGAGGCGGCGGAGGCCTTCCGCGCGGCCATCGACGCCAAGCCCGATAGCCCATCGGCCTACCGCGGCCTCGGCGGTGCGCTGCTGGCGCAGGGGCTCCATGCCGAGGCCGAGGCCGCCTATCGCGAGGCGCTGCGCCTGCGTCCGGACGAGGCGCAGAACCACTTCAACCTGTGGACGGTGCTCGAGCGGCAGGCCAAGCACGCCGAGTGCGAGGCGGCCTATCGCGAGGCGATCCGCGTCAAGCCAGACCACGCCGAGGCGCACGCGCGCCTGGGCGCGGCCCTCGCGCGGCTCGCGCGGCTCGACGAGGCGGCTGCCGCCTATGCCGAGGCGGTGCGGCTGCGCCCGGACGACGCGCGCTTCAAGAGCGCGCTCGAGACGGTCAGGCGCCGCCTCCGCCACCGCTGAGACCCAACACGTCTTCACCCGCACGGGAGAGGGCGCATGCTGAAGGGGATCGATCACATCTGACCCGCTCCCGTCACGGCCGCGGCGTGGACAGAAAGCGCGCCTCGTCGAAGGAGTCAGTGGCGAGGTCCTTCATCCCCATCCGATCGTAGACGTGCCCCAGGAGCTGGTGCAGCGACGGCTCGGTCGCATCGGTGGCGATGGCCGCCAGCAATTCCTTCCGCGCGTCCTGATAGAGCCCCTCCTGGACGAGGAAGCCGGCGCGCAGGAGCGCCAGCGTGGACCCGGGCTGGCCCGGCAGGGCGGAGGGCACGAGGAGTCCCAGGGCCTGCTGGACCCGCTGGGCGTCGGGTGATTGGAGGATCTCGAACTCGGCTCGCTGGACGGGCTGCCGCTCGGTGTGCAGCTCCCACGCGTAGCGCTGGCCGGGGCGGAGCGCCGGGGCCGCGGCGGGGTACGGGACCGGCTGGCGCGGGAGCCCGCCCTGCTCCCACAGGAGCCCGTCGGGCTCGAACACGCGGATCATGTAGCGGAGGCTGTCGGCGCCCGACCACTCGAAGGTGACCGGCCCCGGCTGAAGGCGCGTCTCGCGCGGGGCGAGGAGAGTCGGGGGGGGCAGCCGGATGCTCCGGGTCGAGAGCGGGACGTAGAGCGAGACATAGGCGGGCTTGTCCTGCTTGCCCACGAGGAACTGGGTGACGCTGTTGACGAGGGCCTGCACGCGCTCGCCGCTCGCCGCCCCGCTGGGCGCCGCGACGGTGAACGGAGAGCTGGCCGCGGAGACCGCCTGGGGGTTGCGGCCTCCGGTGAACAGGATCACCGCGCGCGCGTCGGCCGATGCGCGGACCTGGTCGCCGGGCCGCAGCGAGAGCAGCGGCTGCGGTGCCTTCCAGTCCGCCTCCCCGGCGAGCTTGACGCGGATCTCCCCCTGGCCCGCTCGGATCTCGGTGAGGACGGCCACGGGCTCGGCCGCCCCGGCGATGCCGGCTGCGCAGAGCCCGGTGAGGAAACCGATCGCCACTGCTGCAAGGACCCCGAGTCGTCCGCTCATGTGGAGCCTCCCCCCGCCGACGGTCCGCCCTCGGCGTGTACCGCCAGCAGCTCATGGACGTGTACCGGCTGGCTCCGCCCCTTGACGGCCATCAGCCCCCGATCCTTCACCTCCACCCGGTCACCGGCGATCGCCCGGGTTTCCTCCGTGATCAGCATGGTCGTTCCGAGATCCTTGTTCAAGCCCTCCACGCGCGAGGCCAGGTTCACGGGATCGCCCACCACCGTGTACTTGACCCGTTTCGCGCCCCCGACGTTGCCGACGAAGACCTGCCCGGTGTGGATACCGATGCCCATGCGGAGGGTCGGCAGCCCTGCCGCGCCCCAGCGCCGGTTCAGGTCGTCGAGCGCCCGCTGCATGGCGTCAGCGCTGAGCACGGCGTGCCAGGCGTGCTCGGGGTCCTGGAGCGGGGCGCCGAAGATCGCCACGATCCCGTCCCCCACGAAGTCGTTGACCATGCCCCGGTGGGAGAAGATGGCCGTGGTCATCGCCTCGAAGTACTCGGTGAGGCGGCCGGCCACCTGCTCGGCCGGCATGGTCTCGGACAGTGTGGTGAATCCGCGCAGGTCCGAGAAGAGGATGGAGACGGCCCGGCGCTCGCCCCGAAGGCTCGGGGCCTCCGCCAGCACCTGGGCGGCGATCTCGCGGCTCACATAGCGGCCGAACGAGTCGCGGAAGCGCCGGCGCGCCAGCCCTTCCGCCACGAGCCCCAGCAGCGAGGTGACGATGGCAGGGAGCAGGAAGTCCACCCAGTAGCCGCTTCGCTGGAAGGCGACGAAGGAGGCCGGCACCCCGAGCAGGACGGCGCCGATGAGGCAGACGATGGTGCCGGCGAGCGGGCGGAGCACGGCCATCACGACGCCGGCCAGCAGCACGATGCCGATCTGGAAGGCGAGGCTCGTGAACCACCCGGAGGGCCGGATGTAGGAGCCGGTCACCAGCATGTGGATGACGTTGGCGTGGATCTCCACACCCGCGATGGCGCCGTGCGGGGTCGGATAGAAGTCGCGGCTCTCCTGGTAGGTGCCTCCGACCAGCACGACCCGCCCGCGGAGCGGATTGTCGTGGGCCAGCTCGGCCGCCGGATCGGCCAGCGCCGCCACCGCGTTGCTCGGGATCGTGAGGAAGGAGCCGGCCGGCCCCACGTAGTTGATGCGCCACAGCTCGTTGGGCCGGACGGAGAGCGCCGGCTGCTCCACGAGCGTCCAGCCGGCGCCGGAGCGCCAGGCGGGAAGCGGCGAGAGGCCGCCGCGCTCGCGGAGCGAGGCCTCGAGCGACCCCTGGGACATGCCCGCCAGCCGCGCGACGACGGCGAGGGGGAGGATGGGCTGCGGCGGACCGGGGCCCCGCGGGACGAGGAGCGCGACGCGGCGGATCACGCCGTCCTGGTCCAGGGGCACTTCGGCGGCTCCACGCAGGACCGAGCCGAGAAAGGCCGGATCCGACAGCGGCCCGCTCCTGGGCGGCGGCGCGTCCACCAGGACGACCCGGCTCACGCCTCCGTCCGAGAAGTCCGTGATCGCGCGGGAGAGCGCGCCGTCGTCGGCGTCGGTGGTGGGCGTGTTCAGCGCGAGATCCACTCCCACCACGGCGGCTCCGGCGCGCTGGAGGCCGCGCAGCAGCCGGGCCAGGTAGTCGCGGGGCAGGGGCTGGCGGCGGCCGAGGGACTCGAAGGCCTCCTCGTCGATGGCCACCAGGACGACCTCGGGGGCGAACCGCTGCCCCTGGAGCCTCAGCAGGAGGTCGACGCTCCGGGCCTGGAGCGCCTCGAGGTAGCCCAGGGAGGAGGCCGCGGTGACGAGCAGGCTCGCGGCGACCCCCACGGCCCAGAGCTGGAGCACGCGAGCGCGGCGCTCCCGCCACCACGCGGGAAGGCTCATAATGGAGCCATGATAAGCGATCCCCGGCTCCTGACCGCGGTCGCCCTCCTGCTCTCCGCGTGTGCGGCTCCCATGGCGCTCGTCCTGCCCCAATCAGGCGACCCGGTTCTACACGCGACCGCCATCGCCCTCCGGGCCCGAAGCGCCGAGGTGGTCTACCTCGGCGAGGTGCACGATAATGCCCACCACCATGCCCACCAGCGGCGGGTGCTGGAGGCGATGCTCGGCGCCGGCGCCCGGCCCGTCGTGGCCTTCGAGATGCTGGCGGCCGATCGCCAGGCGGCGGTGGACCGGGCGCTCGAGGCGGCCGGCGGCGCCGCCGACCTCGGCGCCGCGCTGGGGTGGAGCAAGACGGGATGGCCGGACTTTGGCATGTACTGGCCGCTCTTCGATCTCGCGCGCCGGTCCCGGCTGCGCGTCGTGGCCGCCGACCTCGATCCCGCCGTCGCGCGGAGGATCGCCCGGGAGGGGCTCTCGGCGTTGCCGGACGGGGCACGCTTGCGCTCGTTGCTCCCACCCGATCCGGCGCGGGAGGCGGCCATCGCCAGGACCATCCGGAAGGGGCACTGCGATCTGCTGCCGGAGCGCCATCTCCCGACCATGGTGGAGAGCTGGCACGCGCGCAACGTCAGCATGGCGCGGCGGCTCGCCGAGGCGCTCGCGCAGACGCCGCAGGTGGTGGTGATCGCCGGGCGCGGCCATCAGGCGCCCGGGGGTCTTCCGGCTCAGCTCGAGGCGCTGCGTCCCGGGACGCGCCAGCTCGTGGTCGAGATGCTCGAGGTGGGCCCGGATGAAGATCCTCGCGATGTCCTGGGAGAGGCCACGGGCGACATCGTCTGGCTCACCCCTCCCGCGGAGCGACCGGACCAGTGTGAGGAGCTGCGCCGTCGCCTCCGCCCGTAGTCCAGGCCCCAGCCCGCTCCGGGAACCCCTCGCAGGCCGCTCAAACAGGTCCAGATGCGAGGCGGCGCCCGACGGCCGCGCGCGAGGCGTACTTCCTGTACGTTGAGCGTGCGGCCGAGGGCGC